>JAZBPO010000160.1:0-11738 GCA_036351675.1 Pseudomonadales bacterium
GCACGAGGGCTTCCATGCGGCCTACCGCTCGGTCCACGACGCGATCGCCGAGCGCCTGAAGGGTCACGAGGACCTGCCGCTCTACGTCACGGGCCATTCCCTCGGGGGCGCACTCGCGGTCGTCGCCACCTGGTACCAGAGTTCGGCGCGACTCGGGGCCTGCTACACCTTCGGAGCACCCCGCGTCGGCGATCAGGGGCTGATCGACCGCTTCCGCACACCGATCTACCGGATCGTGAACGGACCGGATCCGGTCCCCTTCGTGCCGCCCTCGGGCAGAGCGATCACCGGAGCGAAGGCGGTGCTGCGCGTGATCGGCAGCCTGCTCCCGTTCCTCGATGCGATCGACTGGGCCGTCGAGAAGCTCATCCGCGCTCAACAGTTCCGGCACTACGGATACATGCGCTACCTCACGGTGGCCGAGCCGGGCCCCGACGGCGACTACCCTGATCTCCGCCTGGAGTTCAGCCTGTCGAGCCTGCAGCGACTCGCGCGCTTCTGGGGCATCTACAGCGCAGGCGAGAGCCAGCGGATCGACAGATATCACGCCATGTCGCTCTACCGCGCCAAGCTTCGGGCGCACGCGCTCCGGCGTAATCGCTGAGAGCCGGACCCGGGTCCGCGAGCGGTCCGCCCCCTGCGTGATGCGCTCCGGCGCGCTCCCCTCATCGAGGTGGGATCTGTGCGCGTCCGCCGATTTCACGGAACCGGAGGTCCCGGAGCAGGAAGCCACCGACCCGATCCTCGAACGGGGGCGTCGGCGCACCGGACTGACCGGCCGGGCTCCATGGATCGGCGGCCCGCCGATCCGCTAGCATGCGCCCGCGCCGTTCGGCGCCTCCGCCACGGGCACCCACCTCCTCCACCCCTTCGGAATCCACCATGGAGCTTCCGCTCGACTACGGCTGGCACGACCTCGTCGGCAACCTCGGCGTCGTCTGCGTCCTCGCCACCTACTTCATGCTGCAGGCCGGCCGCCTTGCCGCCGACAGCCTCGCGTACGGCGCGTGGAACGCCCTCGGTGCGATCCTCATCGGCATCTCGCTGACCGTGGACTTCAACCTTTCGTCCTTCGTGATCGAGGTGTTCTGGTTCGGCATCAGCGTGTTCGGCATGGCCCGCATCATGCGCGAGCGACGCCGGCTCGACGCTGCTCGGCAAACCGCGAGCGCCCGGTGAGCGAGCCCGAAGAAGACGAGGCGGTGCCACCGGACGACGCCGATCCGGCGACGCCGACGCCGCTGCGCCTGCTTTCCCTCCTCGCCATCGGGATGGTCTTCGTGCTCTATCGCCCCGGGGCCGAGCCGACGCTGCTGAACACGCTGGTGCTGCCGCTGCTGGCCGGCCTCGCCGCCTGGTATCTGACCCATTCGCTCGCGGTCCTGGCGATCGGCGTGTTCTTTCTCGCGCTCGCGCATGCGGAGCCCTCGAGTACCGACCTCCTCGATGGCCGCGTCTATCCCGCTCTGACCGTGCTCGCGGGCGCGCTGCTCGCCTGGATACTGCTGCAGCGTTTCCGCAGCGCCATGGCCGATCGGCGAGCCGAGCGGCAGGCAGCACGGACGCGCGGGCGGAGCGATCCGGAAGACGGCTGAGGCCCCGCCGGACCCGGTTTACTCCACACGACTAATCCCGTTGAATTAGTCGCCCGCCGCGCTCGAGGGACGCACACGGCGGCGACTGTCTGGTGTCCGCCCGTCACGGCGAAGTGCGCCGAGATGTCCGCTGCGGACACCCCACGGAAACGGGAGAGGGTCACCGCACCATGAACTTCGAGTTCTCCGAAGACCAGAACCTGCTGCGCGAACAGGCGCAGAGCTTCCTGCGCGACAAGTGCGACAGCCGCACGGTCCGCAACATCCTCGAGGGCGAGGACGCCTACGACGCCGACCTCTGGAAGGCCATCGTCGAGATGGGCTGGACCGCCACCACCATCCCGGAGGCCTACGGCGGCCTCGGCCTCGGCCATCTCGAACTGTGCGTGATCGCGGAGGAACTCGGCCGCGTGCTCGCGCCGACGCCCTTCTCCTCCTCCGTCTATCTCGCCACCGAGGCGCTGATCCAGTTCGGCAGCGAGGCGCAGAAGGAGGCCTGGCTGCCGAAGCTCGCCGCCGGCGAACTCGTCGGCACCGTGGCCGTGAGCGAAGGCACGCGCGCCGCGACGCAGAAGAACCTCGAGACCTCGGCCGCCGCCGGCCAGGTCACCGGAACCAAGATCCCCGTTCCGGACGGCGACGTCGCCGACTTCGCGATCGTCATCGCCAGGGACTCGGACGACGCCTCGTCGCTCTATCTCGTCGACCTCACCGGTTCCGGCGTCACGCGCGAGGCGGTGAAGACCCTGGATCCGACCCGCAGCCACGCGCGGGTCCAGTTCTCCGACGCGCCGGGCGAAGTGCTCGGCACCGCCGGCCAGGGCTGGGACCAGCTCGACAAGCTCTTCGACCGCGCCGCCGTGCTCTTCGCCTGGGAACAGGTCGGCGGCGCCGAGGCAGCGCTGCACATGGCCCGCGACTACGCCATGGGCCGCTACGCCTTCGGCCGCCCCATCGCCTCCTTCCAGGCGATCAAGCACAAGCTCGCCGACATGTACATCGCGCATACGCTGGCGCGCTCGAACTGCTACTACGGCGCCTGGGCACTTTCCACGGACGCACCGGAACTCCCGGTCGCCGCGGCCACCGCGCGCGTGTCCGCGACCGAGGCCTTCCACGAGTGCTCGAAGGAGAACATCCAGACCCACGGCGGCATGGGCTTCACCTGGGAGTTCGACTGCCACCTCTACTATCGTCGCTCGAAGCTGCTGTCGGTGAACCTCGGCGCCCTGCCGCGCTGGAAGGACAAGCTGGTCAGCCGTCTCGAGCAATCCAACTGAACGGGCAGGAATCGAAGGAGAACACCATGGACTTCAGCGATACCCCCGAAGAAGCGAAGTTCCGCGCCGAGGCGCGCGCGTTCCTCGAGGCCAACGCCACGCTCAAGAGCGAGTCGGCGCCGCGCAAGGGCGAGAAGGAAGCCGAGTTCATCACCCGCGCCAAGGCCTGGCAGGCGCTCAAGCAGGAACACGGCTGGGCCTGCCTGAACTGGCCGAAGGAGCATGGCGGCCGCGGCGCCACGCCCATGGAAATGATCATCTGGAACCAGGAGGAGTCGAAGTACGACGTTCCCGTCTCCCCCTTCGCCATTGGTCTCGGCATGTGCGGCCCGGTCGTCGCCGGTTTCGCCAGCGAGGAGAACAAGGCGCGCTATCTGCCGAAGATGACGCGCGGCGAGGAGATCTGGTGTCAGCTCTTCTCCGAGCCCGCCGGCGGCTCCGACGTGGCGAACCTGCGCACCCGCGCCGTCCGTGACGGTGACGAGTGGGTCGTGAACGGCCAGAAGATCTGGACCTCCGGCGCCCAGTACTGCGACTACGGCATCCTGCTGACGCGCACGGACCCGGACGTGGCCAAGCACAAGGGCCTGACCATGTTCATCGTGGACATGAAGGCGCCGGGCGTGGAGATCCGCCCGATCAAGCAGGCCTCCGGCGCCTCGGGCTTCAACGAGGTCTACTTCACGGACGTGCGCATCGCCGACGACCACCGCCTCGGCGAGGTCGGCAACGGCTGGCACGTGGCCATCGTCACGCTCATGAACGAGCGCCTCGCGGTCGGCTCCGCCTCGGGCCCGGACGCCACCGAGCTGCTCCAGCTCGCCCGCGAGACGGAGCTCGACGACGCCCCGGCCATCGAGGACAAGGCGGTCCGCGAGAAGATCGCGGACTGGTACGCGCAGCAGGCAGGGCTGCTCTACACCAAGCTGCGCACCCAGTCGGCCCTTTCGAAAGGCGGCACGCCGGGGCCGGAAAACTCGATCACCAAGGTCGTCTCCGCGAACAAGCTCCAGGGCATCGGCAGCTTCGGCATGGACCTCATGGACATGGGCGGCATCCTCGTCGACGAGCAGCCCATGGACGGCATGTTCCAGGGTGCCTGGCTGTCGTCGCCGGGCTTCCGCATCGCCGGCGGCACGGACGAGATCCTGCGCAACATCATCGCCGAGCGTGTGCTCGGCATGCCCGGCGACATCCGCGTGGACAAGGACGTGCCGTTCACGGAAGTGCCGCAGGGCGGCAAGGGCTAGCGACCGTGAAGGGTGCCCTGCCGTTCGTACTCTTCATCGGGGCGTACCTCGGCTTCGAGATGTTCGCTGCGCACAAGGCGAGCTATCGCCTGGAGGCGAGCTACAGCCTCGACCAGTTCGCCGCTGAAGCCGAGGCCGTGGCGCGCTGCGGCGCGCCGGAGCCCGAGCGCCTCGCACGCTTCGAGCGCACCTACGCCGCGGTGATCCGACGCGCGGAACGAGAAGGCGCGGAGAAGGAAGGGGCCGGTGACGCCGCCGCGGTCGCGGCGGCAGTCGAGGCCCAGCGCTCGGCGCGCGTCGCGGAGGTGGCGGAGATCGTCGCAGCGAGCGGCTGCGACGATCCGCGCATCCTCACGCTGCTCAAGCGCTTCGAGATCCATGCACGCCTGAACGTCGGCGGACCAGCCCGGCGCGACGGATGAGCACGGGCCCGGAGTCGGGCGGAGCGGCGGATCTGCCCTGGGATCTCGCCGACCCTTTCGTCTTCGAGACGGTCGTCAGCCCCGATCAGATCGACGTACTCGGTCACACCAACAACGTCCACTACCTCGCCTGGCTGCAGGACTGCGCCTGGGCCCACTCCTGCGCCCGCGGCGTGGATGCCGGAACCATGGTGGACCTGGGCTGCGCCATGGCCGTGCGCGAGACGCGCATGACCTATCTCGGCGCCACCTTCGCCGGCGACCGGCTCCTCGTGGGTGACTGGATCACGGCCAGCGACGGCCGCCTGCGCGCGCAGCGGACCTTCCAGATCATCCGCCCCGCGGATCGGAGTACCGTGCTGCGCGCGACCATCGACTACGTCTGCATCACCATAGCCAGCGGCCGGCCGACGCGCATGCCCGAGGCCTTCGTGCGCGCCTACGCGGACGACGTCAGGGCAAGCGCCTGACGCATCCGCTGCGGCTCAGCCGCAGAGCGCTTCCCGGAGCGCGACGAGATCGTCGATCGCCTGCTCCGCGCTGTCCCCGATGCAGGCGCAGTTGAACACCCGGCATCCGGCGTCTGCGAGCTGGCTCAGCTGATCGGCGACTTCCGCGAGACTGCCGTGCGGGCTGTAGCGCGCGAACTTCTCGAAGGGCACACGGTAGATCGCCTCCATGCGCCTGCCGAGCCGCGCCCGCGCCGCGGCCTTGTCGTCGTCCACGGCAAGCCAGAGCTGGATGCCGTGCTGCGTGCAGCGCTCCGCGCGGCCGAAGCGTGCCGCCTCCTCCTTCACCGTCTCCAGCGCCTGCCGGTAGCGCTCGGGCGTCGACCAGATACCGAGCCAGCCGTCGCCGTACCGGCCGGCACGGCGCAGGGCAGCCGGCGCGCGGCCGCCGACGAAGATCGGCACGCGCGGCTCCGGCACCGGCGAGATCTCGGCGCGCTCGAGCGGATAGAAGGGGCCCTCGTGATCGACGGTCTCCCCGGCGAGCAGCGGTCCCAGAATCTCCAGCATCTCGTCCGTGCGGCGCCCGCGCGTGCGCGGATCGATGCCGCAGACCTCGAACTCGTGCGGGTCCTCGCCGCCCACGCCGACGCCGAGCATGAGCCGCCCCGGCGCCGACTCGCTGATCGTCGCGAGCTGGCGCGCGACGGGCATGGGGTGACGCAGCGCCAGCAGGTAGACGCCGACCATGACGCGCGCCCGGTCGTGCAGCGCCGTGACCTGCGCCGCTCGCACGAGCCCGTCCACGCCCCAGCCGCCGCTGTGGAAGCTGACGTGATCGGCGCCGAAGAAGTGGTCGAGACCGCCGTCGATGGCCCGCGTGACGAGCACGCGGCGCTCCTCGACGGGCCCACGATAGATGCCCTCGTCGATGAGGGCGCCGATGGTGATGTCGTCACGCAAGAGCGGGGCGTCTCCGTGGGGCGAACGCGGCTAGCCTACCGCAGCCTCCGCGATCACGAAGAGGCTGCTCGCGCGGCCGTGGGTCCAGTGTTCGCGCGGTACGAATCCGGCCGCTTCGATCTCGCGCAGCACCGCCTCCGACCGCGTGAACGCCACCCAGGGCGCCTTGCCGAGCCATTGCATGACCGGGATCACGGGCCGAAGGAGCCAGAGGCGATCCGCGAGGCAGACGGTGCTCGACACGAACAGGCCGCCGGGCTTCAACAGGCGGCGGATCTTCGCGAGCGCCGCCGTACGGTCCGGTACGAGGTGCAGCAGGTTCAGGGCGAGCACCACGTCGTAGCTACCGTCCGGCGCCTCGAAGTCCTCCAGCCCGATGCGGCGAAAGCGCACGTTCGTCACGCCGGCCCGCTCCGCCTTCTCGCGGCCGATGTCGATCATCGCCGCGGAGACGTCGGTGGCGTCGACGTGCGCGACGTGGGGCGCATGTTCGAGCGCAGTGGACCCGGTACCGCAACCGAACTCCAGCACCCGCATCTGCGGGCGCAGCCGCGCCCGGGTGGCAGCCAGCTTGCGGGCGTAGCTCTGCTCGTCAGCGATCGGCTGTTCGCTGTAGCGGGGCGCGATGCGATCCCAGAATTCGGCGGGCGTGACGGTCATGGCGGCTTCCCCGGTCGTCGTGGCGCTGCGATGAGCGCTATTCGGCCATACGGCGATCGCGTAGAAAATGCCCATCGCCATTGATCACCCATGCACGAATCAATGAACTGGGACGACATCGCCTTCGACTGGAACCAGGTTCGCGCCTTTCTCGCCACGGCCGAGGAAGGCTCTCTCTCGGCCGCTGCCCGCGCCCTGCGCCAGACCCAGCCGACCCTGAGCCGCCAGGTCACGAATCTCGAACAGGCGCTCGGCGTCACCCTCTTCGAACGCGGGCACCGGCAGGCGCAGCTCACCGGCGCCGGCCTCGAACTGCTCGAACACGTGCGAGCCATGGCCGAAGCCGCCAATCGCGTCGCCCTCGCAGCGTCGGGCCAGTCGCAGGCCATCGAGGGCCGGGTGCGGATCACCGCGACGGAGCTCATGGCGACGCACCAGCTGCCGCCCATGCTGCGCAAGCTCCGGGAGCGGGCGCCGGGCATCGTCGTCGAGGTCGTCGCCAGCGACGACGTGCGCGACCTGATCCGGCGCGAAGCGGACATCGCGATCCGTCACACGGAGCCGACGCAGACGGACCTGATCGCGCGCCGCGTCGGCGCGGTACGCGGCCGCATCGTCGCCGCGCGGCGCCTGCTAGACGAGGTCGGCGAGCCGCGCACCTTCGCCGATCTGCGGGACCGGGACTTCGTCGGCATCGAGGACACGGAAGGGCTGATCGCCGGGGTCGCGCAGCAGGGGCTCGAGCTGCGGCCCGAGCAGTTCCGCGTCCACGCGGCCAGCGGCCTGTGCATGCTGCAGCTCATACGGGAAGGGCTCGGCTTCGGCTTCCTGCCCTCCGACGCCGCCGCACGCTTCGACGACCTCGTCTGCGTCCTGCCCGAACTCTTCGGCCCGGAGATCCCGATCTCGCTGGTCTCCCATCGCGAACTGCGCACGAGCCGACGCATGCGCGTCGTCTTCGAGCTGCTCGCGGAGGCACTCGCCGAACTGACCGGCCCGGCACGCTGAGGAAGCGCCCGCCGCCGCCCCTCAGCCTTCCGCCGGCAGCGGCGGCATCGCCCGGTCCGCGTCGCCGTGCGGCGAGCGCGTCCCGGGAATGCGGATGTCCTCCACGAGATCCTGCACGTCCTGCGGTGGCGCGTCGGTCGCGAGCGAGACGACGACGCCGAGCGCGCCCGAGAGCCACATGAACAGGAATCCGATGCCCTCCGGCGAGACGCCGAGGAACCACTGATCCGGCGTACCGCCCCAGAACTTGAACCAGCAGATGTAGACGACGGTCGAGAGGAGGCCGAACAGCATCGCGGCGATGGCGCCCTCCCGGTTCATCCGCTTCCAGAAGATGCCGAGAAAAATGATGGGAAAGAGGGAGGCAGCCGCGATACCGAAGGCGAAGGCGACCACCTGCGCCACGAAGCCGAGCTGAGAGGCGTAGAGGCCGAGCAGGCCCGCGGCGACCACGGCTCCGGCCGCCGAGGCGCGCGCCACCATGAGCTCGTGGCGGTCGTCCATCTCCGGGAACAGTGTGCGGCGGCAGATGTCGTGACTCACGGCCGAGGAGATCACCATCAGCAGTCCCGCCGCCGTGGACAGGGCCGCCGCCATGCCGCCGGCGACCACCAGTCCGATGACCCAGGCCGGCAGCCGCGCGATCTCCGGATTGGCGAGCACGAAGATGTCGCGATTCGCCTCCACTTCGTTCTCGAGACCGTCCGGGGCGGCGGGACCGCGCACCTGCATGCGGCCGTCGCCGTTCCGGTCCGCGAAGCTCACGAGCCCGGTGCTCTCCCAGGTCTTGAACCACGCCGGGACGGGCTTCTCGCCGTCGGCGCGCAGGCGCTCGGCCGCGGCCGCGTAGCTGCTCGCGTCCGTCGTCTCGACGTAGGTGGCTTCGTTCACCGTGTCGATGAAGTTGAGCCGGGCAAAGGCGCCCACGGCCGGCGCGGTCGTGTACAGGATGGCGATGAACATGAGCGCCCAGCCCGCGGAGACCCGCGCCGCGTGCGCCGACTTCACGGTGAAGAAGCGGATGATCACGTGCGGGAGGCCCGCCGTACCGAACATGAGCGCCGCGGTGATGCAGAACACGTCGAGCGTGGACTTGTCGGTGCCCGTGTACTCGCGGAAACCGAGGTCGGAAACGACCTCATCGAGCTTCGCGAGCATGGCGATGTCCTCGCCACGCATGTCGGAGACGAAACCGATCTGCGGGACGGGATTCCCGGTGATGATGATGGACATGAAGATCGCCGGCACCGTGTAGGCGAAGATCAGCACGCAGTACTGAGCGACCTGCGTGTAGGTGATGCCCTTCATGCCGCCGAGCACGGCGTAGAAGAAGACGATCACCATGCCGATGACGATGCCCCATTCGAAGGGAATGCCGAGGAAACCCGAGAAGGCGACGCCGACACCCTTCATCTGGCCTGCGATGTAGGTGAAGGACACGGCGAGTGCGCAGACCACGGCGACGACGCGCGCGAAGGTGGAGTAGTAGCGGTCACCGACGAAATCCGGAACCGTGAACTTGCCGAACTCGCGCAGGAAGGGCGCGAGCAGCAGGGCGAGGAGCACGTAGCCGCCGGTCCAGCCCATGAGATAGACGCTGCCGCCGTAGCCCATGAAGGCGATGAGGCCCGCCATGGACAGGAAGGAGGCGGCCGACATCCAGTCCGCAGCCGTGGCCATGCCGTTCACGGTCGGATGGACGTGATGGCCGGCGACGTAGAAGTCGTCCGTGGACCCGGCGCGCGACCAGATGGCGATGCCGATGTAGGCGGCGAAGGTGACGCCGACGAAGAAGAAACTCCAGAAGGTCTGATCCACGTGCTTCAGCCCTGCTGCTTCGGGACGGTCGTCGCATCGCCGCGGCTGAAGCGGGCCTCGATGCGTTTCATGGCGAAGCAGTAGTAGACGATCAGGGCCAGGAACACGTAGATCGAACCCTGCTGCGCGAACCAGAGCCCCATGGGCGCCCCCCCCACGCGGAACTGATCGAGGAAATCGCGCAGCAGGATCCCGCACCCGTAGGAAGCCGTGAACCAGATGACGAGCAGACCCACGGTCAGGCGAATGTTCGCCTTCCAGTAGCCCTTCGGATCCGTGACGGTGGACTTGCCGGACATTCGCTCCTCCCTGCCGGCGCCGATCCCATCAGCGCGTTCGCGGATCGCCGGCCACCCGCAACGCATCGCTGCCATCGGCGGTCCTGCGGCGGCGACACTATAGCCGAGCCCCGGTCTCGCCGGGCCCGGCAGGCCGGCTGCGCTGTGCGCGGAGACGAGAGCGGTTACGCTCGTCCGGCCAGCACGCCGACCGATCGCAGGAACGCCCCCGTGCCCCCCTACTCGCTCGCCGCCGTCGCCCGCCCCTTCGTCCACCTGGTAGAGCGCTGGTACCCGGACGCCTACGTGTTCGCGATCGCCCTCACCTTCGTCACGCTCGCGCTCGCCGTCGCGCTCACCGACACGGCGCCGCTCGAAGCCGTGGATCTCTGGGGCGCAGGCCTGTCCGGGCTGCTCGCGTTCACCACGCAGATCGCCCTGACGCTCGTCTTCGCGCACGCGCTCGCGCACACGGACGCCGCGCAACGTCTGCTCTCCACCGTCGCCCACCTGCCGCGCTCGGCCTTCGCGGCCTACGGCACCGTAGCCGTCGCCACCAGCGCGGCGAGCCTCGTGGCCTGGTCCCTGGGCCTAGCCGCGGGTGCCCTGCTCGCCCGCGAGGTGGCCCGCACGGGCGCCGCGCGCGGTCTCGCGCTCGACTATCCGCTGCTCGTCGCCTCGGCCTACTCGGGCTTCGTCGTCTGGCACATGGGCTACTCCGGTTCGGCTCCGCTCGCGGTCGCGACGCCGGGCCACGCGCTCGAGGCGACGACGGGCCTGCTCCCCGTCACGGAGACGATCCTCGCGCCCTGGAACCTCGCGATGATCCTGGCGGTGGTACCGATCGTGGCGCTGACCTGCGCGCTCATGGCGCCGGCTTCGCCCACGCGTTTCGCGCCGGAGCCGCAGCCGCAGCCCCGGAACGACGACCTCGCCCACACGCCGGGCCAGCGCATGGAGCGCGCCCGCATGCTCTCCTTCGCCGTGGGCGCGCTCGCGGCTCTCTGGCTCGCACGCCACTTCCTCCGCGCCGGCCCGGCCCTCGATCTGAACGTCGTGAACTGGAGCTTCCTGGCCGCCGGCCTGCTGCTCGCGCGCTCTCCGCTGCACTACGTGCAGCTGGTGACGAACGCGGGCGCGACGCTCGGCCCGATCCTGCTCCAGTACCCGTTCTACGCGGGAATCATGGGCCTCATGACCGGCAGCGGCCTCGTGGTCGTCTTCTCCGACTTCTTCGTCGCCTTCGCATCCGCCGAGACGCTGTCGTTCTGGGCCTTCCTGTGTGGCGGCGTCGTCAACTTCTTCGTCCCGTCCGGCGGCGGCCAGTGGGTGGTGCAGGGACCCGTGTTCGTCGATGCGGCGGCGCGCCTCGGCGCCTCCGTGCCGGAAGTGGTCATGGGCATCGCCTACGGCGACCAGTGGTCGAACCTGATCCAGCCGTTCTGGACCATCCCGCTCCTCGCCATCGCCGGCCTGCCCATGCGCCGGGTCCTGGGCTACACCTTCGTGACCTTCCTGGTCTCGGGCATCGCCTTCGGCGCCGGACTGCTGCTCATCGGCGCGCTGTGACGCGAAGTCCTTCCACCAAGCGGCCGTCCTGACGCAAGCTCGGCCGCGGGAACGACGACAGACGCCCGGGGAGGGGCATCAACATGGACGCCTTCGAAAGCGGCCTCGCGCTCGCAGAGCGCATCCGTAGACGCGAACTGAGCTGCGTCGACGCACTCGAGTTCTACCTGGAGCGCGCGAAGCGCCACAACGAGACCCTGAACGCCATCGTCGAGTTCCGCGAGGACGCCTCCCGCGCCGAAGCGCGCGAGCTGGACGCAGCGCTGGTGCGCGGCGAGATCCGCGGCCCGCTCCACGGCGTGCCCATGACCGTGAAGGAGTCCTACGACGTCGCCGGCATGCGCACGACCCGCGGCAACACGATCTGGAAGGACCACGTGGCCGACGCGGACGCCCTGTCGATCACGCGCCTGAAGAACGCCGGCGTGGTCATCTTCGGCAAGACC
>JAZBPO010000161.1:0-9804 GCA_036351675.1 Pseudomonadales bacterium
CTGCGCCAGCATCCAGCGCAGCACCGCGTCGAGCTCGTCGTCGGAGCACTGTCTGCAGAGGCCCCGCGGCGGCATGCCGCGCAGGCCGTTCAGCGTGTGATCGAACAGTGTCTCCCAGCCCTGGGCCACGCGCGGCGCCCAGGCCTCGGCGTCGCCGAGCCGCGGCGCACCGGCGGCGCCGGAAGCGTGGCAGGAATAGCAGAAGCGCCGGTAGGTGGTCTCGGGATCGGGCGGGCCAGCCGCTGCGCTGCGCGTGTCCTCGACCGGGCCGCAGCCCGCGAGCACGGCAACCGCGAGGAGGATCGGGAACGTGGTCTGCGTGCGATCAGCCACGGCCCAGCTCCGCCACCAGCGTCTCCTTCACCTCCCGCTTCAGGAACTTGCCCGAGGCGTTGCGGGGCAGATCCTCGCTCTGGATACGGATGAAGGCCGGGATCTTGAACTTCGCGATGTGCGGCGCGAGTTCCGCGCGCACGCTCTCCGCGTTCCACTCGGCGCCCTCGGCGACGACGATCACCGCCGCGACCTCCTCGCCCAGGCGCTCGTCGGGTACGCCGAAGACGATGGCCTCGCGCACACCCGGCAGATCGTAGATCGCCGCCTCGACCTCGGCGCAGTAAACGTTCTCGCCGCCGCGCAGGACCATGTCCTTCTTGCGGTCCTCGATGTAGACGAACCCCTCTTCGTCGACGCGGCCGATGTCGCCGGTACAGAGCCAGCCGTCGACGATGGTCTCGGCCGTCGCCTCGGGCTTGTTCCAGTAGCCGCGGATCACGACCGGCCCCTTGATCCGGATCTCGCCGAGCTGGCCGCGGGGCTGCTGCGCGCCGTCGTCGGCGAAGGCCTCGATCTCGACGGTCAGGGGCGGCCGCCCGGTGCTGCGGGGGCGCTGCACGTAGTCGTCGCCGGCGTTCTGGGCACCGACGGCGTTGGTCTCGGTCAGCCCGTAGCCGATGCCCGGCCGGCCATTGAAGCGCTTCTCCACCTGCCGGACCTGCTCCGGCGGCGCCGGCGCCCCGCCGCCGCCGATGGAGACCAGGGAAGAGGTGTCGTACTTGTCGAAGTCAGGGACCTGGAGCATCTCCCAGGTCATGGTCGGCACGCCCGTGAAGGCCGTGACGCGCTCCGCCTCGATGAGGCGCAGCGCCTCCTCGGCGTTCCACTTGTACATGAGCACCATCTTGCGTCCGGGCCGGAAGCTGGTGAGGAAGATCGCGTGACAGCCGGTGACGTGGAACAGGGGCACCGTGAGCAGCATGGCGCCCTGCTGCGTCGGGTCCGGCACCGCGTCGGGACTGCGCAGGGCGATCGCCGCGGCGTTCGACTCGAAGCAGAGCACGGCGCTCGTGATCGCGCGGTGCGTGGAGATGGCGCCCTTCGGGAAACCCGTGGTGCCCGACGTGTACATGATCGTGGCGTCGTCGTCGGGATCGACGGGAACCTGCGGCATCGCGGCTCCCGCCTTCGCCGCGAAGGCCTCGGCGATATCCCGGGCGCGCTCCGGCAGCTCACCGCTCGGCCGGGCCACCAGCAGCTGCAGGTCCATGGCCTCGAGGCGCGGCGCGATGCGCTCCAGCCGCTCCTGATCGACGATCAACAGCCGCGCGCCGGAGTCCTCGATGCCGTAGGCCATCTCGTCGCTGGTCCACCAGGCGTTCATGGGCACGGCGATACGGCCGATGGCGGTGATGGCCATGAAGGCGACCACCCACTCCGGATAGTTGCGCATGGCGATGGCGATGCGCGCGCCCTCCGGCACCCGCGCCTCTTCGAGGAGCCAGCTCGCCAGCGCTGCCGCGCGCGCGTGCGTCTCGGCGAAGGTCAGCCGCTCACCCTCGTAGACGAGGAAGTCGCGCTCCGCGTGCGCGAGGCTCTGCTCGTAGAGCGCCGCGAGGTTCGCCGGCGCGTGGACGAACGTCTGCACGGCGACGCCGCGCACCTCTGTCTCCTGCGTTTCGTAGGGCTGCCCCGGGGCGGAGATCGCCGCCCGCGCGGCTTCGAAGTCGAGCGGTGCAGTGTTCGTCATGCCGTGCTCCGTGCTTGCCGAATGCGTCGTGCTTCAGAGGCAGAGGGTGAAGGCGTCGGCGTCCTTCCATGCCGGAAAGGAACTTCGCCAGTCGTCGAGGGCGGTGCGCGAGAGCGCGAAGCGCGCATCGGCGTCCCGATCCTCGAGTCCGAGCGCCGCCTCACCGGTGAAGGACCAGACGCCGCTGTCGCCACGATAGATCACACCCGCCCCGTCCTCGCCGATGACGTTGACGCCGACCACCCAGGCCTGGTTCTCGATAGCGCGGGCGGCGAGCAGGGCGCGCCACTGGGCGGCGCGCCGTGCAGGCCAGTTGGCGACGTAGAGGAGCAGGTCGTAGCCTGCCTCGGCGTCGTCGAGCCGGTTGCGGGCGAAGGCCGGAAAGCGCAGGTCGTAGCAGACCTGCGGACAGATCCGCCAGTCGCGGAAGGTGAACACGACGCGCTCGCTGCCCGGGGCGTAGTGAGCGTGTTCGTCGGCCATGCGGAAGAGATGGCGCTTGTCGTAGCAGACGAGTTCGCCGTCGGGCAGCGCCGCGAGGAAGCGGTTGTAGTGAGCGCCGCCCTCCTCGATCACCACGGAGCCACAGACGACGGCGTCGAGGCGTGCGGCCTGCTCGCGCAGCCAGCCGACCGTCGGCCCGTCCATGGTCTCCGCCTGCTCGGCGCTCGCCATGGTGAAGCCCGTGGAGAACATCTCCGGCAGCACGACCAGATCGGTCGGCTCGAGGGCCGCGAGGCGCGCCGTGAACAGAGCGCGATTGGCCGTCGGGTCGTGCCAGTGCGTGCTCGTCTGGACGAGCGTGACCCTCAGATCGCGCACAGGCGCTCCGCGGCCGCCCGCAGCGTGGCGTCGTCCTTGGCGAAGCACAGGCGCAGCACCTTCTGATCCGGCGGCGACGCGTAGAACACGGAGACCGGGATCGTGGCGATGCCGTGCTCGACGGTGAGGCGCCGGAAGAGATCGACGTCCGCCTCGTCCGTGATCGCCGAGTAGTCCACGAGCTGGAAGTAGGTGCCCGCCGAGGGCGTGAACACGAACCGGGAAGGCGCGAGCAGCTCGCAGAGCAGATCGCGCTTCGCCTGATAGAAGGCCGGCAGCTCCAGATGGTGCTCCGGGTGCTCGGCGAGGAAGTCGGCGAGCGCGAGCTGCACCGGTGTGATGGTCGTGAAGGTGACGTACTGATGCACCTTGCGGAACTCGGCCGAGAGCGCCGGCGGCGCCACGCAGTAGCCGACCTTCCAGCCCGTGACGTGGTAGGTCTTGCCGAAGGACGACACCACGAAGGCGCGCGCCGCGAGCGCCGCGCGGCGCAGCAGGCTCTGGTGGGCGGCACCATCGAAGACGATGTGCTCGTAGACCTCGTCGGAGAGCAGAAAGATGCCGGTGTCCGCGACGATCGCCTCGAGCGCGTCGAGATCGGCTGCGGAGAACACGGAGCCGGTCGGGTTGTGCGGCGAGTTGACGATGATCATGCGCGTGGCCGGCGTGATCGCGTCGCGGACCGCGTCCCAGTCCACGGCGAAGTCCGGCGCCGCGAGCGAGAGGTGCACGCAGCGGCCACCGGCGAGTTCCACGGCGGGCTCGTAGGAGTCGTAGGCCGGGTCGAAGACGATGACCTCGTCGCCGGGACGCACCACGGCGTGGATCGCGCAGAACAGCGCCTCCGTCGCGCCAGAGGTCACGGTGACCTCTGCGTCCGCGTCGGCAGCGTGCCCGTAGAGATCGCGCACCTTGCCGGCGATGGCGGCGCGCAGGCTCGGTACGCCGGTCATGGGCGGATACTGGTTGCGGCCGTCACGCAGGTAGTGCGCGACGCCGTCGAGGAGCGCCGCCGGGCCGTCGAAATCCGGGAAGCCCTGGGACAGGTTCAGCGCACCGTGTTCCTGCGCGAGCGCCGAGGCGACGGTGAAGATGGTCGTCCCGACCTTCGGCAGTTTCGTCTCGGGTGCGGGCGTCGAGGCGGACGCCGGAACGCGGGCGGTGCTCATGGTCCTTCAGACTCCGGGAATGGCCGGTTCCGGCGAGCAGCGCACGAGCAGCTTGCCGGTGTTGGCGCCGTCGAAGAGGCGGTTCACGGCGGTCACGGCGTTCTCGAGGCCGTCGACGATGTCCGTGTCGTAGCGGATCTTCCCTGCCGCGAGCCAGCCCGCCATCTCGGCGATCCCCTGCGGGAACTGCGGGAAGTAGTCGATGATGATGAAGCCCTTCAGCAGCACGCGCTTCATGAGCAGCATCTGGTAGTTCTTCGGGCCCTGGACGCCTTCCGTGTTGTCGCCCTCGTTGTAGTGGGCGATCAGGCCGCAGAGCGGGATGCGCGCATTCAGGTTCACGCGCTTCAGCACCGCGTCCGTGACCGGGCCGCCCGTGTTCTCGAAATAGACGTCGATGCCGTCCGGACAGGCCTTCGCGAGTTCGGCGTCGAGATCGGCGGTCTTGTAGTTGATGGCGGCGTCGAAGCCCAGATCCTCGACCAGGTGCCGGCACTTCTCGTCGGACCCGGCCGTGCCGACCACGCGGCAACCCTTGATCTTGCCGATCTGGCCGACGATCTGACCCACCGCGCCGGCGGCGGCGGAGACGACGACGGTCTCGCCCGCCTGCGGCTTGCCGATGTCGAGGAAGCCGAAGTAGGCGGTCATGCCCGTGGCGCCGAGCACGCTCATGTAGGCGTCGAGCCTGACGCCCGGTGCGAGGGGCATCTTCGTCAGGCCCGCTCCGCCGTCCACGAGCGTGTGCGAGGACCAGCCCCACATGCCCTGCACCACGTCGCCGGGCTCGAAGCCCGGATTCGCGGAGGCCTCGACCACGCCGATCGTTCCGCCGCGCATGACCTCGCCGAGCTCCACGGGCGGCATGTACTGATCCTGCGCCGAGGCCCAGATGCGGTTGGTCGGATCGAGGGAGAGGTAGACCGTGCGCACGAGCACCTGACCGTCGGCCGGGTCGGGCAGCTCCGTGGTCACCCAGTCGAAGTCGTCCTCGCTCATGCGGCCGTCCGGGCGCCGCTTCAGTACCCAGGCGTGGCTCGTGGTCGCCATGTGCTCGTCTCCCCAGCTGTTCCGGTCGCGGTCGATCCGCGGGCGCGCAAGACTAGCGCTTTGCTCTCCGGGGTCCCAGAGGCAGGCCGGATATTCATCGACGTTCGTCGATGCTTCCTTGCCTCGGCGGGCAGGGAGCTGTCAGACTCCGCCCCTCGCTCACGGACCCACCACGCCGATGACCACCGCTCCGGCACGCCCTCCTCAGGATTCGCGCACCGATGATCCGCTCGTCGTGCTCCTGCGTGCCTGCGCGGATCCGGCGCGCCTGACGATCCTGCGGCTCCTCGAACGGGACGCCTTCGGCGTCGGCGAGCTCGGTTCCATGGTCGGCCTCGGCCAGGCGACCGTGAGCCATCATCTAAAGGCGCTGACGGAAGCGGGGCTCGTCACCGCGCGCCGCGACGGCACCCACACCTTCTATCGACGTGCGCTGCCCGCGGAGAGCCCGGGCGGCAGGCTCCATCGCGCGCTCCTCGAGGAGCTCGACGCGAGCCCCCTCGACGAGGTGCACGAGACTGCGCGCGCTGCCGTCTACGAGGCCCGCGCCGAGAAGAGCCGGGAGTTCTTCGATCGGCACGCGGACCGCTTCGACGCCTCGCGCGACCAGATCGCCGATCCCCGTGCCTACTTTCCGGAGCTCGCGGAGCTGCTGCCCGCCGCCGGCACCCGTGCCCTGGAGCTCGGCCCGGGACCGGGCGACTTCCTGCCGGAACTGGCCGGACGCTTCGAACGCGTGCTCGCCGTCGACGTCTCGGCGGAGATGCTCGAGCGCGCCCGCGCGCTGATCCGCGAGCGCCGACTCGGCAACGTGGTGCTTCAGCAGGGCGAGCTGGCCCCGGGCGAACCGGTCACCGGCCCCTTCGACGTCGTCGTCTGCGCCATGGTGCTGCACCACGTGCCGCGTCCGGCGGAACTGATCGCGCGCTGCGCGGGCCTCCTCGACACCGGCGGCGCCCTGCTTCTCGCCGAGCTCTGTCCGCACGGTCAGGACTGGACGCGCGAACTCTGCGGCGACGTCTGGCCGGGTTTCGACGCCGATCAGCTCCGCGGCTGGGCCGAGGCCGCAGGCCTCGTGCGCGGGCCGAGCCAGTTCCTGGCTCAGCGCAACGGCTTCCGCATCCAGCTCCAGCGCTTCGAGCGCGCCGCCGCCTGAACACACGGCTTCACGACCCCAACCATCATCTAGCGCACCACCCAGAGAGGAAACGAAGGATGAGCTTCACGGACTACAAGGTCGCGGACATCGGCCTGGCCGAATTCGGCCGCCGCGAGATCCAACTCGCCGAGGCGGAGATGCCCGCGCTCATGGCGCTGCGCGAGCGCTACGCGGGCGAGCGGCCGCTGGCCGGCGCGAAGATCATCGGCTGCATCCACATGACCGTCCAGACCGCCGTGCTCATCGAGACCCTCGTCGATCTCGGCGCCGAGGTCCGCTGGTCCTCCTGCAACATCTTCTCCACGCAGGACCACGCCGCCGCCGCCATCGCCGCCCGCGAGATCCCGGTGTTCGCCTGGAAGGGCGAGACCGAGGAGGAGTACGAGTGGTGCATCCGCCAGACGATCCTGAAGGACGGTGAGCCCTGGGACGCGAACATGCTCCTCGACGACGGCGGCGACCTCACCATGATGATCCACGAGGAATACCCGGCGATGCTCGAGAAGATCCACGGCATCTCCGAGGAGACCACCACCGGCGTGCACCGCCTCGAGCAGATGCTGAAGGCCGGTGAGCTCAAGGTCCCGGCGATCAACGTCAACGACTCGGTCACCAAGTCGAAGAACGACAACAAGTACGGCTGTCGCCACTCCCTCTCCGACGCCATCAAGCGCGCCACGGACATGCTCATGTCCGGCAAGAAGGCGCTCGTGGTGGGTTACGGCGACGTCGGCAAGGGCTCTGCCGCGTCGCTCGACGCCGAGAAGATGGTCGTGCGCGTCACCGAAGTGGACCCGATCTGTGCCATGCAGGCCTGCATGGACGGTTTCGAGGTGGTCTCCCCCTACCTGAATGGCGTCAACTCGGGCCGCGCCGAGGACATCGACGAGCGCCTGCTCGCGAACACGGACCTCATCGTCACCTGCACCGGCAACGCCGACGTCTGCGACAAGCACATGCTCTCGAAGGTCAAGAAGGGCGCCGTGATCTGCAACATCGGCCACTTCGACAACGAGATCGACACGGCCTACATGCGCGAGCACTGGCGCTGGGAGGAGGTGAAGCCGCAGGTCCACCGGATCTTCCGCTCCGACGATCCGACGGACTTCATCATCCTGCTCTCCGAGGGCCGCCTCGTGAACCTCGGCAACGCCATGGGCCACCCCTCGCGCGTCATGGACGGCTCCTTCGCCAATCAGGTGCTCGCCCAGATGCACCTCTACGAGCAGCGCTGGGCAGACCAGCCGGAGAACCAGCGTGCGCCGATCACCGTGGAAGTGCTGCCCAAGCACCTCGACGAGGAAGTCGCGCGCTACATGGTCGAGGGCTTCGGCGGCATCATCACGCGGATGACACCCGGCCAGGCGAAGTACATCGGCGTCGAGACCGAGGGCCCCTACAAGCCCGACGCCTACAAGTACTGAGGCCGCGACCGTCAGGGACGACGCCATGACGCGACTGCTGGCGCTGCTGCTCGGGTGCGGGCTCCTGCTCGCGCCCGCGGTCCGCGCCGCCGATGCCCCGTCGGCGGCGCCGGAGGCGCGCCGCGGCTACCTGACCTTCTACCTCGACAACGACCTCTTCGCGGGCACGGACCGCAACTACACGAACGGCGCGCGCTTCTCCTGGATCTCCGAAGGCGAGCCGCTCGTGAACGTCCCCATGGTCCGCGACGAGCTCGAACGTCTGGCCACGGCCGACGTGCGCATGATCCGTGCGCTGTCCGGTTTCCGTGAGGAGAGCCTCGAGCAGGGGACGCTGGAGCTCAACTACGGCCTGTCGCTCACGCAACTCATGTTCACCCCGGAGGACTTCACGGCGCTGACGCAGCCGCCGGGGCAGCGGCGCTACGCGGGCTGGCTGGGCCTGGGGTTCTCCGTGCACGCGCGGGACGACTCGGCGCTCAACTCCGCCGAGCTCATCCTCGGTACCACGGGTCCGAACAGCCTCGCCGAGGAGGCTCAGGACTTCATCCACGACGTCCGCGACTTCGACAAGTTCCGGGGCTGGGACGCCCAGATCCCGAACGAGGTCACGCTCGATCTCGTCTTCACGCAGAAACGGCGCATCCGCATCCTCGACCGGCAGGACTTCGGCTTCAGCATCGACGGTCTCGCGGAGGGCGGCACGCGGCTCGGCACCTTCCGCACGGACGCCTTCGTCGGCGGCTTCTTCCGGGCGGGCCTGAACCTGGCGGCGGACTTCTCGGATCCGCGCGTGTCCGCGACCTCCTATTCGCACCAGGTCTTCGACCGCAGCCAGCCGGGCCGCTCCGGGCCCTGGTCCGTCTATGCGCTGTTCGGTTTCCGGGCTGCGGCCGTCGCCCACGACGCCACGCTCGACGGCCCGCTGTTCTCGGACTTCGACACGGGGAACGAGCGCGAGCCGCTCGTCGGCGACGTGTTCGCGGGATTCGGGGCGCGCCTCGGCCCCGTCGAGTTCACCTACGCGCAGACCTTCCGCACGAAGGCCTTCGAGGAACAGCGCGGCAGCACGGACTTCGGCTCCCTCGCGGTCCGCGTCAGACTCTGATGCGGTCCTCGGACCGGGCGCGTCAGGCGACGCCGAGTTCCTCGAGGCGCTCCTGCAGATAGGCGCCGGCCGTGTAGCGCTCCGAGAGCACGACCTCCGGACGCGGATGCAGGAACAGCGGCAGCGACATGCGCGCACCCTCGCCGGTGCCCGCGGGATTGATCACGCGATGCGTCGTCGACGGCAGCCAGCCCCCGGTCGCCTCCTGCAGCATGTCGCCCACGTTCACGATCAGATTGCCGAAGTCGCAGGGCACGTCGAGCCAGCGACCGTCCCGCGCCAGCACCTGCAGACCCGGCGCACTCGCCGCCGGCAGGATCGTCAGCAGATTGATGTCCTCGTGCGCCGCGGCGCGGATCGCGCCCGGCGTCTCGCCGCCGGTCAGCGAGGGGTAGTGGAGGATGCGCAGCAAGGTGCTCGGACTGTGCTCGATCATGCTGCCGAGCGGCTCCGCGTACTGCGCGGCGACGTCCGGGGGCGACAGGCGCTCGATCCAGCCGAGCAGGCGCGCGGCGATGGCCTGGGCTGCGTCGTAGTAGCGCTGCAGATCCTCGCGCAGGGCTTCGGGGCAGCGGCCGTGCGGATAGAAGTGGAAGTACTCCTTGATGTCCCGCTCCGCGTGCCCCTTCGCGACCTCCGAGACCTCGGGCGGAAACCAGCCGTCGTGCACCTTGCGGTCGAAGTAGTAGTCCCGCTTCTCCTCCGATGCGAAGAAGGCGGTCCAGCGCGCGTAGATGCGGTCGACGAGCGCCGCGTCGAGCGGATGATTCCGGAGCACGCCGAAGCCCGTGCCCCGCAGCGAGGCCACGAAGCGCTCGTCCGCGCCCGGGGCTTCGTAGTCGATGGCCTCGAGATCCGCTGTGTTCAAGGCGTGCTCCTCAGAGTCCCAGGAAGAAGCCCGCGAGCGCCGCGCTCATGAGATTGGAGAGCGTGGCCGCGAGCAGTGCCCGCATGCCGAAGCGCGCGATCTCCGGACGCCGGTTCGGGGCGATGGAGCCGATCCCGCCCAGCAGGATCGCGATGGACGAGAAGTTGGCGAAGCCGCA
>JAZBPO010000162.1:0-10395 GCA_036351675.1 Pseudomonadales bacterium
CGTGGGAGGCGCTCAAGCGTGCGCTCTTCGACCGCGAGGTGCGCCCCGAGAACGCCGGCGAGCAGCTCGGCTTCGGCCGCACGAGCTCCCTGGAGGCGGAGCCCGTCGAACTCGATCTGAAGGTCGTGCTCGTCGGTCAGCGTCGCACCTACTATCTCCTGAGCGCCCTCGAACCCGACTTCGCACAGCTCTTCAAGGTGCCCGCCGATCTCGAGGACCGGGTCGAGCGCAGCGCCGAGAACGCACAGCGCTACGCGAGAAATCTCGCTGCAGTGGTCGAGGACGAGGGTCTGCGGCCCGTGACGGCCGCCGCCGTGGCACGGATCCTCGACCATAGCGTGCGTCTGGCCGGCGACGTGGATCGCCTCACCGCCCACGCCCACCGCGTCGCCGATCTGCTCCGCGAGGCCGATCACTTCGCGGCGGCGGAGAAGGCGGAGCGCATCGACAGCGAGCACGTCGAGACTGCCGTGCGCCTCGGCGCAGAGCGCCTCGACCGCATCCGCCGCGACGTCCACGAACGCATCACGGAAGGCACCGTGCTGATCGACACGGAGGGACGGGCCACGGGCCAGGTGAACGGGCTCTCCGTGCTGCAGGTCGGCGAGATCGGTTTCGGCCAGCCGAGCCGCATCACCGCGAACGCGCGACTCGGCCACGGCGAGGTGATCGACATCGAGCGCGAGGCGCGGCTCGGCGGCCCAGTGCATTCGAAGGCGGTCATGATCCTCACCGCCTTCCTCGGCCAGCGCTATGCGCGCGAGCTGCCACTGTCGCTCGCCGCGACGCTCGTCTTCGAACAGTCCTACGGCGGCATCGAGGGCGACAGCGCCAGCGTCGCCGAACTCTGCGCCCTGCTGTCGGCCATCGGCGAGCTCCCGCTCCGGCAGGACATCGCCGTCACGGGCTCCATGAACCAGCATGGCCGCGTGCAGGCCATCGGCGGAGCCAACGAGAAGGTCGAGGGCTTCCACGACGTCTGCGCCGCACGGGGTCTCAGCGGCACTCAGGGCGTGCTGCTGCCCGCCGACAACGCGCGCCACCTCATGCTCCGCAGCGACGTCGTCGAGGCCGTCGCGGCCGGACGCTTCACTGTGCACGTCATGGAGGAGATCGAGGATGCCATGGAGCTGCTGACGGGCCTGCCGAGGGGCGCCTGCGAGGCCGGTCAGTGGACCCCGGACAGCTTCGACGCCCGTATCGCAGCGGGCCTCGCCCGCTTCACGGAGGCGGGCCGGGCACTGCAGGACACCGGCGCGCGTACCATCGAGCGCGAGGCCGCCGCCACCACGCCGGAGCAGCCACCCGGACCACCACCTGGACCGGAGGATCAGCGATGAGCACGCCCACCGTGCGCGTGGTCGTCGCGCTCGATCCCGCTGCCCCCCGTGACGAACCCTTCGAGGCGCTCGCCGCCCTCCTCGATCCGGAGCGCATCGAGGTGACCGCGCTGTTCGTCGAGGACGACAACCTGGCCCGCCTCGCGGCCCTGCCCGGCGCCCAGGAAGTACGCTGGGGGCCGGCGCCGCGGCGCGCGGCACTGGACTCGGCGAGTCTGCAGCAGCAGCTCTCGCGGCGGGCCGAACGCATCAAGCGCACCTGTGAACGCGCCGCCGAGCGACTGCGGCTCCGCATCGATCACTTCCTGGTCCGCCGTGGTGAGGTGCTGGCAGAACTCGAGCAGGCGGCGCGGGAAGCGGAACTGCTCGTCGTCGGCCGCTCGCTGCACAGTGCGGCATCGCGCAGCTGGCTCGGAGCCGGACCCGAGCGTCTCGGGACGGCCCTGGGCGGCCAGGGCGCGCCGAGAGGCGTGCTGTTCGTTCACGAGCCCTGGCGCACGGGCAGTTCCGTACTCACCGTCGACGACGGCACGCGGAGCGGCGAGCGCGCCCGCAGCCTCGCCTCGGCCCTGGCGGAGACCGAGCGCCTGCCCCTCAGGACCTTCGACGCACGGGGCGCGAAGCCTCGCCCCGAGGTCCTAGCGCGCGCCTGTGCGGAAACGGATGCGCGGGTCCTGGTGATCCCGCGGACCACCCTCGGCCGCGACCCGGAGGCCGTCGCGGCGCTCGTGACGGAGCTGCCGGCGTCCGTGCTGCTGACGCGTTGACGCCGGGACGCCGGGGAATCACTCCGCAGCCGGGCCCGGCCACTCCTCGCGCAGGACGCGTTTGAGGATCTTGCCGGAGGGGTTGCGGGGAATCTCCTCGACGAAGGCGACCCCCTTCGGCAGCTTGTAGCGGGCGAGCTGCTCACTGCACCACTTCAGCAGGTCGGCCTCCGCGAGCTGCGGATCGATGCGCACGACGAGCGCGAAGGGGGACTCGCCCCAGCGTTCCGAGGGCTGGCCGATGACCGCCGCTTCGGAGACCCCCGGGTGGGCCTGGAGTACGCCCTCGATCTCGGCCGGATAGATGTTCTCCCCGCCGGAGATGATCATGTCCTTGATGCGGTCCTGGATGAACACGAAGCCGTCCTCGTCCATGACCGCCACGTCGCCCGTGCGCAGCCAACCGTCCACCAGCGTCTCCGCGGTGGCATCGGGACGGTTCCAGTACGCCTTCATGACGTGCGGTCCACGCACGAGCACCTCGCCCGCGACACCGGGGGGACAGTCGGTGCCGGCTTCGTCGACCACACGGACGTCCGTGAGCAGGAAGGCCTTGCCCGTGGACCCCACACGCGCGAGCGCGTTCTCCGAGTCGATGAGACAGGCCGGGCCACAGGTCTCCGTGAGGCCGTAGACCTGCAGGATCTCGACGCCGATGTCCGCGTAGGCCTCGATCAGCGACGTGGGGACCGGCGCCGCGCCGGACATGCACCAGCGCACGGAATCGGTCCGGCCCCTCGCTTCCGGCGGCACCTGGAGCATGAAATTGAGCATGGCCGGAACGGCGAGGCCCGTGGTGACGCGTTCCCGGTCGATGAGCTCCCAGGCGAGCCGCGGATCGAAGCTGCGCATGCTCACGATCGTGGCGCCGGCATAGATGACGAGCGTGGCCGGCGTCAGGGCGCCTACGTGAAAGAGCGGCAGAGGCTGCAGGTAGCGGTCCTTCGGACGCAGATCGGCGGTCCCGGCGATCGTGAGTACGCCCCACAGCGCCGTGTCGTGTGTGTGCACCACGCCCTTCGGAAGGCCCGTGGTCCCGGACGTGTACATGATGTAGAGCAGATCGTCGCCCCGGGCGCCGAGCGGCGGCGCCAGCGCGTCGGCTCCGTCGCGCCAGACCTCGTAGGGCGTGGCGAAGCTCTGCGGTGCGCCCTCCCCGACCTCGATCCAGTCCCGCACCGGCGTCCGGTCACCCCTGCCGTGGAGATCGGCGACGACGTCGGCGAACTCCTCGCCGTAGAGCAGCGCGCGGGTTCCGCTGTCGTCGAGGATGAAGGTCAGTTCGTCCGCGACCAGGCGCCAGTTCAGAGGGACGACGACCGCGCCGATGCGACCGATCGCGAAGAAACTCTCCACGAACTCGGCACCGTTCATCAGCAGCAGGCCGACCCGATCGCCGGGGCCGACGCCGAGACCGCGAAGCGCATTCGCGACGCGCGCACTGCGGGTCGCGAGTTCCCCGTAGCTGAGCCGTAGATCGCTGCTGCCGTCGACGAATGCCTCGCGATCCGGATGCAGGAAGGCGCGCTTCTCGAGCAGTGCCGAGATGTTGTGTTCCATCGGATTCCTCTCCCCGATCGATCCGTGCAGCGATTGTGACCCGAGACGTGGACGAGGCCGACCTGGACGGACGCTCGACCGAACAGGCGACATCCGGCCCGTGTCCGGACAAAAACTGTACATGCCCCGCCAAGCGCTTATACTGCTGCGACTTGCAACGCACGGGCCCCGCGGCTAGAGGTCCCCGCAGACGAGCATGATGAGCGAGAACGCGTCCCCAGAGCAGAGCCAGACCTACCGCATCGGCGCCGTGGCACGACTGACGGGCATCTCCGTCGACCGCCTCCGCGCCTGGGAGCGGCGCTACGGCGTCGTCGAGACCCGGCGGACCGAATCACTCGGCCGCATCTACACCCGGGACGACGTCGAGCGCCTGACGATGATCAAGCAGCTCGTCGACCTCGGGAACCCCATCAGCTCCGTCGCGCAGCTCGGTGACGAGCAGCTCCGCGAGCGCCTGCAGCAGGACAGTCGCTCCCGGCAGCAGCTCCAGCAGAGCCACGAGTCGGTCGTCCCGGCACGCGTCGTGGCGCTCGGCACCACGCTCGCGGGCTATCTCGAGGAAGGCGCCGACCGGCTCCAGGGACTGCAGCTGCTCGGGACGTTCCGGCAGCTCTCGGACTTCGAGCGTGCCATCGCCGCCCTCGCCCCCGACGTGCTCGTCATCGAGTACCCGGGCGTGTACGAGGAGACCGTCGCGGAGGTGCGGGAGCTGATGCACCGGGCCGCAGCGGGCCGAGCAGTGCTGGTGTGCGGTTTCGGCCGGCGCGAAGTCTTCGACGCCCTCGGTGAACTCGGCGCGACGATCCTCCGCTCTCCCGTCTCGCTGGAGGAGCTGGAAATCGCCTGCCGCGCGAGCAGCCACTCGGAGCCGCCGGCCTTCGCGGCCGCCGACGAATCGCTGCTGCGGCCCGAGCTCGGCGAGGCGATTCCGCCGCGACGCTTCGACGACGACGATCTCATGCGTCTCGCCGGCGCCTCGCGCTCCGTGGAATGCGAGTGCCCGGAGCACCTCGTCACGCTCGTCGGGAGCCTCGCCGCCTTCGAGGCCTACAGCGCCAACTGCAAGCATCGGAATCCCGAGGACGCTGCGCTTCACGCCTATCTCCACCGCATCACCGCGCACGCGCGCGCCATGATCGAGGAAGCGCTGGAAAACGTCGCCGAGGTCGAGGGTCTGACGAAATAGGCGGGCAACCATTTCCCCCGGCATGGTTCGTTCAGGCCAGAACCTGGACACGCATATGACTAATCGGTATTTGTCCAGGGATGTCCTGGACATATACTGCACGCCATAGGTCGTCGAGCAGGAACTCCAAGACCGCCCAGTTTCAGGCGTGCGTACAGTCGAGCCCCCCTCCCCCCTCCCTCCCTCGACTCCGACTGTCTGCGCTGCGGGATCCCTCAGGTCCCCTCGCACACGCCTTTTTCCATCGAACGGCGCCCGCGTGGCGCCGTTCGCGTTTCCGGGCCTCGTCCGAAGCACCGACGCCACCTCCGCCTCGAAGGGCAGCCGCACGGACGTTACGAGTGCACCTGCCGCCTACAACCGCAGCCCGCCGTCACATCACCGTCGTCAAGGGCTCGGTCCAACCGCCGATGAGCGGGATGACGCGTTCGATCCGGCCAGCGCCGAGCGACGCGCCTCGCCCGCTCACCGGAGAAATGCACCATGGCCCCGACCGCCACACGGCTCGCGCCGCTGCTCATCGCGCTGCTGGCGTGGGGCTGTGGCGGCGGCGCGGGCGGCGATGATCCGGGCAGCGCCCGCGCAGCGGAGCGGGGCGCCGGCAGCGCACCGCAGGCAGGCACCGCGTCGGCCGCGAAGCAGCCCGCGAACCAGCCTCCCGCGGCTTCGCTCGAGGTCTCCAGGCAGATCGGCGCCGCGCCACTCGCCATGGCCTTCGATGGCACCGGGTCGAACGACGACGACGGCGAGGTGACGAGCTGGCAGTGGGACTTCGGCGACGGCGTCAGCTCCGCGGGCAGTACCGCGAGCCACACCTACGACGCCCCCGGCAGCTACCTCGTGCGCCTGACGGTGGTCGACGACGACGACGCCAGCGCCAGCGCCGAACGCATGATCACCGTGGAGCCTGCCCCGCCCGCCGGACACCGCGTGAGCGGACGCATCCGTATCCAGGCCACGAGCGCCGTCGACAGCGACACGAACGACCCGAGCGCGCCGACGCTCCGCAACGACGATTTCGACAGTGCCCAGATCGTCGCGACCCCCGCGACCATCGGTGGCTACGTCGGGGTCGCGGGCCGCGGCCTTGCCGGCGGCGCTCATCACGCGGACGGCGATCACTCGGACGTCTTCCGCTTCACAGCCCTCGGCGGCGAAGTCGTCTCCCTGGCCATAGCCAGCACCGGCGAGGATCTCGACCTGCGCCTGTACGACGCCGGGCGCGCGCAGATCGACGAGTCCCTCGGTGTGGGCACGACGGAAGTGCTCGGTGCCGTGCCCACGGCGGGCGAGTACTACGTCCAGATCAGCACCTTCGGCGACGCCGCGAGCAACTACGTCCTGACGATCGGTCAGGCCCCCGCAGGCGCCGCCACGGCACTCCGCGCGTCCACGGACTTCGTACCGGGCGAGGTCCTGCTCGGGCCGGAACTGCCGACTGCGCTCGCGAGCACCGCAGGAAGCGTGGCGCTGCCGATGCTCCGCAGCCAGCGGCGCGTCCCCGCCGGTGAGCGCGCCGCCACGCGGGCCAGCCTCGATGCGTACTGGCAGCCGAGCTCCGGCGGCCTCGACGGCGCAGCGCCGCTCACGGCAGCGCAGCAGGAAAAGCACCGGACGCTCGAGGCGGTCAAGCTTCTGCGCGCCTCCGGCCGCTACGCCTGGGTCGAACCGAACTACCTGCACCGGCCGCTGACGCTGCCGAACGACGAGTACTTCCCGAGCCAGTGGAATCTCGCCTCCCTCCACCTGCCGCTGGCCTGGGATCTCACGCGTGGCAGTGAAGAGGTCGTCGTCGCGGTCATCGACAGCGGCGTGCTCCCGCAGCATCCGGTCTTCACGGACCCGGAGAATCCCGCGGCGACCAAACTCGTGGACGGCTACGACTTCGTCAGCGACCCCGAGCGCGCGCTCGACGGCGACGGACGCGACGCGGACCCGACCGACGAAGGCGTCCGCGGCATCGGTGGCGCTGCCAGCTTCCACGGCTCGCACGTCGCCGGCATCGTCGGCGCGCGGACGAACGAGGCAGGAGGGGGCACGGGCAGCAACGTCGCCGGCGCAGGTTGGCGCACGCGGGTGATGCCACTGCGCGTGCTCGGTGACGGCGGTGGCACCAGCGCCGATCTCGTGGAGGCGCTCCGCTACGCCGCCGGCCTGCCGAACGCGACCGGCGAGCTCCCGCAGCGGCCGGCCGACATCGTCAATCTCTCCCTCGGCTCCCCCGCCTTCAGCGAGGCCGAGCGCCGGGCCATCGAGGAGGTGCGCGCCCGGGGCATCATCGTCGTCGCGGCGGCCGGCAACGACGCCGACGACGCACCGCGCTATCCCGCCGCCTACGACGGCGTCGTCTCCGTCGCGGCGACGACGATCACCGATGAGCCGGCCTTCTACTCGAACGGCGGCCCCAGCATCGACGTCGCCGCACCGGGCGGAGACACCTCCTCGGACGTCAACGGCGACGGCATCGCCGACGGCATCCTCTCGGCGGTCGGCGAGGATGCGGACGGCGATCCCGCCACGGCGCCCGAGCACCGCATCGGGGTGCTCGCCGGCACCTCCATGGCGGCCCCCCACGTGGCGGCCGTCGCGGCGCTCATGAAGTCCGTGTATCCGGAACTCACGCCTGAGGAATTCGACGCCTGGCTCGCCGCAGGCCTGCTCACCACGGACCTCGGCGCCACCGGTCGCGACGACCGCTACGGCCACGGTCTCGTCGACGCGCACCGCGCAGTGCTGACGGCCCTGCAGGCTGCCGGCGGCGACGGGGGCGATTTCGCCGTCCTGCTCGCCTCTCCCGCCAGCCTCGGCTTCGGGCCCTTCCTGGACGCGCTCGACTTCCGCCTCGGCAATGCGGGTTCCCTGCCGCTGCTGACGACGGCACCGACCGTAGACGCGCCCTGGCTCACCGTCGCGCCCGTCGCCGTCGACGATGCGGGGCTCGGCGTCTGGCGCGCTTCGGTCGATCGCGAAGCCCTGCCCTCGGACGGCGTGTTCTCCGCCAGCATCCGCTTCGACTCCGACGTCAATCCCGTGACCGTCTCCGTGCGCGTCCAGCGCGCCGCCGTCGACCTCTCCGCCGATGCCGGCCGGAGCTACGTGGTGCTCACGGGGGAGCACGACACCCGCGCGCTC
The DNA here is from genome assembly GCA_036351675.1 of Pseudomonadales bacterium. GTDB lineage: Bacteria > Pseudomonadota > Gammaproteobacteria > Pseudomonadales > Azotimanducaceae > JAZBPO01. The sequence goes on from JAZBPO010000162.1 coordinate 7,989, forward strand.
TACCGCACGGCCGTCACGGCTCGCGACGGCAGCTACGACTTCGAACTCACGGACGTCGCACCGGGCCGCTACCGCCTCTACGCCGGCAGCGACGCCGATCACGACGACCTGATCTGCGACGCGGGCGAGTCCTGCGGTGCCTGGCACACGCTGCAGGCGCCGTCGACGCTCGAGGTCGACGCAGACGTGGACGGACTCGAGTTCATCACCGCGTTCCGCGGCAACCTGGCACCGAACGGCGCCCCACCCTTCAGCGCCGTGAGCTGCACCGCCTGCTCCCCCCGGTAGGCGACCTCGGCCCTGCCACCTCCTCCCCCCGGGTGGCAGGGCCGTTCTTTCTCGTCGAGCGTGCGCGGCACCACGCCGCGCCCGTGAAGCGGTCCACGAACAGGCAGCCCGACACCCCTCCCCATTGGGCGTCGCGCGCAGCCATCGCTACCATCGGGCCTACATCCGGAGCCGGTCAGAGCCATGACAGCAATTCGACGTGCAGCCGCGCTCGCCTCGGCTCTCCTCCTCGCCGCCTGCGGCGGCGGCTCCGGCGGCGCGGGCGCCGGAGCCGACGACGCCAATCGGCGCCCGACCGCGCGCTTCGAGGCGAGCCCCGAGAGCGGCGCCGCGCCACTGCAGGTGCGCTTCGACGCGGCCGCCTCGTCGGACCCGGACGGCGACATCGCGAGCTACCGCTGGGACTTCGGTGACGGCGCGACCGGCGCCGGCCGCACGGTGGCGCACACCTTCACGGACGCAGGCACCTTCACGACCCGGCTCACGGTCACGGACGCCGTGGGCTCCAGCGCTTCGGCAAGCCGAACCATCACCGTGAACGCCCTGCCCGTGGCCCGGGCGAGCGCGGATCGCCTGCTCGGCCCCGCGCCGCTCGACGTCGGCTTCGACGGCAGCGCCTCGACCGATGCCGACGGTGAGATCGTCGACTACGCCTGGAGCTTCGGCGACGGCACCAGCGCCAGCGGCGCCACGGTGACCCACCGCTACACCGACAGCGCACGCTTCGACGCGGTCCTGACGGTGACCGACGACCTCGGCGGTACGGCGAGCACGACGATCGAGGTCCGTACGGTCTTCGAGGCCGGGGGAACCATCGCCATCCAGTCGTCGAGCGTCGCCGATTCGGACGTCAACGACCGGTTCACGACCCCCCGGCCGAACGACGACTTCGCCACGGCGCAGGCGGTACCGAATCCGGCGACCATCGGCGGCTACGTGACTGCGCCCGGCGCGGGTCCCGAGGGCGCCCTGCAGGACACGGGAGACACGCGGGACGTCTACCGCTTCGAGGCGGCCGGCGGCGAGACGATCCTCCTAGGCATCGCCGAAGCCGGCGAGGACCTCGACCTGTTCCTGTTCGCAGGCGACGGCAGTGGACCGGTCGACCAGTCCATCGGCGTCACCGAAACCGAGATCGTCCGGGTACCGGACGGCGCGCCGGGGACCTACTTCGTCGCCGTGGACACCTTCGCCGACGATGCCAGCAGCTACGTGCTCACGATCGGTCAGCTTCCCCTCGCGGCAGCGCAGCACGGCGCGCGCTGGACGCCCGAGCGCGAGATCGTGCCGGGCGAGGTGGTCGTCGGCCCCTCGGTCACGCGCGACGACGGCGTACGCACCGCGAGCGCCGCATCGGTGCCGGTCAAGCGCCTCGCGGTCTCGACCCGCGAGCGCGTCCTGCAGATCGATGAGGGCTACCGATCGCGCTGGCGCGAGGTCGCCGCGAACGCAGCATCGACTGCGACCGCCGCGCGCATGCGCACGCTCTCCGCGGTGAAGGACCTGGCGGCCAGCGGAGCCTATGCCTGGGTCGAACCCAACTGGATCCGCCGCGCGCAGGCCGTACCCGACGACCCCTTCCTGCCCTCCCAGTGGCACTACGAGGCGATCAGCCTGACCCAGGCCTGGGACGTCGGTCAGGGTGATCCGGGTGTCGTCGTGGCCGTCGTGGACACGGGCATCCTGCCGGCGCATCCGGAGTTCGAGGGGCAGCTCGTTCCCGGCTACGACTTCGTCGACGACGATGCCGATCCGACGGACCCGGGCAGCAGCGCCTTCGGCGGCGCCAGCAGCTTCCACGGCACGCACGTCGCCGGCACGGTCGCCGCGCGGACCGACAACGGCTCGGGCATCGCCGGCGTCGGCTGGAACACGCGCGTCATGCCCGTGCGGGTCCTCGACGGCGACGGCAGCGGGCGGTCCTCGGACGTCCGTGAGGGCATACGCTTCGCGGCGGGCCTGCCGAACGCCTCCGGCACACTGCCGGCGATCCCTGCCGACGTGATCAACCTGTCGCTCGGTGGCGGCGGGCCCAGTGCCGCGGATCAGGCGGTCATCGACGAGGTCCGCGCGCGCGGCGTCATCGTCGTCGCCGCGGCCGGCAACGAGCGCAGCTCCA
>JAZBPO010000163.1:0-2621 GCA_036351675.1 Pseudomonadales bacterium
GCGCTGGTGATCCTGGAGAGAGCGGGGACAGGCTTCAGCCTGTCCCGTCTTGCTCAGGGGCTCTGGGGCTCCCCGCGACGGCCGATAGCGTTCAGAAGGGTGCCGAGCCACTCGAGGCTGCTGCCGGCGGGTTTCCCGGCGACGTGCACGCCCTTGGCTGCGGGGGGGATCTCGGCGAGCCTTGCGGCGACCTCGGCGCGGGTCTTCTCGAGCAGCTCGGGGTCGGAGGCGAGACGTCGGGCCTCGGCGCGCTTTTCGGCGAACATCTCCTCGGTCACGACTTCGCCGTGCGAGCGCAGCTCCGCCAGCTCGAAGCCGTGCTTCTTGAAGAGGCGATAGATCGTCTTGACCTTGTCCATCTCGAGCTGTCTGCCCAGCGTGAAACTCTCGAAGCGTCCTTCCATGGCCAGCAACGCGGTTTCGGCGAGGCAGGCGTAGGCCACCTTCGGAGGGAGCCCGATGTCGTAGCCGAAGTCGATGTCGCCCGGGATCAGAACCTCCCCGCTCTCGACGATCAGGACGTCGGGGCGCAGCGCCGCCTCGTCTTCGCTCACGTCGGGTGGGCGAGCAACGTCACAGATCACTGCCCCGGGTTTGCACCGGGAGATGTCGAGAACGCGCTTTCCGAAGGCGGAGGTCGTTGTCACCACGAGGTCGCACTCGGGCAGCAGGTCATAGGAGTGAGTCGCGATCGCGACCCTCGCGCCCGGCGTCTCCTGCTGGATGAGGCTCTTGAGCTCGATGAGCCGCTCGGGCTCGATCGAGACCAGCACGACGTCGCGAATGGCCTGCGCGAGAAGTCGGGAGCAAACGGCGCCGATTGAGCCCGTCGCGCCGATGATCATGACGCGGCCGCGCGTGAGGTCCTCGATGCCCATCCGGCGCACGGCCTGCTTGGCGGCCTCGAGCGTCGCCGCCACCGTGAGGCTGTTGCCGCTCGTGATCGCGATGCCAGTCTCTCGGTCAACGGTGATGCCGGCGTCTCCCACGACGCTGGTAAAGGCGCCCAGGCCCATGATCCTGGATCCGTGCCTCTCGGCCATGCGGGCCGCCGCGATCAGCTGGCGATAGGTTGCGCGCTCACCGCGACTCATCATGATCCGCGGCGTGGCACCCAGCGCGTAGAGAGTCCCCTCGATGCGCTGCCCCGTCGTCGGCGAGACTCCGCCGGTGATCGTCGAGATATAGGTCGGCGGCATCCGCGCGGCGATACGCTCGACGAGGCCGTCGGGCAGAAAGCGCGTCCAGCGGTACATCGGGTCGTTGTGGATGAACTTGATCGAGAGTGGGTGGATCACGAAGGCGAAGCGGTGGATGGCCGCGTCCTCCGGGTCCAGGTAGCGGATGGCCGGCTTCCAGGAAAGATCGGCCATGAGGTCCAGGTAGGCATCCTCGTCCGGTGGGCGCTCGGTATCGCGACGCAGCGCCGCGAGCAAGGCCTCGAGCGTGACCGCCGAGTGGCGCGCAAACTCCTCCTCGGCATCGAGGGGGGGCAGGAGCGTCACGACGATGGACGCCCCGCGACGTTCGAACTCGCTGACCTCTTCGCGCGAGAGCGAGTCGGCAACGATGGTCTTGCCGGCGAGGCTCTTCGGGCCGTGGCGCAGGATCATGGCGCCGTTGCCGGCGAGGATGTCGGCCCACTCGCAGGACTTCGCGAGGGCGCCGCCGTTGACCCGCGTCGCGGGAGCCGGCCAGGGGGCCGTGTGCGCCTGCTCGACGAGACCGTTGAGCGTGGCCGGAGCCGCCGAGGCAGCCGTCCTGCGCGTCCCGATGCCGAGCACCTGCGGAAGGCCGAAGAAGACGGCCGGATCGGCGTATCGCACCGCCTGTGCGCGGGATCCCAGGGCTTCCGACATGCCCACGTGCTGCAGGCCCGGCACCATCAGGACGCGCTTCTGCGAGAAGATCCCGGGCTGGGCGCGCTCGGCGAGCTTGATGGCCCAGCGCTCGAGGCCGGCGCGAACGCCGCTGCCGTCCACGATGGGCGTCTTCCGCACGCTCTCCGCGAGATCCCGTCCCTGTGGGTGGACCCGCGTCGCGTGCGCGAGGCGCAGTCGCCACGGCATGCCCTCGAGACCGATCGCATCGACGCGTCCGTCGTGAGCCGCGAGAATCTCTCTGGCCTTCGAGATATCGCCCCCGCAGCCCTGACGCAGGATCTCCACCTCGCGTTCGAGGAAACGCAGGCGCTCGCTGCTCGAGCCGGTGCCGGGGTGCACGACGAGGATCTTCTTCATACTGACTCCGCGGGATCAGTATTTTAGTCGCCCCTCGAGGTACGTGCCCGGACTCAGTGAATCGAATTCCCTTCGGCGAAAAGCCTTGCAGACGCTCTATAATTCGGCGTCCCACCCAGGATCGCATGACGTGATTTCCTGTTTTTTCGTTACGGACATGCACGGGCGCCTGGCGCGCTTCGAGAGTCTCTTCGATCGCGTCGAGCGGGAGCCCCCCGAGGCGCTCTTCATCGGCGGCGACATCCTTCCGCACGCGTTCTCGGGGCTGCGGGCAGGGGAGGACTTTCTCGAGGAGGTCCTGCTGGCCGGGCTCGGCCGGCTTCGCGACCGGCTCGGATCCCGCTTTCCGCGAGTGTTCGTCATCCCCGGCAACGACGACCC
>JAZBPO010000164.1:0-3115 GCA_036351675.1 Pseudomonadales bacterium
GTCTGGCGTGGGCTGATTCACGTCACAGCGGAAGGGGGCGGTCATCTGTTTCCAGATCGGCGACGAACCACGCCTGCGGTAGACCACGAAGGGCCTGTCATCGACCGTGTCGCATCCCTCGGGCCAGGCCTCCCAGTCCAGGTCGATGACCTCGTTGACCCCGTCGTAGACCGCCGTGATCTGGGACTTCTGCGGGACCAGCGGCCCTCGGCCATTGAAGACCTGGAAGTTCGGCCACTGGAGGATGCCGTCGCCGCGCACCCAACCGTCCCACATGTAGCCCGTCGAGAGGCCCTCGATGCCGCTCCAGCCGACGGCGGCCATGTAGAGCACGACGTTCTCGCTCTCGCCGATGTCGATCTGCATTTCGTACTGCTGGGTCGAGCTCTCGTAGAAGAGGTACTCACCCGGCGTAACCGGCACGACCGGCACGACGAACCCGGGAATCTCCGAGAGAGCCTGCGCGCTGCTCCGCGGGCCCCACACCGGTGGATCGCTGTTGCCCGGGTTGGGCGATTCGAGGAGGTTCTGGGCCGGCAGGCTCGTCACGAACTCCTTCTCGACCCCGCCGATGCTCCGCTGGGCCACGCTCGGCTTGCCCTTGTAAAGAACGAAACCGATGAGCTGCTCCGGCTTGAGCGAGCGGAAGCGAATCTTGACTGTCGGATTGAACTGGTCGCCCGTGAGGATGACCTCGGAGATGCGCGGCGGCGGCAGTCGCCACTTGCCGAAAAGGATGAAGTTGACGCCGTTCCCCGAGGGCAGCGAGAGGTTCATGCTCTTGTCGAAGGCCTGCGCCTCGACCCAGAGGCGGGTGTCGACGGCCGGCTCCCAGTCGATATCGAGATCGTTCGCGAAGTCCTTGCTTGCGCGGTAGTCGAGACCGTCGTAGCCGCGCAGCAGGCGGCACCCGAACGCATCGGAGCCCTTGTTGCAGGTGACGCGCGGCTGGCAGCGCTCATGCGAGTTGACGAAGAGCGCGCGGAGTCCTCCCGCGTCGGTCCAGCGGGTGTCCTGCGCCCGGTCGTCGCAGCAGTCGTTGCCGAACTCGTCGGTGCACGAGACCGTCAGGGTGGGCGGCTGCGGGGCCACGATGTCGCGCGGCACGCAAGGGACCCAGCTCGAGAAGCGACTCCGGTTGCCGGCCGCGTCCTCGGCGATGACACCGTAGTGATAGGGCTCGCCTGCGTCCGCAATGCTGAGATCCGCGTCGTCCCAGGTCACGCGTTCGCCTCCCATCGGCTGGGGCACGGCAGCGAGCGGAACCTCCGGCGGAAGCACGATGCCGCTGTCGCGCGTCGCGCGCGGCAGCTGATCGAGAGGAACGCGGAAGACCTGGTACTGCACCGTGTCGTCGTCAGCGCCCGAGTTGCGACGCCACGAGATGCGGCAGGTCTCGTAGTCGCCCTGCACGATGCGCTCGGAGGCCATGTTCATCGGAGGGGCAGGTGCGAGCGTGTCCTGGACTTCACAGGCCACGGGCGATGCGCCGACGACAGTGTGCTGACCGAGAAGGTCGCGTGGAGCCGGCACGTAGCAATACTTGTTTCCGATCGCGATGGGATCGGCCGGCGTGTCGTCGCCGTCGTCGCGAAAGTGGAACTCTTCGATGTAACGGAAGACCGCCCACTTATCCTCGGAGCCCAGTCCCAGACCCACGTGCTCGGACGTCTTGCCGAAGTCCGGCGAGTGGCGCTCGAAGTCCGCGAGGGTCTTGCCGGCGATCGTGTTGCGGTTCGCGTGACAGCTCACGCAGCTGTTCTGGAAGACCTCCGCCCCGCGCGCGACGTTGCCCGGCGAGTCGCGCTCGACTGGAAAGGCGTTCGCGCGCACCACGCCGGGTTCGCCAAGAGAGATCGTCGGAGGACAGTTGCCGTCACCGTCCGCCGGCACTCGGAGCACGTCGTAGCCGGCCAGGTAGAGGCCTCGCGGCGGCGGCACTTCGTCCCAGCGCGTGAAGACAGCCGCGTGGCCGCGCGGATCCCGCATCTGCGTGCATTCCTGTGCGGGCACGACATCCAGCACGGGCGGCTGGCCCGCCGTCGCGCTCGCGCGGCCGAGGCGCTCGACGCGGAAGCCCTGCTCGTCGAGGCCCCAGACCTCGTAGACGTAGGTCTCCCCGTTGACGACGGCGTCGTCCATGAAGCCGAGCCCCATCGCGATCGCGGCAGCGTAGTTCTGCTCGGCGAGCTTGATGCGGCGGAACTTCAGGTCGTCGGTCAGGGGCGGCGTGTTGACGACGAGGATGTCGCTCGCGTAGTCGGCACCCCACGCGTCCTGGATCCAGCCGAGCGCGTCGGCGTTGGCCGGGTCCAGGAAGACCGCTTCTATCTCGACGGCCGTCGTGAGAGGCACGACGGGCAGCGTCGTCAGGATGCTGAAGCTGCTCTCGTCCTTCGTGCGGCGCAGCACGTCGTAGTTCCGGTAGACGTCGTCACCGCCCTCGATCTGTGCCCAGCGCACCAGGACGCGCGGCTGGTCCGCGTCGGCCACGGCGTGTACGAGGAAGCGTGTGTTGTCGCTCTGCGCGAGGGCGGGCGCCCAAAGAAGCAGGCCCAGGGTCAGCGTCAGGATGATCCGTCTCTTCATGATTCTGTCTCCGCTCCCACTCGGCTCAAAGCGAGCACTTGACCTTGGGACCCTTGACCTTGATGTTGAGATCGTCCGGGGGATAGGTGCCGGTGATCCCGACCTCACCCGTGCACACGCCGCAGAAGTCGTCGTCGTGGGCGTCCGCGGGCGTGTTCCAGCCATCCTCGTCGCAGAGGCCGATGCCGCCGCCGACCCAGAAGGAGCCGCCGAGCTTGAAGACGTCATTGACCTCGGCGCCCATGAGCGTGAGATCGCCCTTGATCGTGACGATGCAGCCACCCTTTCCCGAGAGCCAGCCGCGCGTCTTTCCTCCGAAGCCTCCGTTGATGTGCCAGCCTGCGACATCCGCTCCCGCCTTGACGTTGAAGAGGCAGCCTCCCGGGACGATCGGGTAGCTGAACCCGAGGCGTGCGTAGCCCCCGTAGAACTTGTCGACGTCGAGGAAGCTCGCCACTGTCGGATCGCGCTCCTTGAGCGGCTTGATGTCGGCCGTTGCGCCGAGCAAAACGACGCCGTTCACCGA
>JAZBPO010000165.1:0-8185 GCA_036351675.1 Pseudomonadales bacterium
GGGCGCGGCGGCATGGCCACCGTGTATCTCGCGATCGAGGAGCGATCCGGGCGCGAGGTCGCGGTGAAGGTCATGGATCCGGAGATGCTCCATGACGAGACCTTCTCGCGACGTTTCCGGCGCGAGTCCCGCATCGTCGCCAAGCTCGATCATCCGCACATCATCCGCGTCCACGACGTCGGACTCACGGGTCAGCACCACTACCTCGTGATGGAGCTGGTCACCGGCGGCGAACTCAACGACCGGCTGGAGGAGGGCGTCGACATCGCGACGGCCTTCCGCGTGACCAGGGAGATCGCGGGCGCCCTCGACTTCGCCCATGCACAGCACTTCATCCACCGCGACATCAAGCCGGAGAACATCCTCTTCCGCGACGACGATTCCGCTGTGCTCTCGGATTTCGGGATCGCGCGCGGCATGGACAGCGATACGCAGATCACGACGCTGGGCTCCGTCGTGGGCACGCCCTACTACATGAGCCCGGAGCAGGTGACGGGGGAGAAGCTCGACGGCCGCTCCGATCTCTACAGCCTCGGGGTGGTGTTCTTCAAGGCACTCACGGGCAAGGTGCCCTACGACGGTGACTCGGCGCTCAACATCGGCATCCGGCACATCAAGGATCCCGTGCCGAAGCTGCCCGCCGAACTCGGCGCCATGCAGCCGCTGATCGATCGTTTCATGGCCAAACTGCCCGCGCATCGTTTCCAGACCGGGGCCGAAGCGGTCGCGGCGCTGGAGGCATTCGAACGCTCGAACGCGATGCCCGTGTCCGTGGCGAGGGCGGAGCAGGCCGAAGCGGACCTGGTCGAGGAGATCGGGCGCAGGACCAGCGCCCTGGAACCCTGCGCGGTCGCGGGCAGCGGGCCCGGCGCGACCCGGGTCGTGCGCGTCAGGACCCGGCGCCGGTCGCCGCTCCGATTCGTGGTGATCGGGGTCGGGCTCGCGCTCGTGACGGCTGGCGGTGCCTGGTTCCTGTTCCAGGAACCGGACGACACGGATGTCGGCGCCGGACCGGCGATGCGCGGCGTCGGGTCCGTGCGCGGAGAAGGCACGGCCCCCGTCGCACAGTTGAAGCCGTTTCTGGAATCGGATCGGTAATTCTTTTCAGGTCAATTGGTTGCAGCACCTTTCTCGACCGATACGGTCGTCGGTCGATCATGCGAGTCCTCGCGCACGAGGAACAGATGCCCCGAGCCACCTGCACTGTCGCGTTCTTCGATCTCGCCAGAACCGACGCGCCTGCCCGATCTCCGACCGCGGGGCGCTCGCAGTTGCAGCAACGCCTCGACGCGATCGCTCGTCTCGTGCGCGAGGCCGATGGCGAGGTCATCAAGCAGTTCGGCAACGAACTGATGTGTGCCTTCCCCGAGCCCGGACTCGCCGTCCGCACGGCCGTCGCGGTGGCGAAGCTCGTCGACGGCTGGGACTACGACGGCGTCCACGTCGCGCTTCGGGCGGGGCTCCACCACGGGCCCGTGCTGGAGGACCGGGGAGACCTCTTCGGCGATACCGTGAACATCGCCGCGCGCCTGACCTCCATCGCCAGTCCCGGCCAGCTCATCACCACGGACGAAGTGCTGAGCGAGCTCGACGACGCCCTGCGCGGATCCGTCCGGCCCTTCGACGAACTGCGCATGAAGGGCTCCGCGCGACAGCGCAGGATCCATCGGGTGCTCTGGGCACCGAGCGCCGAAACGAAGGTCCACGCGCAGGCCTCCGCGCTGCGGCTGCGGGCGGCGACCGGCACGCTGACGCTGCGCTACGGCGCACGGGCGCTGCGCATCGATGACGGCCGCGACGAGATCAGACTGGGCCGCGACAGTCGTTGTGAACTCGTCGTGAGTAGCGACAGGGCCTCGCGCTTCCATGCGGTGATCGATTCCGGGCGCGGGCGCTTCGTGCTGCGCGACCAGAGCACCAACGGGACCTGGGTGCGCATGCAGGGAAGCCCGGTCGTCACGCTGCACCGCGAGGAGTTGCCGCTGCTCGGCGAGGGTGTCGTCAGCCTGGGTGAGCGCATCGATGACGAATCGGCGCATCTGATACGCTTCGCCTGTCACTGAGGGCGGCGCGCGTCCTGGGGGGGCGCAGCGAGGCCGGGTTCTCGGGCCTTCGCCGGTACGGGATAGGGGATGACGGAAAGCGGAAGCTGGCATCTGATCCGGCAGGGTGGGGACCAGCCCTTCGTCGTCTCCGGTGACGTGATCGTCGGCCGCAGCAGGCGGGCGGATCTGCGCATCGACGAGGGCTACATCTCGCGCCGTCACGCGCGGCTCTGGCTCGAGGCGGGCCGCCTCATGGTCGAGGACCTCGGTTCGGCCAACGGGACCTTCCTCAACGGCGAGCGGCTCGCCACGCGCCATTGTCTGTTGCCGGGTGATCGCGTCTCCTTCGACGAGGCCGAGTTCTACGTCGAGTCGCCGGTGCGTTCTTCCTCCGATCCGAACGCCACCGCGCACAGCCCGGTAGAGGACGACGACTTCGAGTTCGTGTTGCCGGAGCGTCCGGCGGGCTGGACCGGCGGCGTCGGTGAGCGCGGCGCCGGCGGACAGTCGGCTCCGAGGCCGCCGGCGCGCCGCACGGAGCCGCTGCCGCCGGTGGAGCCGGACTTCGATCTGGATGATCTCGGCTTCGATCTCGCCGGCGACGCCGGCGCAGCGAGTGCGCGCGCCGTTCCGGGCCCGTCCGGGCCGGCGGCGCGCGGCGGTCGGGAGCCCGATTTCGATCCCGGCATCACGGACTTCGACCTTTCCATCGATGCGGCACGCCCGCTCGATTCCGGTCTGCCGGCGGAGCCCATCGCACTGCCCGATCACGTGCTCGGCCATGCGCTGCGGGGCGGTGGAAAGAGTACGGATGTCATGGATCCGGACGAAGCGCCGAAGCCCCGGCCAGCGGAGCCGGATGCCGGGCCACCGGGACTGCTTTTCCTCTCCGGGCCTGACGAAGGCGCGCTCTATCAGCTCTTCGAGGGGCGCCTGACCATCGGGCGTTCGCCGGAATGCGACATTCCCGTCGACGAAGCGAGTCTGTCCAAGCGGCATGTCGAACTGATCGTGCAGCCCGGCAACTGCCGGCTGCACGACGTGTCGGACTCGGGGGGCGTCTACGTCAACGGCGAGCAGGTCGAGGATCTGGTGCTCGAGCCGGGAGACGTGATCGGCCTCGGCCGGGTCGAGCTCATGTTCGACCGCTACGACACGCTCGCCGAGGGCGTCGCGATCGACGACGGCGTGCCCTGGGGCGTGCTCGTCGGGAGTTTCGTCACCACGGTCGCGCTGGCCTGCGCGGCCTACCTCGCGCTCCGATTCATCTGAGGGAGAATCCGTGTCCATGACCCGCACCGCGATCCACCACGTCGCCTTCGCCTGCCGTGATCCCGAGGAGAATCATCACTTCTACGCCGAGATACTCGGTCTCGATCTGGTCAACACGGAGATCCAGCGCATGGGAGAGGCGCTCGTGCGGCATCTCTTCTACGACACGGGTGACGGGAGCTGCCTGGCCTTCTTCCATCTGCGGGGCGTGGGTGAGCCGGAGCCCCTGAAGACCGCCATCTCGACCGATCTCGGTCTGCCGCTGTGGGTGAATCACGTCGCCCTGCGCGCCGATGCGGCGCGGGTGGAGGACGTGCGGAAGAGGCTGGAGGACGCCGGCATCGAGGTGCAGATGGATCTCGATCACGGGTGGTGCAAGTCGATGTACTTCACGGATCCGAACGGGATTCTCGTGGAACTCTGCGTCGACGAGCCCGGTGGCATGCCGATCGATCGCGCGGAGGCGCGGCGACTCGTCTCCGCGGACGTCTGATCGTCCCGTGAACGACATCCTGCGCGAATGGGTGAGCTGCACCTCCCCCGTGAGCCGTCGCAACGGTGCCGGATTCAATCCGTGCCAGGGCCTCTGGCATCGACCCGCGGGCACGCGGCCTCGCGTCGCGTTCATCGCCACGCACTACAACGTCGACTTCTCCGAGCACTACCTCGGCCCGCTCCTGGCGCGGCGCGGTTTCGGCTTTCTCGGCTGGAACACGCGCTACCGTGGCAACGAGGCCTACTTCCTTCTCGACCAGGCCCTGGTCGAGATCGGCGAGGGGGTGCGCTGGCTGCGGGAGGAGGCCGGCGCCGAGTGCATCGTGCTGCTTGGCAACTCCGGCGGCGGTTCGCTGATGGCGGCCTATCAGTCCCAGGCACGCGGCGTCACCATGACGGCGGCGCCGGGTCTGCAGCTGCCGCCCGCGCTCGACGATCTACCGCCTGCCGATCTCTACGTGTCGCTCAACGCGCACGGCGGCCGTCCCGAAGTGATGACCGCCTGGATGGACGCCTCCGTCGTCGACGAGACCGATCCGCTCGCGGTCGACCCGGAGCTCGATCCCTTCCGGTCCGATCGTGGTCCTCCCTACGCCGCGGACTTCGTGACCGCCTACCGGGCGGGGCAGGTCGCCCGGAACCACCGCATCAGCGCCTGGGCCCGAGCGGAACTCGGCCGCCTCGCGGAGCACGGCGTAGCGGACCGGACCTTCCTGATCCACCGGATCTGGGCCGATCTGCGGTTCATGGATCCCGGCCTCGATCCCTCGAAGCGGCGGCCGAACCGCTGCTACGCGGGTGACCCGCGGCGCGCCAATTTCGGGCCCATGAACATCGGTGCGCTGTGCACGCTCCGCACCTGGCTCTCCATGTGGAGTCTGGAGGATTCCTGGTGTCGTGGCGCGCCGCACCTCGAACGCATCGACGTCCCCGCGCTCGTGGTGCAGTCCGATGCGGACACGGGCGTGTTTCCCTCCGACGCGCAGGCCATCCACGATCACCTCGGCAGCGAGGACCGCGCGCTGGAGATGGTGCCCGGCGATCATTATCTGGAAGATCCCCACGATGCCCGCGACACCGTCGCGGACCTGATCGCCGCCTGGGTCCACGCCCGCAGCTGACCCGGTCCACTCCCACCGACAGGAGCAGTTCCCCATGGGTGTCACCATCCCTTATCGCAGGGAGATGGAGTTCGAGTACGGTGCCGTCGACCGGCTCTCGCCGCGCATCCGCCGCGTCATCGCGAACAACCCGAGCCCCTTCACCTTTCACGGCACCGGCACCTACATCCTCGGCGAAGGGCGGGTGGCCGTGATCGACCCGGGACCGGATCTGCCGGAGCACGTCGAGGCGCTGCGTACGGCGCTCGCCGGCGAGGAGATCAGCCACATTCTCGTCACCCACTGCCACATGGATCACTCGCCCGCCTGCCGGGCGCTGCGCGAGTTCACCGACGCGCCGACCTACGCCTTCGGGCCCCATGGAGCCGGCCGCCACGCGGCGGCCGTGGGCGACGATCACGTCAAGATCGAGGAGAGCGCGGATACGGACTTCTCCCCCGACGTGCGCGTCGATCACGGCGACGTCATCGAGGCGGACGGCTTCTCGGTGGAGTGCGTCTACACGCCCGGCCATACCTCGAACCACATGTGCTATCAGCTCCGCGAGGAGCGGGCACTCTTCACCGGTGACCACGTCATGGGCTGGTCCACGAGTGTGATCTCGCCTCCTGACGGCGACATGCAGGACTACATGGCGTCACTGCGGCTGCTGCTCGAACGGGACGATGCCGTCTACTGGCCGACGCACGGCCCCGCGATCACCGAGCCGAAGGCACACGTCGAGGCCTACATCGCCCATCGCGAGGAGCGCGAGGCGCAGATCCTCGCCTGCATCGACGACGGCATCACGCGCATCGCGGACATGGTGCCGCGCATGTACGCGGGGCTGCCGGAGTTCATGTATCCGGCCGCGGGACGTTCCGTGTTCGCGGCCGTCATCCATCTCTCCCAGCAGGGCCGCGTCGCCTGCGACGGGGCCCTCGTCGCGGACGCTGACTTCAGGCGGACCTGAGCGCCGCTGCCACGGCGGCGCGCAGCGCCGGCACGATCTCCGCCTCGAACCAGGGACGCTGCGAGAGCCAGCGCCGATTGCGGGGCGAGGGGTGGGGCAGCGGGAACCAATGCGGTGGCAGCTCACGCCATGCGCGCACGCGATCACTGAGCGTGCCCCGGGACGGACCGAGGTAGTAGGCCTGCGCATGAGCTCCGAGCAGGAGCGTCAGGCGCAGTTCGGGCAGCGCCGCGCGCAGCGGCGGGTGCCAGCGTGGCGCGCATTCGGGCCGAGGTGGCGCGTCACCACCGCCGGCGCGGCCCGGATAGCAGAGACCGGTCGGTACGATCGCGAAGCGATGCGCGTCGTAGAAGGTGTCGCGATCGACATCGAGCCACTCCCGCAGCCGGTCACCGCTCGGGTCGTTCCAGGCGATCCCCGTCTCGTGCACGCGCGTACCCGGCGCGTGCCCGACGATGAGCACCCGAGCGTCCGGTTCCAGGCTCAGCACGGGCCGGGGACCGAGAGGCAGGTGCGGCGCGCACAGCGTGCAGGCGCGAGCGCGCGCGACGAGTTCGGGCAGCGGGAGTGCGTCGACGGCGATCACGCCGTCGTGAGGCGGCGTCCAGGGTTCGCTCATCGATCGCCGCTCACCAGGGGATCTCGCTGCCGTCCCAGGCGCGGAAGCTGCCCGTGTCGCCCGCTTCCAGCCCTTCCACGACGGCGAGCAGGTTGCTCGCGGCCTGCTGCGGCGTGACCACGCCTTCCGCCTCCGGTGCGCGGAAGGGCGCTGACAATCCCGTGGCCACGGTGCCCGGATGGAGGCCGACGCAGACCAGACCGCGATGGCGCCGCCCGAGTTCGATGGCGAGGTTGCGGGTGAACATGTTCTGCGCCGCCTTCGCCCCGCGATAGGCGTACCAGCCGCCGAGGCCGTTGTCGCCGATGCTGCCGACCCGGGCCGAGAGCGTCGCCCAGACGCAGTGCTCGCGCCGAGGCAGCAGCGGGGCGAGGGCGCGCGCGAGCAGCAGCGGGCCGACCGCGTTGACGTCGAAGCTTCGGTGCAGCGCGTCGCGGGACAGCTCCTTCAGACGCTTCTCCGGGGTGACGCCGAGCGTTTCGTCGTGGAGCAGACCGGCGCAGATCACGACCAGCTCGAGGCTGTCGACGGACGCCGCGATCTGTGCTGCACAGCTCGCGATGGAGGCGTCGTCCGTGAGGTCGAGGGCCATCTCTCCGGCACTCGGATGGCGTGCCGTGCGCAGTACGCTGGCGAAGCGCGGCGCGCGTTCGAGGGCGGTGGCGACGGCGCCGCCGATGCCGCCGCTCGCGCCCACGACGAGGGCGCTCGATGCTTCCGGGAAGCGGTCGAAAGTGGGTCCGTCGGGCATGGGAACTCCCGTTGCGTGTGCCCGTGAGCGAAGTCAGGCGCCTCCGGCGCCCCGTGAGGCAGCGCCGTCAGGCCGTGGCGCGCAGGCGCACCGTCTGTTGCGTCGGCTGCGCCAGTGGCAGCGTCACGGTGATGGCGACGCCCCTGCCGTTCGGCAGGTTGGTCGCACGCACGCTGCCGCCGTGGCGCTCTGCGATGACGCGGACGACGTAGAGTCCGAGTCCGAAGTGGAGACGGTTGTCGGGGCTGCCGGCGCGGCCCGACACCATGGAATCGAACAGATTGCCGGCGATCTCCGGGTCGAGGGTGGGACCTTCGTTCGCCACCGTGATCTCGAGGGTCTCGCGCTTCACGTCGAGCAGTACGCGGATCGGCGTGCCGGGCGTGTGGAAGTCGACGGCGTTGTCGATGATCTTGTCGAGGAGCTGCTCGATCCGGTAGTCCGCGACTTCCGCCCGGACCTCGCGGGCGGCTCCCCGGAAGATGAAGTCGCAGTCCGGGTGCACGGTCGCGCAGTTGTAGACGTAGTTCGAGAGCAGCTGCTCGATGTCCAGTTCCTCGAGTTCCTCCGCATCGAGGGATTCCTCGAGATTCGCGGCGTCGGCGAGGTTCTGGACGATCGCGCCGATGCGCATGACGCCGCGGCGCGCCGCCTCGAGGTACTTGTTGTAGGCGAGATCGGGTCGCTCGTTCTCGAGGTTCTGGAGTGACGTGGACAGGGTGTTCAGCGGGTTGTTGATCTCGTGGCGCAGCGTGCGCGGCATGTTCTCGAGAAAGCGATTGTGCTGATGAAGCTTGGACAGCATGTTCGAGACACTGCGGGCGAGGTCGCCGATCTCGTCACCTGCGTCGATCTCGCGGCTCAACTGGCTCGTCTTCAGGCGCCCGTGCTGGTCGATCGAGTTCGTGGTCTCGGCGCCGAGACCTCGGA
>JAZBPO010000166.1:0-19875 GCA_036351675.1 Pseudomonadales bacterium
CGTCAAGTTCCGCGAGGGCCTCGAGCGCGATTCCCAGGGCCACTATCAGGTGCGCCTGCGCGGCATCGACGACCGCCTCGACGTCTCGCGGCGCCACGTTTCGGGTCTCCGGCGCTTCATTCAGTCCCTCTGACAGTCCCGCTGATCCGACCGAAACCGCGGGGCCTCCCCGCACACCGCAGCCGCCGGAGTCCCGATGTCCGCTCGCACCATTCGTATCGCCACGCGCTCCTCGAACCTGGCCCTCTGGCAGGCCCACTGGGTCCGTGATCGTCTGCAGGATGCACATCCCGGCCTCGGGGTCGAGCTGGTCGAGATGAAGACCCGCGGTGACCGTTTCCTGTCGGCGCCCCTGTCCGAGATCGGCGGCAAGGGCTGGTTCGTCAAGGAACTCGAGACGGCGCTGCTGGACGGCAGCGCGGACATCGCGGTGCATTCCATGAAGGACGTGCCGGTGAGCTTCCCGGAGGGGCTCGTGCTGGCGGAGATCTGCGAGCGTGCGGATCCGACCGATGCGCTCGTGGTCCGCGCCGGCGTCGACGCGACGACGCTGACGGAGCTGCCGCAGGGGGCGCACGTGGGGACGGCGAGCCTCCGGCGCTCGAGCCAGGTGAAGGCCCTGCGACCGGACATCACGACCGCGCCGGTGCGCGGCAACGTCGAGACGCGCCTGTCGAAGCTGGACGGTGGCGAGTTCGACGCCATCGTCCTCGCCACCGCGGGCCTCGAGCGCCTCGGCCTCGCCGACCGCATCACCAGTCGCCTCGCACCGCCCGAGTTCCTGCCCGCCGGCGGTCAGGGCGCCGTCGGTATCGAGTGCCGTGGCGACGACGAGGTGGTCCGCGCCGCCCTCGCGCCGCTCGGCCACGAGGGCACCGCGCGCTGCGTGCGCGCGGAGCGCGAGGTGAGCCGGCGCCTCGGCGGCAGCTGCTCCGTGCCGCTCGCCGCCCATGCGCTCCTCGACGGCGACCGCATCACGCTCGAGGCCCTGGTGACCAGCCTCGACGGTCGCGAGCTGGTGCGTGCCAGCGCCGCAGGAACGGATCCGGAAGCCGTCGGTGCCGCCTGTGCCGAGCGGCTCCTGGAAGCCGGCGCGGGCCCGGTCCTCGAGGCGGCCATCGCGGCGACGGAAGCCGCGGCGCGAGGGGACGGAGGCGCCGGATGAGTGACGCTCCGGTGCTGGTGCTTCGGCCCCGGCCCGGTGCGGACGAGACGGTTCAGGGGCTCGTCTCGCGCGGCATCCCGGCACTCGCGCGGCCGGTTCTCGAGACGGCGCCCCTGCCGGAGACATCGGCGCTGCGTGCGCTCGTCCAGCGCCTCGACGAGTTCGACGTGGTGATCTTCGTGAGTCCGGCTGCGGTGCGCTTCGGCATGCAGTGGATGGACCGTCACTGGCCACAGTATCCTGCTCGCATCGCATGGCTCGCTGTCGGCGAGCGGACGCGGCAGGCGCTGGCCGCGTGGGACCTGGAGGCGCTCTCGCCTGCCGACGAGCGCACGGAAGGACTTCTGGAGCTCACGCCGCTGCAGGCCCCCGGTGTCCAGCGCGTACTGCTGGTGCGTGGTGAGGGCGGCCGCGAGACCATGGCCCGAGCGCTCGAGGCGCGTGGCATGCGGGTCGAGCATCTCGTCGTCTACGCCCGACGGGCGCTCCGGGCCGAGCTACCGGCGCCCGACGACGTCGCCGCGGTCGTCGCGACGAGCGCGGACGTCGTCGACGCCTTCGTCGCCAGCGGCGGTGCCGCTCATGCAGAGCGGCCGTTGCTGGTGCCCTCGCAGCGCGTCGCCGATCATGCGCGGAGTGCGGGTTTCCGGCGGGTGCGCGTCATGCCCGGTGCCGGTCTCCGGGCGACGCTGGAAGGTCTGGCCGAGCTGGGCATCACGGGCCCGTCGCGGCAGGGAGGACAGCAGTGAGCGAGGGTCCGCAGCGACCTGGGGACGAACCGGACGACGAGGCGCGCGTGCGCGGCCTGCCGCCGGAACCGTCCGAGGCGTCCTCCGGGACGACGGTCGACGAGCCTCGTGCCGGTGACGGCTCGGGCGACGATCCCTTCGTCCATCCCTCGTCCGAAGACGGACCGGCCACAGCGCCTGACGAAGACGTCGACGACTTCGCCCTCCCCGAGCCCGACGATCATGGATCGGGCGCGAGCGAGCACGCGACGACCTTGAGAAGAGAGCCTGCGGAGCAGGCCCCGGACATTGCCGAGCACGCGACCGCGCCTGCCGACACCGACCCTGAGCCCGCGGTTGCGGACGCTTCGGCAGTCCCGGCGTCGGGCCCCCCGGCGGCGGCCGCACCGACGGTGGTGGTCCGGCGTGGCGGCGGCCGCGGCATCGCGATCGTCGCCCTCGTGCTCGTCCTGCTCGTCATCGGTGCTGTCGGCGGCGCTGCGGGGTGGTTCGTCTATCGCGGCGAGGACCCCCTCGACTACCTGCCGCTCCCGACCATCGAGCGTCTCGAGGCGCGCATCGTCGAACTCGAGGCCGATCTCGCCGACGCGAAGCGGACCGGCCGCCGCGCCCTCGATCGGGAGGCGGAGCTCCGCGATGGTCTCGACGAGCTCGGCCGCGCGCTGACGGCTCTGTCCTCGGACATCGCTGCGGAAGCGCCCATCGACGAGCGCCAGTGGCGCCTTGCCGAGACGGCCTATCTGCTGCGAGTCGCGAACTTTCGCGCCGGCGTGGAGAACGACCGCGCCGGTGCCGAGGCGCTGCTCATCGCTGCCGACGAGCTGCTGCGCGAACTGGACGACCTCGGTCTGAGTCCCGTCCGGGAGCGTATCGCCGAGGCGCGCACGGCGCTGCGTACCCAGCCCGCCGTCGATCGGACAGGGCTCTATCTGGAGCTCGAGGCGCTCGGTGATCAGATCGCGGCCCTCCCCCTCGATCAGCGCGAGTACGTGGCTCCGCCGCGCGGCGAGCCGCCTCCGGAAGAGCAGCTCCTCGAAGAGACGGACGAGCTGGAAGGAGGCTGGACCGGAGCGCTTCGCGAGACCGTGGCCGGCCTCGTCGACTTCCGTGTGCACCGTCCGAGCCCCGTGCGCACGCTTTCCGAACCGGGTGAAGCCGATTTCGTGCGCCACAACCTCGCGCTCAAGCTCGAGCAGGCCCAGCTGGCCCTGCTGCGCAAGGACGCGGAGGTCTGGCGCATCGCGCTCGAGGACGCGGCGCGCTGGACGCGCGACTACTTCGATCTCGAGGACCCCGCCGTGGAGGCGATTCTGCGCGATTTCGAGCGCCTGACGGACGAGCGCGTAGCCGTGCCGGCGCCGGATCTCAGTGCTCCACACGACGAGCTGATGCGCCTGCGCAGTCGCGCGTCCTTCCTCGGTGGCGGTCGGAGGCCGGCGGCGTGACGCGCCGCGTGGTGGGGCTGTTCCTGCTCGCGGTCGTCGCGGGCTCCTTCGGTACGCTCATCGCGCGCGACCCGGGCTATCTGCTCCTGGTCTGGTCCGACTTCTCCTTCGAGACGAGCTTCTGGTTCGCCGGTGTTCTCCTGCTGCTCGCCCTGCTGCTGCTGCGTGGGGGCATGTTGCTGTTCGAGTTCCTGTTCGGCAGCCGCAGTGGCGTGCTCGCCTGGACCAGCGGGCGACGCCAGCGCCGCTCGCGGCGGCTCGCGCTCTCGGGTCAGCTCGCACGCGCGCGTGGGGATTTCGCCGCAGCGCGCAGGGCCTTCGAGGGCAGCGCCGCGAGCGCGCGGACGGCCTCCACGCGCAGCGCCGGCAAATGGCGCCGGACGACCGATCGGGAGGCTGCGAACGTCGCGCTGCTGAACGAGATCGAAGCCGCTCGCGCCGCCCAGGCGCTCGGCGATCTGGAGGGCCGCGACGAGCATCTGCGCGCGGCGCTCGAGGGGGATCCGAAGGCGACCCTGCCGGTCGGGATCGCGCAGGCAGAACTGCAGCTCGACGCGGGACAGTGGGAGCCCGCCCTCGCGACGCTGCTCGAGCTCCGGCGCGAGGTGCCGCGGAATGCGCACGTGCTGCGGATGTTGCGGCGTGCCCTGGAAGAGGTCGGTGACCTGCAGGGCCTGCTCGGCCTGATCCTGGACCTGCGCCGGACGCGCCTGCCGGAGGACGAGGTGGCACGCCTCGAGCGCGAGGCCTGGATCGCCTACCTTGCCGGCGTGGGCAGCCCCGACGAAGGCAGCGATGGACCGGCGGCCGTGAAGGCGGCGTGGGAGGCGGTGCCGAAGGCCCTGCGCAGCGATGCCGGTCTGCTCGCGGTCGTCGCCCTGCGTCTCGATGCCGTCGGTGACGGTGACGGGGCAGCGGCCCTGCTGAAGGCGGCCGTGGACAAGGAGTGGAACGTTCAGCTCGTCGAGGTCTACGGACGCATCACGGGAGGCGACGCGGCCAAGCGGGGCAAGCAGGCTGCACGCTGGGCGAAGGCCCACGCGGGAGACCCGATGCTCGAACTGACGCGGGCACGCCTGGCACTGCGTACGGGGCGCTTCGGCGAAGCGCGCGCGCACTACGCTTCCAGCCTTTCGCAGCGCGAGACCCCCGAGGCGTGCGCCGAACTCGGTCGCCTCGAGACGCGCCTCGGCGACGCGGAGCGTGGCGCCGAGCTGCTCGAGCGGGCGCTCGCCCTGCGCGCCGCGCCGCCCCTCGAGCTGCCACTCCCGGCGCCGGGCGGCGCTCTCGAACGGGCGTCCTAGGGCGGGCCGACGATCGCGGCCACGCGCACGGCGCGGGCGTCGACCGTGTCCCGGGGAATCTCGAGCAGTTCGATCCCGAAGCGCTCGTAGAAGCGCCTGACCATGGCATCGACGGTCACGGCCTCGGTCCAGGTCTGATCGCGCTCCGCGTCGGTGTGATAGATCTCGGCCCAGGGCGGGAAGTAGAGCGCCCGGGTCTCGAAGGGGCGCTGGGCCAGGGCTTCGCGGACGCCGTCCTCGTCGACCAGACCCAGGCCGAGGGCGGCACCGAGGGTGTCGGCGAGGCCGCGGTCGAAGAGCACCGTGCCCTCGCCACTGCCGTCCCAGGCGGCCTCGTCGCGTGCGAGCAGGGCGCGCACGAAGCTCTGGAGATCGGGGCGGGGCGGCAGGCCACGGGCCCTGCGCGCGGCGATCTCGGCGCGGGCGGCTTCGGAAACGACCGCGTAGCCGCGTTCGGCGAGCCGCGTCAGCACCGTGGTCTTTCCCGCCCCCGGGGGGCCGGTCACGATCCAGCGTGCCATGGCGCGCGCCTCAGTCGGTCCAGAGATCCTCGCGCGGTGCGTAGTCGAACACGTCCGAGCGCGTGCGCGCCTCCGTCAGACCGTGCGGCCGCAGGGCGGTGACCGTGCCCCAGACCATGGGCGGGCCGCCGCAGAGGAGCACGTCGACGGTGCCGAGATCGATCCGGCCGGCCGCCGCGTCCTGCGCGACGACCTCGGCCACCGTGCCGAGCCGGGCGCCGGCAGGCCCGTCCTCCACCGCTGCGATCCAGCGGAAGTGCGGTGCGCGCCCGGCGAGGGCGTCGAACTCGTCGCGGGCGTAGAGATCGGCCGCGGCGCGCGCGCCCCAGTAGAGGACCAGATCCTGCTCGGCGTGTTCCGCGAGCTCCAGGGCGATGCTCCGTGCCTGGGCGATGCCCGTACCCCCGGCGATCATCACCAGGGGCCGAGCCAGCGGTGCGCACACGCCGCAGTCACCGTGACCGAGCTCTACGGTGCAGGGACCGGGCCGGGCGAGGATCTCGTCCATGCGGCGCGCGTCCTCGCTCCCCGCGCTGGAGCGGTAGTGGAGCGTCAGCTGCGGCAGCTCGCGCGGAGGGCTCGCGAGGGAAAAGGGAATGGCCGTGCCGTCGGGATGGACGAGCAGCACGTACTGACCCGGAAGCACCGGGCCGGGATCGCTCTGGAGGCGGATGTCGACACCGAACACGCCGGCGCCGAGCTCGCGCGGCGGCGCGAGGACGCCCTCGACGCGGACAGGCACGGCTGTCGCGTCAGCGACTCTTCATGGACATGAAGAACTCGTCGTTGGTCTTCGTGTCCTTGAGCTTGTCGAGCAGGAACTCGATGGCCGCGAGGTCGTCCATGTCGTGGAGCAGCTTGCGCAGGATCCACACGCGCTGCAGCTCTTCCTCGCCCATGAGGAGATCTTCGCGGCGCGTACCGGAGCGGCGGATGTTGATGGCCGGGAACACACGCTTCTCGGCGATACGGCGCTCGAGATGCAGTTCCTGGTTGCCCGTGCCCTTGAACTCCTCGTAGATGACCTCGTCCATCTTCGAGCCCGTGTCGACGAGCGCCGTGGCGATGATCGTGAGGCTGCCACCCTCCTCGATGTTCCGGGCGGCGCCGAAGAAGCGCTTCGGACGCTCGAGGGCGTGGGCGTCGACACCACCGGTCAGCACCTTGCCGGAACTCGGTACCGTGGTGTTGTAGGCGCGGGCGAGTCGGGTGATGGAATCGAGGAGGACGACGACGTCCTTCTTGTGCTCGACGAGGCGCTTGGCCTTCTCGATGACCATCTCCGCCACCTGGACGTGACGCGCCGGCGGCTCGTCGAAGGTGGAGGCGACGACCTCGCCGCGCACGGAGCGCTGCATCTCCGTGACTTCCTCGGGCCGCTCGTCGATGAGCAGCACGATCAGCATCACCTCGGGATTGTTGGCCGCGATCGACTGCGCGATGTTCTGGAGCATCAGGGTCTTGCCGGCCTTCGGCGGCGAGACGATGAGGCCGCGCTGGCCCTTGCCGATCGGCGCGACGAGATTGACGACGCGCGCCGCGAGATCTTCGGAGGAGCCGTTGCCCCGCTCGAGGTTCAGCAGCTGCTGCGGGAACAGCGGCGTCAGGTTCTCGAAGAGGATCTTGTGCTTCTTGGTGTTCGGCTCGCTGAGGTTGATCTCGTCGACCTTGAGGAGCGCGAAGTAGCGTTCCCCGTCCTTCGGCGGACGGATCTTGCCGGCTATGGAGTCGCCGGTGCGAAGATTGAAACGGCGGATCTGGCTCGGCGAGACGTAGATGTCGTCGGGACCGGCGAGGTAGGAAGAATCGGCCGAGCGCAGGAAGCCGAAGCCGTCCTGCAGGATCTCGAGAGTGCCGTCGCCATATATGTCCTCGCCGCTCTTGGCGTGCTTGCGAAGGATCGCGGCGATGACTTCCTGCTTGCGTGAGCGGGCGAGGTTGTCGAGCCCCATCTCGCGGGCAGTGTCGAGGAGTTCCGGAACCGGCTTGCGCTTGAGGTCGGTGAGGTTCATGTCCTGATGATCGGCTACAGGAGTGCTGAGCACGCAGCATGCGTGGGAGCCGGCCACGGGGCCGGGGCATGTACGGAAACACTCGGATAACGGGAGTGGGGCGGAAGAGAGTCAGGAAACGCGATACTTGGGTAGGCCTACTTCCCCCCCGTAGGCGCGTACAGTTTCGCCCTGCTCGAGGGGGGCGTCAAGCACGAAGGTGCCATGACGTACGACGGCGAACCGCCAGCATGGAGCCCGCCGCCGCTCCGCGCCGCCGTCGCGGCGCGCGTCCGGATCAGAGGTGGCTGTCGAGGAAGGCGGCGAGCTGGGACTTGTTGAGGGCCCCCACCTTGGTCGCTTCGACGTCGCCGTTCTTGAACAGCATCAGCGTCGGGATCCCCCGAACGGCGTAGCGGGCGGCCGTTTCCTGGTTCTCGTCGACGTTGACCTTGCAGATCTTCACCTTCTCGCCGTACTCCTCGGCGATCTCGTCGAGGATGGGCGCGATCATCTTGCAGGGGCCGCACCACTCGGCCCAGTAGTCGACGAGTACGGGGCGCTCGGACTTGAGCACGTCCTCGTCGAAGGAATCCTTGCTGACGTGGGTGATGTTGTCGCTCATTCGGGGGCTCCCGTGATGGCTGTTCGGGCGCGGTCCGGACCTGGCGCGGACCTCGGAGGGCGCGGATTCTAGCAAAGGAACGCGTGCCGACCAGTGCCTTCGGGGAATGTGCTCAGACCCGGAGGCGGATGTCAGCGGTTCCGGAGTTCCGCCGCGATGCGCTTCGCGAAGTAGGTGAGCACTCCGTCCGCGCCGGCGCGTTTGAAGGCGAGGAGCGACTCGGGGATCACCGCCTCCTCGAGCCACCCGTTCCGGATCGCTGCCATGTGCATCGCGTACTCGCCGCTCACCTGGTAGGCGAAGGTCGGTACGCCGAGCTCGTCCTTCACGCGGCGGATGACGTCGAGATAGGGCATGCCCTGTTTCACCATGACCGCATCGGCGCCCTCGGAGATGTCCATTGCCACCTCGTGCAGGGCCTCGTTCGAGTTGCCCGGGTCCATCTGGTACCCGTGCTTGCCTCCGCCGGCGAGATTGGGTGCGGAGCCCACGGCGTCACGGAAGGGCCCGTAGTACTTCGAGGCGTACTTGGCCGCGTAGGAGAGGATGCGCACGTTCCGATGGCCGTGCGCCTCCAGCTCGGCGCGGATGGCACCGATGCGGCCGTCCATCATGTCCGAGGGCGCGATCACGTCGGAGCCGGCGGCGGCGTTCACCAGCGCCTGCTTGCACAGCGCCTCGACGGTCTCGTCGTTCAGCACGTAGCCGTCGTCGTCGATGATGCCGTCCTGGCCGTGCGTGGTGTAGGGATCGAGGGCGGCGTCGGTGATCACGCCGAGCTCGGGCGCCTCGCGCTTCACGGCGCGGATCGCCCGGCACACGAGGTTGTCCTCGTTGTGGGCTTCGCGGCCGTCGGCGGTCTTCGCTTCCGGCGGCGTCATGGGGAACAGGGCGATGGCGGGGATGCCGAGCTCAGCAATCTCCACCGCATCCCGCGCCAGTTCGTCCACGGACAGACGTTCGATGTCGGGCATGGATGCCACCGGCTCCCTCGCAGCGGTGCCCTCTATCAGGAAGACTGGGTAGATCAGGTCGTCGACGGTGAGCGTATGCTCGCGCATGAGCCGACGGCTGAAGTCGTCGCGGCGCATGCGGCGCATGCGGGTCGTCGGGAAGCTGCGGGGTGGCAGATGCATGGCGTCTCGCGGTCCTCGTTCTGCGGGCGGCGCTGTGCGGTTCGCGCCAGAGACGCGCGAACCCGCGGCACTCAGTCTACCGACCGCCCCCGCGCTCTGTCCCCCGGGCCGTCGAACTCGGCACGCGTGCTGCGGTCGAAGGGCCCCGACGACGACAACCGATACCAGCAACGGAGCCCTGCGGCATGGACCCTCGCCGACTTCTACTCCTCGCCGCAGTCGTGATGGCGGTCGTGGCCTTCTTCGTCCTCGACCTCGGGCGCTTCTTCTCGCTCGACTACCTCGCGAGCCAGCGCGACGCGCTGGAGGCCGCCATCGACGCGCGTCCGCTGACGAGTGCGCTCGTCTTCTTCGTGGTCTACGTGGCCGTGACCGGGCTGTCGCTGCCCGGCGGCGCGATCATGACCATCGCGGGCGGCGCGCTCTTCGGCGTGCTCTGGGGCACGGTGATCGTGTCCTTCGCGTCGACGCTCGGCGCCACCCTCGCGTTCCTCGTCGCGCGCAGTCTGCTCGGGGACTGGGTGCAGCGGCGCTTCCGCTCGCAGCTCGGGCCCATCAATCGCGGTATCGAGCGCGACGGCGCCTTCTATCTTCTGTCGCTGCGCCTGGTGCCGCTGTTCCCCTTCGTCGTCATCAATCTCGTCATGGGGCTGACTCCGATCCGGACGCTGACCTACGCGGCCGCGAGCCAGATCGGCATGTTCCCCGCGACGGTGGTGTTCGTGTACGCGGGCACCCAGCTCGCGGACATCGAGCGTACCTCCGACATCCTCTCGCCCGGACTCCTCGGCGCCCTCGCGTTGCTGGGGCTCTTTCCCTGGATCGCGCGTGCGGCCATGCGCGTCATCGAGAGCCGGCGCGCGCTCGCGCGCTGGCAGCGGCCGAAGGCCTTCGACGAGAACCTCGTCGTCATCGGTGGTGGCAGCGCCGGGCTCATCGCCTCGCTGATCGCGGCGACGGTGAAGGCGAAGGTGACGCTCGTGGAGCGTCACAGGATGGGTGGTGATTGCCTGAACACGGGCTGCGTGCCCTCGAAGGCGCTCATCACCTCGGGACGTGTCGCGAAGACCCTGCGCGACGGGGAGCGCTTCGGCGTCGGTGGTGCAGCGCCCGACGTGAACTTCGCGAAGGTCATGGGCCACGTGAAGCAGGCCATCGCGACCATCGAGCCGAACGATTCACCGGAGCGCTACCAGTCCCTCGGTGTGTCGGTGAGGCTCGGCGAGGCGCGCATCGTCGACCCCTGGACCGTGGAAGTGGACGGCGAGCGCATCACGACACGGCACATCGTCGTCGCCACCGGCGGGCGCCCGCTGGTGCCGAAGATCGAGGGTATCGACGAGGTCGACTACGTGACTTCGGACTCCGTCTGGGAACTCGAGGAACTGCCCGAGCGTCTGGTGGTGCTGGGCTCCGGGCCGATCGGCAGCGAACTCGCGCAGGCCTTCGCGCGCCTCGGTTCGCGCGTCGTCATGATCAACGCCTCCTCGCGCATGCTGCCCCGGGAGGACGCCGATGCCGCGGCGATCGTCGAGGAGTCCTTCGTGGAGGACGGCATCGAGATCCATCACGATCATCGCGCCACGGCCGTGCGCGAGGTCGACGGTGCCCGCGGCGTGCTCGTCGCGGACGGCCCCGGCGGACACCTCGAGGTGCCCTTCGACCGGCTCCTCGTGGCCATCGGCCGTGCACCGGTCACGGACGTGCTCGGCCTGGACGATCTCGGCGTGCGCAAGAACGAGAACGGCACCGTGGCCGTGAACGAGTACCTGCAGACTTCCCTGCCCACGATCTATGCCTGTGGCGACGTGATCGGCCCCTACCAGTTCACGCACATCGCCTCGCACCAGGCCTACTACGCGGCCGTCAACGCGCTCTTCGGCAGCTTCTGGCGCACGAAGGCGAACTACGCCGTGGTGCCCTGGTGCACCTACACGGAGCCGGAGGTCGCGCGCGTCGGCCTCTCCGAGGACGAGGCACGGCAGCGCGGCGTGGCTGTCGAGGTCTCGAAGTTCCACTTCGAGCACAACGACCGCGCCATCGCCGAGGGCCAGCGCCGGGGCTTCGTCAAGGTCCTGACGCCGGAGGGCGGCAGTGACAGGGTGCTCGGCGTCACCATCGTCGGTCCGCACGCGGGCGAGCTGCTCGCCGAGTGGACGCTCGCCATGACGCACGGCATCGGCCTGAAGAAGATCATGGCGACGATCCATGTCTATCCGACGCTGGTGGAGGCGAACAAGTCGGCGGCCAGCACCTGGCGCAAGAAGCATGCGCCGGAGGGTCTGCTCGAGTGGGTGGGCCGTTTCCACGCGTGGATGCGAGGGCCCGCGGGCGCATCAGGTGGCGATCGCGAATTCCGCTCCGACGCGTCGTAGCACCTGGCGGAAAGGCTTGCGATCGCGCAGTGCGCGCGCGAGGACCGCTGCACCCTGAAGCCGCGCGACCGTATCGCGCGCCTGGCGCCGCGCTTCCTTGCGCGCGAGGCCTGCGTCCTGGAGCGTCTCGGTGAGCAGATCGATCCACTCCGACAGGCGCGCCTCGACGAGATCGTCGAAGCGTGGGTCCGGCGGCCCGAGGGCGAACACCGTGAGCAGGCAGCTGCGCGCGCCGCCCTCGAAATAGGCGTCGATGCCCTCGAGCATGCCTGCGAGGCGCTCCTCCGGTGAGCCGCCGCCGCGCAGCGGCGCGAGCGCTGCAGCCTCCAGGCGAATGCCTGCATCCTTCAACAGAGCGAGCCCCATGCCGGCCTTCCCGTCCGGAAAGTGGTGGTAGAGGCTCGCCTTGGAAAGCCCGCTCGCCTTCGCGATCTCCGTGAGCGTGGCGCCCTCGAAGCCGCGGGATTCGAACACGTCCCGCAGCCGCTCGACGAGCTCTTCCCTGGTCATCCTGAGCGTCCTTTCTGGTTGGTCCGCAGTGTCCGGGACCGGCAGCGGCTTCCTTGCAAGGCGTCGTCAGGAATCGAATCGGCGACGCGCGATGACGCAGCATGGGGGGCCACGGCCGATCTTGCGGAGGGCGCGGCCTGCGCGGCCATTGCCGGTCGGTGGGCGGTCCGCATCGCGCCCGCTCGCCGTGAACCCGACACGCCTTCGCGTGCCCGCCGTGATCAGGTCCTGCGCGAACGCCGCGAACCGATCAGACAGGAAATTCGAGTATGCCCGAATGATGGTTCGGGCATCGCACCGAGCGATTGACGTCGCAGGCGCGAATCTGACAGCTTGTCAGCGACGGTCGAGCAAAGCCGCTGGAGCGGATCGGACCGTCGGGGGAGGAGCGATGACCGACGTGCCCGCAGGGGCCGCCGCGCCCGGTGGTAGCGCGCGGGAGATCGTCGACGGCCAGACGCGAAGGCGCCTGCAGAGCCGCCGGCGCCTGCTCGATGCCGCGCGCGAGCACTTCGTCAGGCACGGCTACGACCGGACGCGGCCTCAGGACATCGCTCGCGCCGCCGGCGTGGCGACCGGCACCTTCTATCTGCACTTCCGGGACAAGGAAGCGGTCTTCCTCGCCTTCGCCGACGAGGCGCAGACGCATCTGCTCGCGGACTGCCGGGAGCAGCTCGCCGGCATCGAGGGCGTCACGGAGCGTGTCGGCGCCTTCATCCGCGCCATGTTCGACCACGCCCAGCGTAATCCCGGCGTGCTTCAGGCGGCCTTTCTCGATCCGGTCATGATCGCGCCCGGCGACGAGGAGGCCTGGCGCCTCTACGACCGCTTCGGGCGCATCTTCTCCGAGTCCTTGCGCGAGGCCGTCGCCGACGCCGTGATCCACGACGACTACGACCTCGATCTGATCAGCCACGCGCTCGGCGGCCTCGTGCGTCACGGCACCATCTTCGGTGGTCGTCGGCATCTGCAACCCGAGAAGGTGGCGGATCAGCTCACCCGCTTCATCGGCCGTGCGCTCGGGGCGCAGGTGCCCGGCCCCGGCAAGGAGTAGCAGGATGGAGGAGATCGCCGGCAAGGTCGTGTTCGTGACCGGTGGTGGCAGTGGCCTCGGCCTCGCCATGGCGGAGGCTTTCGCCGGTGCCGGCGCGCGCATCGTGCTCGCCGACGTCGATGCGGCGGCACTGGACGCGGCCGCGGAGCGCTTCCGGGGGCGCAACGTACCCGTGCTCACGATCGAACTCGACGTCACCGATCGCCAGGCCTTCGCCGCTGCCGCACAGCGGGCCGTCGACGAGTTCGGGGCGATCAACGTGCTCTGCAACAACGCCGGCGTGTACCGCGGCGGCCGGCTCGACGCGGTCACCTACGAGGACTGGGACTGGATCATGGGCGTCAACGTGGGCGGCGTGGTCAACGGCCTCCAGGCCGTGCTCCCGCACATCCGCGCCGCCGGCGAGGGGCACGTCGTCAATACGGCGTCCATGGCCGGGGTCGCCGGCATGGCCGGCCTCGGCGTCTACAACGCCTCGAAGTTCGCGGTCGTGGGCATGTCCGAGGCGCTGCGGGCCGATCTCGCCGACACCGACGTCGGCGTCTCGGTCCTCTGCCCGGGCATGGTGCGCACGCGGATTCTCGAATCGGAGCGCAATCGGCCGGACGCCTTCGAGCACGATTCCGAAGAGGCGGAGGCGGCGGCGCGGGCGCAGTCCACGCTCATGAACATGGCCATGGCCACCGGTATCGATGCCGAGGAGGTCGGCCAGCTCGTGCTCGAGGGCGTCCGCGAGGGCCGCTTCTGGCTGTTCACGCATCCGGAAATGAAGGAGCTGGTCGCCGCCCGCAGCGAGGAGCAGCTCGCCTCCTTCGGCGAGCTCACGCCCGAACGCGCAGAGAAGCTCGCCGAGCTGCAGGCCGCACTCGGCAACGAACAACCTTGAACGTGAACAAGGGGCCCAGGGCCCCCGTTCACGTTCGCCGCGAAGTGTGAACGAAGGCCCTGGGCCTTTCTTCACGTCCGGAGGAGGACGAGATGGCAGAGACGAGGCTGGAGGAGCGCGAGACGGAGCGGCTCCGCTGGGACGAAGCGACCCTGATCGCCGAGCACGACTATCCGAAGCCGCACGTGGAGGCGGCGCTGCGTCTGCACGGCGGCATCGCGGAAGACGGGCACTACATCTCGCCGCGGACGCTGAATCGCTGGCCAGCGGTGCGGGCCTGGCAGCGGGCGCTCGCGGAGCGGCGCTGGCCGCTGCTGGAAGCGGACACGGCGCTGCTCTCGGTGCCGCCCTTCCCCAACGAGGCGCAGCAGCGCCTGCTCGTCCGCGAGGGGCTGGGACAGGCGTTCTGGAACAGCCTCTCGATCACCGGAATCATCGAGGCGCGCGGCATCGCGCTCGTCGATTTCAAGGCTCCCGACTTCCAGGCCGTCGCCGTCGACGACATCTCGGAGATGTGCATCGGCCATCTCAACGCGGGTCTGCTGAAGAGCCACGGTTGGGACGAGGGGGGCCGCAAGGACCTGGGTGTCGGCGGCCACGACGACATGTGGTTCGCCGTTCGCGACCTGCTGTTCGGCAAGGACCGCTGGCCCGTCCCGGAGCCCCCCGCCTCCATCGCCCGGCCCGTCGAGGGTCGAGAACTGCCGCAGCTGCCGGAAGCGCACGAGGGTACGCTCAAACTGCTCATGAACGTGCTGATGATCGAGGTCCGCGCGGAGCGCACCTTCCGCTTCTACGAGGACGTGATCTCGACGCCTGGCCTCTTCGAGTGCCCGGACGCCGACCGCGACCTCGCGCTCGAGCTCGTCGATCGCATCCGCACCGACGAGGCGATCCACGTCGCCTATCTGCAGACCGTGATCTCCGAATTCCGCTCGCTGCGCATCCGCACGGTGGACGGCGAGGTGATCCCGGGCGAGGAGCTCGTCGATCCGCTGTGGGCGAAGATGGTCCACTGGCATGCAGTGGAAGTTCACGAGGCGAACCGTCCCACCCAGGAAGCGAACATGCGCGCGTTGATCGCGACGCACGCCGACGCCGAGCGTGTCCAGCGCGAGTTCGACGCACTCGCCACCAGCTGAAGGATCGGACATGAAGGACTTCGAGGGACGTACCGCCTTCATCACCGGCGGCGCCAGTGGCATCGGCCTCGCCATGGCACGGCGCTTCGCTGCCGAAGGCATGCGCATCGTCGTGGCCGACGTCGAGGAGGCGGTCCTCGACGCGGCCGTCGAGGACCTGAAGGGGCGCAACGCGGACGTGCTGGGCATCTGCCTCGACGTCCGTGACCGCGATGCCTGGGCGCGCGCCGCCGAGCAGGTGGCCGGGACCTTCGGGCCCGTGCACGTCCTCTGCAACAACGCGGGCGTCGGTGCGGGCGGCCCGGTGCAGGAGCAGTCCTTCAAGGACTGGGACTGGACCCTCGGCGTCAACCTCGACGGCGTCGTCAACGGCCTCCAGACCTTCGTCGCGAAGATGGTGGAACAGGGCGAACCGGCACACGTGGTGAACACCGCCTCGATGGCCGGCGTCTTCGGTGCTCCCGGCATGTCCATCTACTGCGGCTCGAAGTTCGCGGTGGTGGGCATTTCCGAGTCCATGGCGGCAGACCTCGTCGACACGCCGGTGAACGTCTCCGTGCTGTGCCCGGGCTTCGTGCGCACGAACATCTTCGAGTCGCAGCGCAATCGCCCCGACGAGCTGCGGAACGATACGCCGGCGGAACGCACGGAAGAGCAGGAACGTATGCTGAGCGGGATCCTCGACATCGCGATACCCCCGGAGCACGTGGCCGAATGCGTCCTCGACGCGATCCGCGAGGAACGCTTCTGGATCTTCACGCATCCGGAGTTCGAGGAGGCCATGCGGGCGCGGGCGGAGAACATGCTCGCGGCCTTCGGCCAGGGGCCGAAGCTGGCGGGCTGACGGCAGCGGTCCGTGGCGAGTCCCGAGACCGACAGCTGCAGGGGAGCGAGTCCGCGGCCATGAGTGAACCCGATCTGCCGCTCTTCTACACGGACCTCGCTCGCTGGTGGCCGCTCATCTCCCCCGTCGAGGACTACGCCGAGGAGACCGTCTGGGCTGCGTCGCTCCTCGAGCGTGCCGCCATCGACGTGCGCGAGGTACTCGAGCTCGGCAGCGGTGGCGGTCACAGCGCCTTCCATCTGAAGTCGCGCTTCACGCTGACGCTCGTCGATCTCTCGCGCGAGATGCTGGACGTCTCCGAACGCCTCAACCCGGAGTGCACGCACCTTCAGGGCGACATGCGCTCGGCGCGCCTCGGCCGTCTCTTCGACGCGGTCTTCCTCCACGATGCCATCGACTACATGACCAGCGAGGACGACCTCGCCGCGGTGTTCGCCACGGCCTGGCAGCACTGCCGCCCCGGCGGCATCGTCGTCGCCATACCCGATCACGTGCGCGAGACCTTCGAGCCCGACGAGGACGTCGGCGGCAGTGATGCGCCCGACGGTTCGGGCGTCCGTTTCATGGAATGGACGACGGACCCCGATCCGGCCGACACGCGGATCGCCACCGAGTACGCCTTCCTGCTCCGCGAGGCCGACGGCCGCGTCACCCACTGCAACGAGCGCCACGAGACCGGTCTGTTTCCGATCGCCACCTGGGTGCGCCTGCTCGAAAGCCAGGGCTTCGTGGTCGAGACCGAGCCCGAGCGGACGGAGGAGGATCGGACCGCGCGGCAGGCCTTCCTCGCACATCGCCCGCAGCGCTGAGTCGCCCGCGTCCGCTACACTCGGCGCTCCGGACGGGAGGGCTGTGGGTGCAGAACGAGTTCACGGAGGCGCGCGAGCCGGCGCGGCGCGTCCACGCGCGTCCGGGGCGAGGCGCGTGAGCACTGCGGGCGGCGGCGCCGGCCTCCATCGCTACAGTGCGACCACGGCTGCTGCCGTGGTGGTGGCGAACATGATCGGCACCGGCGTGTTCACGTCGCTCGGTTTCCAGCTCCTCGACATCACCTCGGGCTTCGCACTGATGATGCTCTGGGTCGTCGGCGGCCTCACCGCACTCTGCGGTGCGCTCACCTACGCCGAGCTCGGCGCTGCTCTTCCGCGCTCCGGCGGCGAATACAACTTCCTCGGGCGCATCTATCACCCCGCGGCCGGCTTCATCTCCGGCTGGGTCTCGGCGACCATCGGCTTCGCGGCGCCCGTGGCGCTCGCAGCCATCACCTTCGGCAGCTACCTGTCTTCCGTGTTCCCGACCCTCTCGCCCACGGCCCTCGCAGCGGCGCTGGTGGTGGCCCTGACCGGCGTTCACGCGAGTACGCGGGCCAGCTCCGCCGGGGTGCAACGCTGGTTCACGGTGCTGAAGCTCGCGCTCATCGTCTTCTTCTGCGTTTCGGCCTTCTTCCTCGTCGACGATCCGCAACCGGTGCGCTTCCTGCCCTCGGCCGGCGACGCCGACGCGATCTTCTCCTCGGCCTTCGCCGTGTCCCTGATCTACGTGAACTACGCCTACACGGGCTGGAACGCGGCCACCTATCTCACGAGCGAGCTGGACGATGCGCAGCGCACGCTGCCGCGCATCCTCGGCCTCGGCACGGCCGTGGTGCTGGTGCTCTACGTGGCCCTGAACTACACCTTCCTGAATGCGGCGCCGCAGGCGGAGATGGTCGGTGAGGTAGAGGTAGGCAAGATCGCCGCGGATCACATCTACGGCGAGCGCGGCGGCGCGATCATGGGCACCGTGCTCGCGCTGCTGCTGATCTCTACGGTCAGTGCCATGACCCTGGCCGGGCCCCGCGTGCTCGCGGTCATCGGTGAGGACTTCCGCGCCTTCCGCCTGCTCGCGCGCACGAATGCGACCGGCCTGCCGTTCAATGCGATCCTGTTCCAGTCGACGCTCGCCCTCGCCTTCATCCTCACCGCGAGTTTCGAGTCGATCCTCGTCTTCGCCGGCTTCACGCTCGGTCTGAATTCCTTTCTCGCGGTGCTCGGCATCTTCGTGCTGCGCATCCGCCAACCCGAGCTGCCGCGTCCCTATCGCACCGTCGCCTATCCGCTCACGCCGCTCGTCTACCTCGGCATCACGGGCTGGACGCTCGTGTATCTGTTGCTGCAGCGGCCGCAGGAAGCGGGCCTGGGGCTCGCCATCGTCGTCAGCGGGCTGATCTTCTATGCCGTCTCCCGGCGCCTCGATCCGGAGCCGGTGGCGTCGGGCGAACCGCTCGAGGAGAGCTGAATGCGCATCGAGACCCACGTCGTCCACGCCTTCGTGGCTCCGCTGCTTGCGCTCGCCCTGCTCGCGGGATGCGCGGACGAGAAGACCGCGCCGGGCCCGGCTGCGGCCGGAGCCTCGGGCGTCCCGGACCTGATCCTCACCGACGCGCGGGTCTACACCTTCTCCTGGGGGGAGCCCGGCGGCGACGGTACGCCGGCCGCCGATGCGCCGTTCGGAGTGGACGGCTGGGCACCCGACGCCTCGGCGGTCGCGATTCGGGACGGCGAGATCCTCGCGGTCGGCACTGCGCGGGAGATCGATGCGCTGGCCGGCGCGGCGACGCGCGTCCTCGATCTCCAGGGCGCCACCGTGCTGCCGGGGCTCGTCGATTCGCACACGCACCTGTTCGAACTCGGTGCGCGGCTCGAGCGCGTCGACGTCTACGACGTCGCCACGGAGGAGGAGGCGGTCGAACGCGTGGTGGCACGCGCTCGCGGCGTGCCACCGGGTCAGTGGATCGTCGGTCAGGGCTGGGACGAAGGCGCCTGGGCGAACCACTACCCCACGAAGGCGCTGTTGTCGGAGCGAGTGCCCGATCATCCGGTGTTCCTGCGCAGCCTCCACGGCTTCGCGGGCTGGGTGAACCAGCGTGCGCTCGACGAGATCGGCATCACGGCGGCCACGCCGTCACCGAGCGGTGGCGAGATCCTGAAGGGTCCCGACGGTGAGCCCACCGGGGTGTTCCTGAATCGCGCGGTGCCGATCCTCGATGCGGCCATTCCGGCGGCCGGCCCGGAGCAGCTCCAGCAGCGGGTGCACGCGGCCATGCTGCAGATGGCGCGCGACGGCTACACGGCCGTGCACGATGCCGGCAACGACGCCTCGCACCTCGCTGCGCTGCTCGCGCTGGAGGCGCGGGATCGCCTGCCGATCCGCTTCTACGCCATGCTCTCCCTGCGCGACGGGGGCCTGATGCGCGAGTGGATCGAGCGCGGACCGCGCACGGACGTCGAACAGCGTCTCGTCGTGCGCGCGGTCAAGGGCTATTACGACGGCTCCCTCGGCGTCCGTGGCGCCCGCCTTCTCGAGCCCTACTCGGACCGCCCCGGCTATCGCGGCGTCTCCGGCGCCGAGTACGGCTACGACAAGGCCCTCGCCTCCGAGGCCATGAGCCGCGGCTTCCAGCTCGCGATCCACGCCATCGGTGACGAGGGCAATCGCGACACGCTCGACTTCATCGCCGCAAACGCGGCCCGCGATCCCGCCACGCGTGCAGGCCGGCACCGCATCGAACACGCCCAGGTCGTGTCGCCGAGCGACATCGCGCGCTTCGGCGAACTGGGCGTCACCGCATCCATGGAGCCCCCGCACGCCGTCGAGGACAAGGGCTGGGCGCTCGCGCGGGTCGGTCCCGACCGCATCACGGGCGCCTATGCCTGGCGCAGCATGCGTCGTGCCGGTGCGCCCATCACCTTCAACGCCGACAACCCCGGCTCCGATCACTCGATCTTCTATGGTCTGCACGCGGCGATCACGCGCCGGGACAAGCAGCTCCAGCCGGCGGGCGGCTGGTATCCGGAGCAGGCGCTCACGGCCGAGGAATCGATCCGCGCCTACACGGGCTGGTCCGCGCGCGCAGCGTTCATGGAGCATCGTGCCGGCGTCATCGCTCCGGGTCGCTGGGCGGATCTGACGGTCATGGACATCGACCCGCTGGTCCTCGCGGACACCGACGCGGCAGCGATCCTCGACGGCTCCATCGTCATGACCATCGTCGATGGCGAGGTGGTGTTCGACGGCACGGAGTGAGGCATGCGCAAGGCGGGGTCCGCAGGCGGGGTCGGAGTCGATTACCTTCGCTTGCGAAGGTAA
>JAZBPO010000167.1:0-2629 GCA_036351675.1 Pseudomonadales bacterium
CAGCTCGTCCCGCAGGAACGACATCGGGTGCGCCTTGAGCGAGAGATGCATGGCTGCGTAATCGTCCCGCACCTGCCTGAGCGGGCCGGGGGTCGGGAGCGTGGCGCCCTCGGTTCGTTCCGCGGATGCGTGGCGGCCGTTTCGCTTGTGCTCCATCGCCTGGTCGAAGATCGGCAGGCGGTCCTCCCCGTCATCCCGCAGGCGGCGAATGATCCACAGCGCCCGCTGCCGTTCGAGCCCCATCGACTGGAAGGCGTCCGCCCGGGCGAGCGCCCGCAGCGCCCGCAACCGCACGCCGCTCGCTCGCCAGAGTTCCTCGAGCGAATCGAAGGGTCCTTTGTGCGCCACCGTCTGCGCGATGCGGTCCGCATCCTCCTGCCGCAGGCCTTTCACGAGGCGCATGCCGAGGCGCAGGACAGGCTGCCCCCCCCCACATTCCACATGACGCCCCTGCGTGGCGGTCGTTCCCTGTTGTGCGGGATCGATCTGCCGCACGCGACCGTGGCCGTCGACGAGGGCGCCGCCCGTCGCGCCATCGACAGCGGCGCCGTTCATCTCCGTCTGTCGCAGCCTCTCGAACGCCAATCGCTCCACGTGCGGCGACTCCAGTCGGCAGTCCCACGCGCTGCGGTTCACGTCGATCGCGCGGACCGTCACGCCGTGGTGCTCGGCGTCGCTGATGATCTGGCTCGGCGCGTAGAAGCCCATCGGCTGGCTGTTGATGAGGCCGGCCGCGAACGCGGCCGGTCGATGCCGCTTCAGCCACGCCGAGGCGTACACGAGCAGGGCGAAGCTCGCCGCGTGCGACTCCGGAAAGCCGTACTCGCTGAAGCCGCGAATCTGCCGGAAGCAGCGCTCGGCGAACTCGCGCGGATAGCCGCGCTCGAGCATGCCGGTCAGGAACTTGCGCTCGAACTTTTCGAGCTGGTCCCCCTTGCGCTTCCACGCGGCCATCGACCGCCGCAGCTCGTCCGCATCGCCCAATGAGAACCCGGCCGCGACGACGGCGAGCGACATCGCCTGCTCCTGGAACAGCGGCACGCCGAGCGTCTTGCCGAGCACGCCGCGCACCGCCTCGCTCGGATACTCGACCGGCTCCTCGCCGTTGCGCCGGCGCAGATATGGATGCACCATGTCTCCCTGGATGGGGCCCGGCCGAACGATCGCCACCTCGATCACCAGGTCGTAGTAGCAACGCGGGCGCAGCCGCGGGAGCATCGACATCTGGGCGCGGGACTCGATCTGGAACACGCCCACCGTGTCCGCGGCGCAGATCATGTCGTACACCGCGGGATCCTCCGGCGGAATCGTGTGCAACTCGAGCGGACGATTCGGCCAGTGCGCGGCGTACTCATCGGGCTGCGCCGTCGCCTTTGAGTTCTCGAAACCGCCCGTGGGCGAACCAAAAGAATCCCAGTCGTTCACCATCGCCATCGCCTTGCGGATGCAGGTGAGCATGCCGAGGCCGAGGCAGTCCACCTTCAGCATGTTCATCGCGTCGATGTCGTCCTTGTCCCACTCGATGACCGTGCGGTGCTCCATGGCCGCGTGCTCGATCGGCGCCAGCTCGCACAACGGCGTCTGCGTGATGACGAACCCGCCCACGTGCTGCGAGAGGTGGCGGGGGAAGCCGATGATTTCGTTCGCCAGCGCGATGAGCTGCCTGACCGAACGATCATGCGGATCCAGTCCGATTTCGCGCAGCGAGGACTCGCTCCCCACGCCGTCATGCCACCAGTCGACGTTCTTCGCGAGCTGGTCCACGCAGTCGAGCGAGAAGCCCATCGCCTTGCCGACCTCGCGCATCGCGCTGCGGCCGCGGTACGTGATGACCTCCGCAGCGAGGGCGGCCCGGTCGCGCCCGTACTTCCCGTAGATGTACTGGATCACCTCCTCGCGGCGTTCATGCTCGAAGTCGATGTCGATGTCGGGCGGCTCGTCCCGCTCCTTGCTCACGAACCGCTCGAAAAGCACGTCGATGCGGTCGGGATCGACCGCCGTCACGCCGAGGCAGTAGCACACGGCCGAGTTCGCCGCCGCCCCGCGCCCCTGGCAGAGAATGTCGCGCGAGCGGGCGAACGTCACGAGGTCATGCACGGTGAGGAAGTAGGGCGCGTACGCCAGCTCCTCGATCAGCGTGAACTCGTGCTGCACCTGGGTCCGCACGCGCTCCGGCACGCCGGTTGGATAGCGCTCCCGGGCGCCTTGCCACGTCAGGTCTCGCAAATGCTCCATCGGCGTGAGTCCTGGCGGACACGCCTCGTGCGGATACTCGTACCGCAGCTCGTCCAGGCTGAACGCGGCCGCCCGTTCGGCGATCGTCGCGCTCCGCTCCGCCGCGCCCGGCAGATCCGCGAACAACCGCGCCATCTCGGCCGGCGACTTCAGATGCCGGTCCCCGTTCGCCTCCAGCCGGCGTCCCGCCGTCGCCAACGTGCAGCCTTCGCGGATGCAGGTGACGACGTCCTGCAGCGCCCGGCGGCCTCGATCGTGATACAGCACATCGTTCACCGCGACGAGAGGGATGTGCGCATGCTCGCCCAGCGCGACGATCTGCTCGGCGCGGGCGCCGTCTCCGCCGTCGAACCGTCGCGAGGCGGCGAGGGACAGGCGATCGTCATCGAACACG
>JAZBPO010000168.1:0-17607 GCA_036351675.1 Pseudomonadales bacterium
CCCGCCACGAGCCAGTAGGCCTTCGAGAGGTCGAAGCGCGGGTCGAGGCCGAGGGCCATGACGTTGGGCCCGGACTTGAGCGTGCCGATACCCGTGACCATGACCAGCAGCTTCCGCTCCGGGTCGTAGAAGAGGTCGTGGTGGCCCTGCGGGAAGGGGAAGCGGACGGTCAGGTTCGCGCGCTCGGCCCAGAGCTGGAACTCGCCGGGGCGGTCGCCCGTGTCGGCGCCGATCTCGAACATGGTGAGCAGCACCATGCGCACGTCGAGGGGCTCGTCGCAGGGGCCGCCGGGCGTGCAGGCGAGGGCCGCGATCGGCGCGTCCTCGCGCGCGTCCTCGCCGAAGGTCACGTCGACGGTACAGCCGACGAGCAGAAGCGAGACGAGCAGCAGGGCGAAGGAACGCATGGTGACTCCGGTCAGGGGGCGCAGAGCGCGTAGCGGCGGCACAGGAAGCCGCGATACTGGGGCGGTGTCGTCTCGACGCCAGCGAGACCCTCGGCGCGGAACGCGTCCTCGAAGATCGCGATGCGCCGGTCGTATTCCTCGAGCAGCTCCGCCTTCACGTCCGCTTCGACGAAGGCGTAGCGCAGCGAGTTGCGCGACAGCAGCTTGATCTCCTCCCAGGACAGATCGAATTCGCGCACCGCGACGAAGAACTCGTCCGAGAGCGTCGAGTCCCACATGCCGCGGTCGTCCGTGGACAGGGCCACCGGGATGCCGAAGCGCAGGTATTCGGGAAAGGGGTGCTCTGCGTAGTCCCCGACGTACTCCAGCAGCAGGTTCGAGATCAGGTTGATCTCCACCATCCAGGGCCCGCCTTTCATGAGCAGCATGGTGTCCGGGTCGGTGATCAGGTTGACGCCGTGGCCGATGCGATCGGCGCCGAGCAGCAGCGTGTCGCGCACGTGGCTGTTGGGCTCGTCCACTTCGCCGCCGTGGATCGAGAGGGAGACGTCGCCGTGCGTCCGGCGCAGGTCGCGGAAGGTCTCGAGGAAGCGCAGGGGATAGCCCTTGTCGTCGTCCTCGCGCCCGACCAGGTCCACGGAGACGAAGTCGGGCTGGGAAGCCACGAAGGCGTAGCGCTGGCGGAGGGCGGCCTCGGCGAAGGGTCGGAAGCGGAGCACGGCGAGCTCGAAACGCACGGTGACCCCGGTCGCGACGGCGTCAGGTCGCTGGATACGTTCACGCAGGATCTCGATCACCCGCGGTGGGGCGATGCCCTTGCCGTCCGGTGTCCGGTACCCGTCCACGGAGATGCCAGGCTCCAGATAGAGCGCCCCGTCGTCGCCGAAGGCCTTCATGTTGTAGACGAGGGTCTCGGCCATGATCTCCGGGCTCCAGCCGATCTCGCCGATCCGGGACCAGTGGCGGTCGAAGAACTCGTTCCGGCCTTCCGTCGGCCGGTCGAGGCGCAGGGCGTCCATCCAGGCGGTGCGGGTCGCCGCATCGAGCGCCTCGAGCCGCTCGTATTCGCTGCGCTCGCAGTCGTCTAGGCGCTGCCAGCTGTGCTCACTGATGGTCCGGAACAGCAGCAGCGTTTCGGCCGTCGTCTCGGCCAGGGGACGGCAGTTCTCGATGCGGGTCCGCGTCAGAAAGCGATAGCCCCAGCGCTCGGCGTCGACGGCGATCTCGTAGAGCCACTCCGGATGGTTCGAGCCGCCGAGGTGCATGTGCAGGTCACCGCCCTTCGGCATGGCGTGCAGGAAGCGCAGCAGCGTGCGGTCGTCAGCGTCGTCCTTGAAGCGCTCGAACCAGTGCTGGGCAGGCGCGGCGAAGGACAGGGAGGGCGCGAGCAGCAGGGTCGCGAGCAGGGGTGTGAGCGTGCGCAGCGAAGAGCGCATGGGTCGATTCTCCTCGGTGCTCAGGGCGCGGACGGGGTCGCGGCGAAGTGCGCCCAGTCCGCGAGCAGCGCACGGATGACGCGGCTGCCGACCCGGAAAGCGGCTTCCTTGGCGGGCAGGCCGTCGTCCGGGTAGTCCGCGGTGGTGCTCCAGGCCGCGCTCTCGCCGGGCGGTGGCATGGAGAAGTTGCTGATGGTGCGCAGCACGAGTACCCGGTCCGGATCGGCGCGGCCGATGCGGCCGAGGCGCCCGAGTGCGGTCAGCGTCCCCGAGTCCTCCATGTTCGTCGTCACGAACTCGGCGTCCTCGCCGGCATAGAGCGGGACCCAGGAGTTGGCCCAGGCGTTCAGGCGTTCGCCGTGCCAGTAGGTGCTGGAGGCGAGCGTGTCGCCGAGCATGACGCGTGGTGGGCGCCGTGCAGCGGGCAGGCCGTCGAACTGTTCGCGAAAGGCCGCCATGGCGGGCGTGTCGTCGAGCTCGACGTCGCGGCTCCGTTCGTAGGCCCAGTCGACGAGTTCCTCGTTCAGGGCGAAGTGGATCGTGTCGACGGTCCAGCCGGTGTAGATGTCCTCGGACGAGGCGGCGGGCTCGTCCGCACCCAGCGGGATCAGGCCCCAGGGCCAGGACTCGGGAATCTCGCGCGCGTCGATCTCGTAGAGGAGATCGCCGTCGACGACGTGCTTCGCCCAGACGGCGGAGCCGAGGCTCGTGTCCTCCGGATCACCGCCGGCGATGCCCGCGACGAGCCAGTAGGCCTTCGACAGGTCGAAGCGCGGATCCAGTCCGAGCGCCATGATCGACGCCGTGGCGTTCGGGATGCCGCCGCCGGTGCAGACCGCGAGCACGCCGTCCTCGCTCAGGTAGAGCGGGAACTCCCCGGCGGGGAAGTCGAGGCGCTCGACGAGTGGCCAGCGCTCGACCCAGAACTGGAGTTCGCCCGGGCGATCGCCGGTGACCTCGCCGGATTCGAACATGGTGACCACGACGGCGCGGATCTCGCGCGGGGCCGACGGAGCGGCGGCCCGGGCGGCGTCGGCGAGCAGGAGGGCGCACGTGAGGAGTGCGAGGGTGCAGAGGCGTGGTGAGGGCACGGCGAGGACTCCCTGGGGGCGAGACGACGGCGCCCGGATCCTCGCGGAGCCGGGCGCCGGAGACTGCGTCCGGCCGCCGGGGCGGCCGGGCCAGCGACTCAGAACCGGTACTGCACCCGTGCGCTGTAGTTGCGGGGCAGTTCCGGCAGGACGATGGCGCTGCCGAACAGGTTCGGGAAGTTGGAGCGGAAGTACTCCTCGTCGGTCGCGTTGTTGACGGTGAAGGAGAACAGCCACTTCTCCGTCTCGTACACGCCGCCGAGATTGACGAGCGTGTAGTCCGGGAGCGTGACGGAACCGGAGAAACCGGAGGGCACGGAATCCACGTCGGCGATCGAGGCGTTCACGGCCAGACCATTGCCGAAATCGTAGGTCGCGGTCGCGGACCAGATGTTCTCCGGGATACCGGCGCGACGCGCATCGCGATTGCCGAGCTGCACGATGCCGCCGAGCACGCCCGCGAACAGCTGGTCGCCGCGCACGTTCGGCAGGTCGTCGGCGCCGATGAAGCTGAAGGTCCCGCCGCCCTGTTCCGTCGTCAGGTTGCGTACCTCGATGTTCGAGTAGCCGAGCGTGACGAGGAGCTGGTCGTTCACGGCCCAGCGCGCTTCGAACTCCATGCCCTCCGTTTCCGTGCTCTGGTTGGTCACGATGTCCTGGGCGCTGAAATCC
The DNA here is from genome assembly GCA_036351675.1 of Pseudomonadales bacterium. Lineage (GTDB taxonomy): Bacteria > Pseudomonadota > Gammaproteobacteria > Pseudomonadales > Azotimanducaceae > JAZBPO01. The sequence goes on from JAZBPO010000168.1 coordinate 3,607, forward strand.
ACGCGCTCCTGGCGGTAGAAGGAGATGGCCGTGTACAGACGACCGTCGAGGAAGCTGCCCTTGATACCGCCCTCGAGGAGCTGGGAGGTGTCGAAGGCGCCGCCCGCGGCGATGTTGTTGGCCGTGATGTCCGCGCCCTGGCTCGCGACGACCGTCGATTGCTCGGACGCCGTGATGTACGGCCGCAGGCCGATGTCGGTGCCGTAGCTGACGCTCGCCGTCCAGGACCAGCCGTCGACCGTGTCGCTCGCCGACGGCGCGACGCCGCAGGCGTCGGGATCGAAGGTCGTGCAGAAGGCGAAGGGCGTCCCGAGCAGGAGCTTGTCGATCGGCGTGGAGCCGTTCAGGTCGAGATAGTCCCAGCGCACGCCGAACAGGCCTTCGAGACCGGAGCTGTGCGAGACGTCGACGAGCGCGGCCATACCGAAGTTCAGGTAGTCGCCCTCGTTGTACTCCGTGTAGTCGTCGTCGATCTGGGTCGACAGGCGGCGCCGCGAGAGGGGCGTGTAGGGCCCCGTGAGATCGCGACGGTCGAAGTACTCGTTGACGTAGTCCTGGCCGCGCTTGAAGTCCGTGTAGCGGATGGACGGCGACAGCTGCCAGTTGGTCACGAAGTCGCCTCCCGTCGCGACGCCGGAGACCACCACGCGATCCTCGAAGACCCAGGACTCGGAGAACTGCGAGAAGCCGTAGGCGTTCTCGTTCAGATTGTCGTAGGTGTCGTAGAACATCTGGTTCTTGATCTCGACGCCGTTGTCCATCTCGTAGATGACGTCGAAGTAGAGCGTGTAGCTCTCGTTCTCGAGGAGGTCCTCCGGTGCGACGAGCACCTGATCCCGGCGCAGTTGCGCCGTACCCACCGTCGCCGGATCGAGCGCGAGCAGGGACAGATCGCCGAAGGCGAATACCTCGTCGATCGTCGACGGGTCACCCGGCACGATCGCCGGCGCGAAGGGGTTCAGGTCGCCCGTGAAGCCGTCGCCGTTGATGTCGTGTTCCTGGTGGGAGATCGCGCCGTCCCCGTCGACATCGAGGCCGATGTCGAAGGGATCGCCGGTGATGTAGGTACCGTTGTCGATGAGGTCCTGCGTGACACGGTTCCAGCCGGCGATCTGGTTGCCGGAGAAGTCGTGGTACATGCCGCCCCACTGCAGGCGCACCCGGTCGTTGAGGTCCATGTCGAAGGAGGCCTGCACGACGGTCTGGTCCGTGGCGGTGTTCTCGTAGAAGGAGTCCGAGTCCTCGACCTCGGCATAGAGGTAGTAGCCGAGATCCTTGCCCGCGATGCGCGCGGGTCCGCCCACTTCCGCCGTCAGCACGGACTTCCGCCAGCTGCCGGCCGTGTAGCCGATCGCGCCTTCCTGTTCGGTCATGTACTGCCCGCCCTCGGCGCGTGCCGACTTGGGCGAGAAGTTCAGGTACCCGCCGATCTTCGACGGGCCCATGATCGGCGTCGCCGGGCCGCGGACGATGTCGACGCGATCGGAGGCGCCGATCGGGGTCGGGTAGTTGCCCGGGTTGTCGAGGCGGCGCAGGCCCCGGAAGTAGATCTCGCCGGGCGTCCCGCGGACGTCGAGGGCACCGGCGACGCCGAAGAAGGACTGCGTGAAGGTGCCCGGTGCGAGGACGATGAGTTCGTCGATGTCGTCGATCGCGAAGCGCTCGAGCTGATCGGAGGAGATGGTCGACGCGGAGCGCGGCGTCTCGAGCAGGGACTTGCCGAAGCCGAAGACCGATTCCACGTTCTCGCCGGGCAGGCTTCGAAGGCTGCCCTGGACGACGACTTCCTCGATCTGTTCGTCTTCCGCGGCGGCGGAGACGGCGGCTGCGAGCAGGCAGACCGCGAACATCGGCTTGGTGCCGCGTTGTGCATGTCGATTCACTATGGGTTCCTCTGGACTCGTTCACTGCATGAGGCGTGCTTCGCGCGGCACGCATCGCGGGATGCGTCGCCGGACGCCGCCCCGCCCCCACTTCACCTGCAACTTCGCGACGAACGCGCCCCTGGACGTGACCGCCGGTCACGGCAGTGCAATATTCATTCCTCTGCAGGGTCGGGCCTGGCTATGGAAAAGCACTGCTTTCGGGCGCGCCGTCACGAAGGCGCCGCGATCTTCGCACCGTCCGGGGGCGAAATCCCGAAGATCGCATCATCCGGGTGCGTGCGGCGCGATGGGAGGCGCTGGTCTCCGCAGCGCCCGCGGCTGCACCATGCTCGAAGGGATCGGCGCAGGAGACTCGAGGCACCGGGATGAGCAAGGGAGACTACCCCCGCGACCTCGTCGGCTATGGCGCCGCGCCGCCCGATCCCCGCTGGCCGGGCGCGGCGCGCCTCGCCGTGCAGTTCGTCCTCAACTTCGAGGAGGGTGGCGAGAACAACGTGCTCCATGGCGACGCGGCGTCCGAGGCCTTCCTCTCCGAGATCATCGGCGCGCAGCCCTATCCGGATACGCGCCACATGAGCATGGAGTCGATCTACGAGTACGGAACGCGCGCGGGCTTCTGGCGCCTGTACCGCCTGTTCACGGCGCGTGACCTGCCCGTCACGGTGTTCGGCGTCGCCATGGCGCTCGAGCGACACCCGCAGGCCGTGGCGGCCATGCTCGACGCGGACTGGGAGATCGCCAGCCACGGCTGGCGCTGGATCGATCATCAGTTCATGGACTCGGCGACGGAGCGGGCGCACCTCGCGCGGGCCATGGAGATCCACGAACGGGTGACCGGCAGCCGGCCGCTCGGCTGGTACACGGGTCGCGACAGTCCGAACACGCGACGGCTCGTCCAGGAAGCGGGCGGTTTCCTCTACGACTCCGATTCCTACGCGGACGATCTCCCCTACTGGGTCCCGGGCCTCGACGGCCCGCATCTCGTGATCCCCTACACGCTCGACGCCAACGACATGCGCTTCGCGACCGCGCAGGGTTTCAACACGGGGAGCGACTTCGAGCGCTATCTCGTCGACACCTTCGACGTGCTCTACGAAGAGGGCGCGCGGGCGCCGAAGATGATGAGCGTGGGCCTGCACTGCCGCCTCGTGGGCCGGCCCGGGCGCATCGCCGGTCTCACGCGCTTCCTGGACCACCTGCAGCGTCACGACGACGTCTGGATCGCTCGCCGCGTGGACATCGCCCGGCACTGGTACGCGGAGCACGCACCGGACGCCGGCTGAGCCCCGGCCGCCGAGCTGGACGGATGTCGGAGTCGTGCGCCTGTGCGAGACTCCGCGGGTGTGACGCCGGAGCTGGCGGGGCGCTGTCGCCTGCGCTAGAAGGAAGCGTCGAGCCGTTCATCGGGCCCGCAGTGGGAGACCGTTCTTCCAGCGGGCCGCATGGTCAGAGGCCAGCGTGGCCGGGAGTACTGGGGAGCCATGTCCGAGTCCGATCGATCCGAAGAGGATGCACGCGCCGGGGTGGACGCGGGCGACGGCGCGCGCCGTGACGAGCAGCGCGCTGCGGAAGCCGAAGACGCGCAGCGCGAGGAGACCACCGACGAGCTGCTCGAGGCGGCGCTGAACCATCACCGCCGGCAGACGCGCGATCGCGGCGGCGCGCTCAGTGCGGCCCACGGCCGGGAAGACGATCAGCTTCCCGTGATCGAGGGCAATCCCTTCCACGCGGCCGTCTTCCAGGGGCGCGATCCGGAGCAGGTGAAGGAGGTCGTCGCGGCCCAGCTCTGCTACGACATCAGCGCCGAGCAGAAGGTCAACCGCGAACGTCTCGTGGCCTTCGAGGGGTTCCGGGCCTGGCTCATGGAGCAGCGCAAGGACCTCGCGCAGCAGATCATCAACCTCACGGACACGGACGCCTTCAGTGAACTCAAGGGCGTCTTCGACGACATGAACCGGGGCATGCTCGAGTTCGAGCGCCAGATGAAGCCCCTGACGGACATCCTCGACGCCGTCTACCGCCTGCGCACCGCCTCCGGGGGCGAGATCCTCGACGTCCTGCAGGAGATCCAGGAGGACCAGGAAGCGGACCTCGAGAACCAGAAGCGCAAACGGCGCATGGCCGAGGAGGTCGAGAAGCGGCGCGCACGCATCAAGTCGCTGCAGCACGAGATCGACGTGCGCCAGGGCGATCGTGCCTGGTTCGGCATGGGCGACGTCACGAAGAAGGCCCAGAAGCGCATCGAGGAACTGCAGGCCGAGGTCGCGAGCGAGGAGCAGGCCATCGCCGCCCTGCGCGACGAGATCGACAAGCCCGATCCGGTGCGCGAGTCCCGCTTCGAGGAGTTCGCGGCGGACAAGGCGAAGCTGCGCGAGCTCCTCGACATCGGCTCCGAGGGTCATCGCCGACGCCAGGAGGAGCTCGTCGAGAGCGCCAACCGCTTCGTGGACACGGCGCAGACCCGCTCCAACAAGGTCCTCGCCCACCTCGAGCGCATCAACCAGCAGGTCGAGCTCCTCGGTGAGGGCAATGCACAGCTGCGCGAGGTGTACGCGGTCATCAGCGAGGCGGTGCAGGACGCCGAAGGCCGCAACATCGACCTCCGCGACGAACTCGCCGAGGCGCCGGAGAACGAGAACAGCATCGCCACGCTCAAGCGCACCAATACCAAGATGGCCGTCGAGGACCACATCACTGCGCTCGTCACGGCCAAGGCCGACACCATCGAGACCTTCGGCGACCTGACCGCCGAGAGCTACCGCATCAAGTCCATCCGCGACTCGAACAACAACCAGGTGGCGAGGACACGGGCGCTCAGCACCAAGGGCGTCGCCGGCGTCGCCGGGCGCCTGTCGACGGTGCTGCAGGGTGTCTCCACGGCGGCGCTCGGCGAGTCCTCGGAGATCGCCAAGCAGACCCTCGCGCGCATGAACGAGCAGACCACCCGCTTCTCGCACAAGGAGGCGCTGAAGAACGCCATGAGCGTGAACGTCGACAACGCGGCGCTCGTGCAGGCGGTCGAGGAGCTGGAGGGCTATGCCAAGGTCGCGCGGGCGGCCACGGAGATCAGCCGCGGCGGTCTCGAGGACATGAAGGACAACCTGGCGAAGCTCCAGGAGACCCTCGAGGACGTCACCGCGGCCGTCCAGGAAGCCGTCGCGATCAGCGCCGACGTGGTCAAGGAAGGGCGCATCGCGCAGCGCGAGACCGAACGGCTGGCGCACGAGAAACCTGCGGACTGAATCCGGGGCCGCCGCTCCTTCCGCCTTCCAGAAGCGCCCCCGGGTCGGGCTTCAGGGTCTCGCCGAGGGCTGGGAGGCGTCGAGCCGGCGCAGGATGTGCGCGCCGGCCGTGGTGTCGGCGTAGCGTGGCGGCTCCCGTCGCGTGCAGCTCGGCAGGCAGCTCACCTCCGTTTCGTCGTCCGGGTCGACGAAGAAGGCAATGGAGAAACGCTCGCGCGGTGTCGGCCGTACGCGGTGCCAGGTCGAGCGCCAGCGATCGTTGCTCCAGTGCGCCATGAGGTCGCCGGTGTTCACCACGATACGGTCGGGATCCGGGGGGCACGTCGACCCAGTGCTCGCCCCTGCGGATCTGCAGGCCACCGACCGCGTCCTGGAGCAGCAGGGTGAAGCTGCCGTAGTCCGTGTGGGCGCCGGCACCGAGCTGCCCCGGCGCCGGCCGCGCAGCGGCCGGATAGTGGAGAAAGCGGAGCGTCATGTTCCGCCCGCTGTGGCCACGCAGGAAGAAGTCCCGGTCCACCTCGAGCTGCAGCGCCAGATGGCGCATGACCGCGTGGGCCAGCTCCGTCAGGCGCCCGTGCAGTTCGAGCGCGGCGGCGCGGAATTCCTGATCGGGAAAGCGCTCCCGGGCCCCGCCGTGCCGGCCGAGGTCGCGCATGGTGAAGCTCTCCTTCAGATCCGGCGGTGCCGAGGGATCGAGCGCCTCCGTTCCCGCCCACTGGTAGCCGAAGTTCTCGGCCGTGTCCCTGTAGGCGAAGCGGCGCTTCTCCTCGGGCGGGCGTGCGAAGAAGCGCCCGGCCGCCGCACGCGCGCGCGCCGTGCCGCGCGCATCGAGGCCCGGTACGGAGAGCGCCATGAAGCCGGTGCGCGCGAGCGCCTCGTCCATGCGCCGTGCGACGTCGGCGTCTTCCCGTCGCGGATCGCCGGGGAAGTCGATCGCGTCGAGGACGATCGTGCTGCTCATCCCTCCTCTTCCAGCGCCGCGAGCCAGCGCGTCAGCGCCCCGCGTGCCTCGTCCGAGAGGCCCGTGACGTTGCCGAGAGGCATGTAGCCCGTCTCGACCGACGTGCGTGCGAGACCCGCTCGCGCGCGCAGCTCGTCGACGGATTCGAAGCGGTGGCCGCCCGGTGCCGCCAGGAAGCCCGGCTGCGTCGGTACCCGTGCATGGCACACGCTGCAGTGCGTGGCGACGAGCGCCATGGCAGCTTCGTCGGAGAGCGTGGGTCGAGCCGCAGCGACACCCGCTGCGGGCATCGGCCGGGCGAGGCTCGCGAAGGCGAACACGGCGACGATCATGGCCGCGCTCGTGACCGGGATCACGGGCCGGACGATGCCGCGGTGCCTGAGGTTGAAGAAATGGCGCAGCCAGGCGAGGGCGAGGCCGAGACCGAGCAGCAGCAGCCAGCCCTTGGGGTGCCCGTAGAGCATGGGGTAGTGGTTGCTGATCATGGCCAGCACCACGGGCAGGGTGAGGTAGTTGTTGTGCGTCGAGCGGAGTTTCGCCAGCGCCGCGGCGTCCGCGTCGGGCTCGCGGCCCGCCGCCACGGCAGCGACGAAGCGCTTCTGAGCCGGGATGATTCCGAGGAAGACGTTCGCGGCCATGATCGTCGCCAGCGCCGCACCCGTGTGCAGCCAGGCGGCGCGCGGAGCGAAGAGCTGCGCCGAGAGCCAGGCGAGTGCCGCGGCGAGGAGTGCGACGAAGACCGCGAAGGCGCGCGGAGACGCACGCAGCGGCGAGCGCAGCGCGGCCTCGTAGCAGGCGAGGCTGCCCGCCAGGAAGGCGATGCTCGCGAGCACCGCGGCGCCCGGCGTATCGATCCAGGGGCCGCCGAGGAGATAGAGCTCGGCCTCGAGCCAGTACATGAGGCAGAGCACGAGCGTGCCGGAGAGCCAGGTGGTGTAGGCCTCCCACTTGAACCAGTGCAGGGTCTCCGGCATGCGCGGCGGTGCGAGGCGGTACTTGGCCACCTCGTAGATGCCGCCGCCGTGGATGGCCCAGAGATCGCCGGCGACGCCGGCCTCGGCCTTGTGGCGCGGCGGGGCTTCGAGGCTGTTGTCGAGCCAGACGAAGTAGAAGGAGGCGCCGATCCAGGCGATGCCCGCGACGACGTGCAGCAGCCGCGCACCGAGGGCGAGCCAGTCGAGAAGCTCTGCAGCCATCAGGTCCCCTCCGCGCGAGCGCCGGCCAGGTCGTGGCCCATGGCGACCTCGCCGAGCACGCGGGTCTCGGCGACGACGCGATCGTCGCCGAAGACCATGAGGGCGAAGAGGCGATCCGCGAGCGCCTCGCAGTCCGCGGTCCTGCGCGCCAGCAACGTCGTCGCCTGCGGATCGAGGACCGCCAGGTCCGCTTCCCGGCCCGTCTCGAAGTTGCCGATGCTGGCCGCCATGCCGAGGCTGCGCGCGTTGCCCAGCGTGAGCTGGTAGAGCGCACGGAAGGGGTCGAAGCGCTGCCCGCGGAGCTGCAGTACCTCGTAGCCGGCCGCTGCCGTGGCCAGCATGGACAGGCTCGTGCCCGCGCCGACGTCGGTGGCGAGGGCCACGTCCACGCCGGCGGCGTCGAGGCGATCGAGGTCGAGGAGGCCGCTGCCGAGGAACAGGTTCGAAGAGGGACAGAACACGACGTGCGAGCCGGTCCCGGCCAGGACACTCAGCTCGGCGTCCGAGAGATGGATGCCGTGGCCGAGCAGGGCATGGGGGCCGAGCAGCCCGTAGTGGTGATAGACGTCCGTGTAGTCGCGGCGCTCCGGGAAGAGTTCCCGGACCCAGCCGATCTCGCCCTCGTTCTCGGACAGGTGCGTCTGCATGAGGACGCCCGGGTGCGCCCGGCACAGCTCGGCTGCCGCCTCCAGCTGCGCCGGCGTGGAGGTCGGTGCGAAGCGGGGCGTGACGGCGTAGCCGAGGCGTCCCCGGCCATGCCAGCGGTCGATCAGGGCCTCGCTGTCCGCGGCGCCGGAGCGTGCCGTGTCGAGAAGCTCCGGCGGCGCGTTCCGGTCCATGAGGACCTTGCCGGCGACCAGCCGCATGCGGCGGCGTTCGGCCGCGGCGAAGAGCGCGTCGGCGGAGTGCGCGTGCACGGTGGCATAGCAGACCGCCGTGGTCGTGCCGTGGGCGAGCAGGGCGTCGAGGAAGAACCCGGCCTGGCGCTCGGAGAAGCTGCGGTCGGCGTGGCGCGCCTCCGCCGGGAAGGTGTGACGCTCGAGCCAGCCCATGAGCTGCTCGCCCCAGGCGCCGATCATGTCCACCTGGGGGAAGTGCACGTGCGCGTCGACGAAGCCCGGGACGATGAGGCGGCCGCGATGGTCCACGGCGCCGTCGACGTCCCAGCCGGCGGCGCGCGCGGCGGGCGTTTCGAGCAGCCCGGCCACGCGGCCGTCCTCGAGCGCGAGCACGCCGTCCTCGTGGAAGCGCGCGTGCGCGGCCGTCACGGCCCGCGCCGGCGGCGTCGCGTCCGGGAAGTCCAGGATCGATCCCCTGAGCAGCGTGGCTGCCATCAGCTGCCTCGGTAGGTGCTGTAACCGTAGGGCGAGATCAGCAGGGGCACGTGGTAGTGCGCACCGGGCTCCGTCGCGCGGAAGGCGATCTCGACGTCGTCGTAGAAGCCTTCCACGCCGTCGCCGGCGAGCCAGGTGCCGACGGCGAAGCGGAGGCGGTAGCGCCCGGGTGCGAGTGCATCGACGCCCGGCCAGACCGCGGCGCGGCCGTCCGCGTCCGTGCGCACGGTCGCGAGCGCCTGTCCCTGCGCGTCGAGGAGCGAGAGCTCCACGCCCTCGGCCGGTCGGCCCCGCGCCGTGTCGAGCACGTGCGTGGACAGCGTGACGGGCTCGCTCACGATCCGCTCTCCTGCAGTAGCCGTGTCAGGCGCAGCACCATGATCTCCTCCTGTTCTCGCGCCGCACGGGCGATCTCCGAGGCGCGATCCTCGACGAGGCCGGCCTCGAGCAGCGCAAGCATCTCCGCCGCCGATCTTCCCGCTGCACGGACGATGAAGATGAAGCCGAAGCGCTCGAAGTAGACGTCGTTCAGGGTCTTCAGACGCTGCAGCACGGCGTCGTCGGCGGTCAGCACCTGGCCCTGCTCGCGGTTCGCCGGATCGTCGCCGCCTCGGGAGAAGCGCGCGCGCAGGCGCGCGACGTCCCCGATGCGAGGATGTGCGGCGAAGGCAGCGAGCAGTTCCGCTTCGTCGGCCTCGCGCCAGCGGACGCGGGCGTCGGCCAGGAGTGCGTCCGGCGAGCCGTAGGGGCGCGCGTCGGCGACGGCCCGCGCCCAGCGCTCGCTCTCGCAGCAGGTGCGCAGCCGGGCGACGGCCTCGTCGACCTCCAGGCCGTTGAACGCTTCGAGCGTCATGGCTTCGTCTCGTCGAGCAGCAGGCGCGCATCGCGCCAGCGCAGGCCCTGGCGTCGGCCGGCTTCCGGCGTCGTGCTCACCCGAGCAGTGCGCACCTGTTGCAGCAGTTGCGCCGCGATGGACACGGCGACGGCCATGGGCTCCTTGCCCGGCACCTCGCGCAGGCCGACGGGACTCACCAGGCGCGCGAGGCGCGCTTCGTCGATGCCCTCGGCGCCGAGTCGCATGCGGAAGCGTGCAGCCTTCACGTCCGAGGCGATCAGCCCCACGAAGGCGCGGTCGGAGCGGCGGAGCAGGATCGAGACGAGGCGCTGGTCGAGGGCGTGGTCATGGGTCATGACCAGCGCCGGGACGTGCTCTGGCAGGTCCTCGACGGCCACCACCGGGTCGGCGGCGACGACGGGTCGGACGTTCGCCGGCGCCGCCGCCGGCATGCGCTCGGCGCGCGGGTCGATCCAGATCACGTGGAAGGGCAGCTCGGCGAGGATGCGGACGAGCGCCTGACCCACGTGGCCCGCGCCGAACAGCGCGAGGGGCGTGAGCGCCGGTGCGATGCGTTCGAGGAGCACGGTCACGGCACCGCCGCAGCACTGCTGCGCCGCCTCGCCGAGCGGGAAGTGCTCCACGGCCTGGGCGGGGCCGTCGCCGGCGAGCATGGCGCGGGCCGCCTCGATCACGAGCGCCTCGAGGCGACCGCCGCCGAGCGTGTCGAAGCTCTCCTCGCGCGTGACGACCATCTTCGCGCCGGGGTCCCGCGGCGCCGAGCCCGAGGTGCCGAGGACCGTCGCCAGTACGCAGGCCTCGAGGGCGGCGCGACAGCGGACGAGCGCCGTGTCCCAGGGAAGGGGCGTCTCCATGCTCACGCGCCCCGTGCCCGCAGAGCTGCTTCGAGGGCGAACCAGATGCGCTCCGGTGTCGCCGGCAGGTCGAGGCGCGGGACGTGTCCGTCCGGCCCGGCGGCGGCGATGGCCGCGCGCAGCGCCGAGACGACGGAGATCGCGAGCAGCAGGGGTGGCTCGCCCACGGCCTTCGAGCGCAGCAGCGCGCCGACGCGGTTGGGCTCGTCGAAGAGTTCGACGCGGAAATGTTCTGGGACGTCCGCAGCAGTCGGGATCTTGTAGCTCTGCGGACCGGCGGAGGCGAGACGGCCCTGCGCGTCCCATGCGAGTTCTTCCGTGGTCAGCCAGCCGAGGCCCTGGACGAAGCCGCCCTCGATCTGGCCGATGTCGATGGCGCGGTTCAGGCTGCGGCCGACGTCGTGAAGGATGTCGACGCGCTCCAGGCGGAACTCTCCGGTCCGCACGTCGACGCTCACCTCCGATACCGCGGCGCCCCAGGCGTAGTAGTGGAAGGGACGCCCCTTGCGCGTGGCCTTGTCGAAGTGGATCTCCGGCGTGGCGTAGAAGCCGGAGGACCACAGGGGCACGCGCTCGAGCCAGGCGGCCTTCACGAATTCCGCGAAGCTCAGGCGTGCGTCCCCGAGCGCCACCTCGCCGCCGTCGAAGACGAGGGCCTCCGGAGCGATGCCCCAGCGTTCGGCCGCGAAGTGCTCGAGGCCGGCGCGGATGCGCGCGCAGGCGTCGAGGGCCGCCATCCCGTTCAGGTCCGCACCGGCGGAGGCCGCCGTCGGTGTCGCGTTCGCCACCTTGTCCGTGCGCGTCGCGGTGCACTGCACCGCCTCCGGCGGCAGGCCGAAGAAGTCGGCGACGACGCCGCGGATCTTCGTGTACAGGCCCTGACCCATCTCCGTGCCGCCATGGGCGATGCGCACGCTGCCGTCCGTGTAGACGTGCACGAGGGCGCCGGCCTGGTTCAGGTGAGTGGTGGTGAAGGAGATGCCGAACTTCACGGGCGTCAGGGCGATGCCGCGGAGCCGACCGTCGCCGGCTTCGTTCGCGCTGCGGATCGCGGCGCGCCGGACACGGTAGTCGCTGCGCCGCTCGAGCTCGCGGATCAGGCGCGGTCCGAGGTCGTCGTCCACCTGCTGGCCGTAGGGCGTCTCCGTGCCGCGGACGCCATAGAGATTGGCGAGGCGCACGTCGAGCGGATCGTGGCCGGTGCGCAGGGCGATCTCGTCCATGATCGTCTCGGCGAGGAGCGCGCCCTGGGGCCCCCCGAAGCCCCGGAAGGCCGTGCTCGACACCTTGTGCGTACGGCTCGGTACGCCCGTCAGGCGCGCAGCGCCGAGAAAGTAGGCGTTGTCGGCATGGAACAGGGCGCGATCGACGACGCCCTCTGAGAGGTCGGCGCTGCAGCCGCAGTCGCCGATGAGATCCGCCTCGACGCCGTGCAGCACGCCGTCACCGTCGTGGCCGTAGCGGGCGCGGTGCACGAAGCCGTGGCGCTTGCCGGTCTGGGCGAAGTCCTCGCTGCGGCTCATGCGATAGCGCGCCGGGCGATCGAGTCTCGCGGCTGCCAGGGCCGCGAGGCAGGCCAGCGGTGCCGCCTGGCTCTCCTTGCCGCCGAAGCCGCCGCCCATGCGTCGCGTCTCGGCGACGACGCGGCCGGCGGGAAGATCGAGGAGCCGTGCGACGAGGCGCTGCACGTCGCCGGGATGCTGCGAGGACGAGAGCACGTGGATGCCTTCCTCCGTCGGCCAGGCGAGGGCGATCTGCCCCTCGAGATAGAAGTGCTCCTGGCCTGCGACGGTGAGTTCCAGCGCATGCACCTCCGGGGCATGCGCGAGCGCCGCCGCGACGTCGCCGAGGACGAAGTCCCGCGGCGGCAGTACGTGCGAGCCCGCTGCATGCGCGGCGACGGGGTCGAGCAGCGGCTCGGTGGCTTCGTATTCGATCCGCGCCAGGCGCAGCGCGCGCCGCGCCGCCCGGTGGCTCTCCGCCGCCACGGCGAAGAGCGGCTGGCCGTGGAACAGCACCTCCCCGTCGCAGAGCAGCGGATCGCCCGCGAAGACCGGGCCCACGTCCGGATCTCCCGGGATGTCCGCGTGCGTGAACACCGCCACGACGCCGGGCGCGGCACGGACCGCCTCCAGATCCATGCTCAGGACGCGGCCTGCGGTGATGGTGCTTCCGGCGGCGGCGACGTGCACCTCGCCCGGTCGCGCCGGGACGTCGTCGATGTAGCGTGCGCGGCCCGTGACGTGCAGCGCCGCGGACTCGTGGGGCGTGCTCCGGTCCGCGGTGGGTGCCGAGGGCAGGGCGCTGCGATTCACGCCCTTGCCTCCAGCACTTCGCGGACGAAGGCGCGCGCCATGGCCGAGCGATAGCCTGCGCTGCCGCGCACGTCGTCGATGGGCGTGGTGTCGGCGCCGAGGGCGGCATCGAGGGCCGCGTCCGAGGGTCGTGCATGCTCCGTCAGCAGTGCCTCGAGGGTCGGCGAGCGCCGTGGCGTGGCGGCCATGCCACCCCAGGCGAAGCGGGCGCCCCCCGCGCCGAGCAGGGCGGCACCGAGCACGGAGGAGATGTCGTCCTCGTGGCGCTTGCTGAACTTGCGCACGAACAGGCGCTCGTCTCCGGTCGGCAGCGGCACGACGGCGGCAGCCAGATACTCGCCGGGGCGCAGCACCGTGCGCCGGTAGGCGACGTGATAGTCGCGGACGGGAACGGTGCGACGCGCGCCGCTCGCGTGCGCGATCTCCAGCTCCGCTTCCAGCACCTGGAGCACCGGCGACAGATCGCCGATCGGCGAGGCCGTGCCGAGGCTGCCGCCGAGCGTGGCGCGGTAGCGGATCTGCGGCGAGCCGTAGCGCCTGAGCAGGGTCGTCAGCGGCGGCAGATGATCGCCGAGGGCCGCTTCGAGTTCGAGGAGCGGGAGCGCAGCCCCGATGCGCAGCTGGCGGCGGCCGTCCCGCTCGCTCAGCTCGAACGTCCGCAGCGTGCTCACCGCGCCGAGATCCACGAGCAGCGGCAGGTCCGCGTACTGCTGCGTGTACTCGAGCATGAGGTCCGTGCCCCCGGCGATCAGGCGTGCCTCGGGATGCGCCGCGAGCAGGGCCTGCAGCGACGGCTCGTCCCCTGGCCGGTGGTAGCCGTGTGGCAGGTCCGCGGCCGATGCCTCGGCCCCATCGGCCGGGATCAGGGCCGCGAGGGGCGCCGGGAGTGCGGCCTCGAACATGGCCGTCGCCGCATCGACGATCGGGCGATAGCCCGTGCAGCGGCAGAGGTTGCCCGAGATCGCCCGCAGCACCGTGTCGCGATCGGGTGCGGGCCCTTCACGACTTGCCTCCCGGAGCGCGGCGAGGGAGACGACGAAGCCGGGCGTGCAGAAGCCGCACTGGCTGGCGTGTGCATCGATCATCGCCCGCTGCGCCGGATGCAGCGCTCCGGGGCCGCCCGCCGCGGCCGTGCGGGCCTCGGCCAGCCCCTCGACGGTGACGACGTGATGGTCAGCGACGGCGGCGGCAGGCGCGATGCAGGCGTTCAGGGTCCCGTAGCCCCGCGCCTCGGCGCTGCCCACGGGGGCGCGGGAGACGAGCACCGTGCAGGCGCCGCAGTCACCGGACGCGCAGCCCTCCTTCGTGCCCGTGCGACCGAGCCCGAGGCGCAGCGCCTCGAGGAGCGTGGTCGCGG
>JAZBPO010000169.1:0-4352 GCA_036351675.1 Pseudomonadales bacterium
GCCACGCACGCCTGCATGACCTGCCGCGGCGTGGAGACGCCCGGTGTGACCATGACCACGAGCTGCATGATCGGCGCCTTCCGCGACGACGAGAAGTCACGCCACGAACTGATGAGACTGCTCGGCTTCTGAGCAGCCGACGCGCGGCGCCGGGAAGGGTCGCGCGCCGCGGCCTCTTCAGGCCCGCGCGATCTCGCGCAGGAGCGCAGCCGTCGCCTCGAAGCCGAGGCAGGCGTCGGTGATGCTCTGGCCGCGCACGAGGCCTTCTAGTCCACGCCCGTCGCTGTCCTGGCGCCCCTCCACGAGATTGCTCTCGAGCATGACGCCGCGAAGCGTGCGATCGCCGGCGCGGCGACGCGCCACGACGTCGCGCACCACGGCGGGCTGGCGCAGCGGATCCTTGCCGCTGTTGCCGTTGCTCGCGTCGATGACGATCGCCGGCTCGACATCACCGGCCTCGAGCAGTGCCACGGCCTGCGCACAGGCCGCCGCGTCGTGATTCGGACCGCCGGCGCCGCCGCGCAGGACCAGATGGCCATCGGGATTGCCGCGCGTCTCGAAGATCGCCGGAGCGCCTTCCTTCGTCAGCGAGGGAAACAGGTGCGAACTCGCCGCGGCGCGGATCGCATCGACGGCGACCTGCACGTCGCCGTCGGTGCGGTTCTTGAAACCCACGGGCATGGACAGACCCGATGCGAGCTGGCGATGGATCTGGCTTTCCGTCGTGCGTGCGCCGATGGCAGCCCAGCTCACGAGGTCCGCATAGAACTGACCGAAGGTCGTGTCGAGGAACTCCGTGGCCGCCGGCAGCCCGAGGCGGTTCACGGCGAGCAGCAGGCGGCGCGCCCGGCGCAGGCCGTCGTTGATGCGGAAACTGCCGTCCAGCTGCGGGTCGTTGATCAGGCCCTTCCAGCCGACGACGGTGCGCGGCTTCTCGAAGTACACCCGCATGACGACATAGAGCGCGTCCGAGACCTCGTCGGCGAGGGCGCGCAGACGCTCCGCGTACTCGAGGGCGGCGTCGACGTCGTGGATCGAGCAGGGTCCGACCACCACGAGAAGGCGCGGGTCCTCGCCCCGGACGATGCGCCGCACGGTGTCCCGGGCGGCGCCGACGGAGGCGACCTCGGCGTCCTCGATGGGCAGCTCCTCGCCGAGTACGGCCGGAGAGACCAGGGGATGTACATGGCGGATGCGCAGGTCGTCGAGGCTGCTCATGTCGGTACGGCGCCTCCGGCGTAGCGTGCCTCGAGGGCTGCCCAGGCGTCGCTGTCCTCGGGGTCGAAGGTCTCCGAGGCATCCGCCATCGGATACTTGAGCCCCGTCGCGCAGTTGAACAGCAGACTGCGTGCGCGGGCCTCGATCAGGCCCTCGTCCACGGCTCTGCGCCAGGCTGCACAGGTGGCCGCGCCCTCCGGGCACAGGAGGAGCCCGTGGCGCCGGGCGAAGGCGGCCTGTTCACGGACGATCGCATCATCGCTCACGGCGAGGGCCGCGCCGCGGGAGGCGCGGACGGCGCGCAGAATGAGGAAGTCGCCGACGGCGACCGGGACGCGGATCCCGGCCGCCACCGTATGCGCGTCCTCCCAGCGCGGCGCGTGTTCCTCGCCGGCCTCGAAGGCGCGGACGATCGGCGCGCAGCCTTCCGCCTGGACCGCGAACATCTTCGGCCGCTCCGGGCCGATCCAGCCCATGGCTTCCAGTTCGTCGAAGGCCTTCCACATGCCGATCAGGCCCGTCCCACCACCCGTGGGGTAGAAGATCGCGTCGGGGAGCTGCCAACGGAACTGCTCGGCCAGTTCCAGGCCCATGGTCTTCTTGCCCTCGATCCGATAAGGCTCCTTCAGCGTCGACAGATCGAACCAGCCGATGCGCTCCTTGCCCGCGCCGACGATGCGGCCGCAGTCGTCGATGAGGCCGTCGACGCGGAAGACGTCTGCCCCCTGCAGGGCGATCTCGCGCACGTTCACGTCGGGCGTGTCCGCCGGGCAGAACACGGTCGCACGCAGCCCGCCGCGGCGGCAGTAGGCGGCGAGGGCCGCGCCGGCGTTGCCGTTCGTGGGCATGGCGAGGTGCGTGAGGCCGAGTTCCTTCGCCATGGAGACGGCGACGCCGAGCCCCCGGGCCTTGAAGGAACCGGTCGGCAGGCGGCCCTCGTCCTTCACCCAGAGCTCGGGCGCGTCGGGCTCCGGCGTGTGGATCAGGGGCGTCACGACCTCGCCGAGTGCGAGCCGGTTCTCGGGCTGCGTCACCGGCAGCAGTTCGCGCCAGCGCCAGAAGCCACCACTGCGGAGCGCCAGGTCGTCGCGGTCGAGTTGGCCGCGGACGGCGTCGAGATCATAGCGGACGAGCAGCGGCCGGCCGGCACGGGAGAGGCCGTGGACCGCACCGGCTTCGTAGCGCTCGCCGGTCATGGAGCATTCGAGATGCGTGACGTTACCGTGGGCGGTCATCGTGTCTTCGCGCTCAGTCCTTGCCTTCGTTGCCGAAGCCGGTCGGGTTGCGCTGCTGCCAGTTCCAGGCGTCGCGGCACATGGCGTCGATGTCGTGTTCGGCCTGCCAGCCGAGCTCCGCGGTCGCGCGGCTGGTGTCGGCCCAGGCGGCGGGCGCGTCCCCGGCGCGGCGCGGTGCGATGCGGTGGGGCAACGGGCGCCCGGTGGCCTTCTCGAAGGCGGCGATGACCTCCTTGACGCTGTAGCCGTTGCCGGTGCCGAGGTTGTGCACGTGGCAGCCGTGGCGTTCGGAGAGGAAGTCGAGGGCCGCGACGTGTCCGCGCGCCAGGTCGACGACGTGGATGTAGTCGCGGATGCAGGTGCCGTCGGCGGTCGCGTAGTCGTCGCCGAAGACCGCGAGTTCGGCGCGCCGGCCCACGGCGACCTGCGTGATGAAGGGCATGAGGTTGTTGGGGATGCCGTTCGGATCCTCGCCGATCTCGCCCGAAGGGTGTGCGCCCACCGGGTTGAAGTAGCGCAGCACGGAGATCGCCCAGCGCGGATCTGCGGCGGCGAGATCCTGGAGGACCGCCTCCACGGCGAGCTTGGTCCTGCCGTAGGGATTGATCGGACCGGTGGCGAGCGTCTCGTCGAAGGGCGGTGCGTGATCGTTGCCGTACACGGTCGCCGACGACGAGAACACGAAGCGGTGCACGCGGGCGCGATCGAGCTCCTCGAGCAGGATCAGCGTGCCCGTGACGTTCGTGCTCCAGTAGCCGAGCGGATTCTCGATGGATTCGCCGACGGCCTTGAGGCCGGCGAAGTGGATCACCGCATCGAAAGGTCCCCCCTCGATGCCGGCTTCGATCACGGCGCGCAGTGCCTCCCGGGCGCGGATGTCCACCTGATGGAACTGCGGTGATCGGCCCGACAGGCGTGCGAGCCGGGCGAGCACCTCCGGATGAGCGTTGGCGAGCGAGTCGACGATGGCGACGTCGTGGCCGGCCGCGTGGAGCTCCAGGACGGTGTGACTGCCGATGTAGCCGGCGCCGCCGGTGACCAGGATCCTGATGGCGTGCTCCTTCGGGGGATGCGTCGGGGCAGCGATTATAGGGAACCAGAGCCGCTTCGCGGGACCTCGACGCCGTGGACGGCGAAGGTCGGCGAAACCCCTGCGCCGTGCTCACCGACGCGGTCAGTGGAAATCACGCGAGCGCGCGCGGAGTTCACCGAGCCGCTCGGAGTGATCGGAGACGTGTCCGGCGACCACGTGGATCACCGCGCCCTCGCGCTCCAGTACACCTTTCACCAGCAGCAGGCGGCCGCCGAGGATCGGTCCGCGGAAACGGGCGAGGACGGAAGTCCAGACCACGATGTTCGTGTTCCCGGTCTCGTCCTCCAGGGTGAGGAAGAGTACGCCCGAGGCCGTGCCCGGTCGCTGGCGGCCCGTGACGAGGCCGGCCACGCGCACGAAGCGGCCGTGGTTCAGCCGTCCGAGATCGCCGGCGCGGCTGCAGCGCCGGAACTCGGCACGTGCGCGCAGCAGGGCCATGGGATGAGCACCGAGCGTGAGACCGAGGCTCGCATAGTCGGCGAGCAGATCCTGACCGCGACTCGGTGCCGGCAGCTGCACGGGTTCCGCGTCGGCTTCCGGGTCGGAAGAGGCGGAAGGCCGAGGGGACAACGGGGTCGGAGTCGATTTCTCCGCAGGAGAAATCGACTCCGACCCCTCTTTCGACCCCTCTTTCGATGCCATTGCCACCCGCTCCGCCTCCTTCGCACCGTCGGCCCAGGGGCGCTGCGCCTCGCGGACGCCCGCGGGCAGCGTGTCCGTGCGTACGGGGCGATCGCCCTCCGGGGCGCGCAGGCGCGGCGTCGGATGGCTCTGGCCGCGAGCCATGTGGGCACCGTTGCCGAGGC
>JAZBPO010000170.1:0-2718 GCA_036351675.1 Pseudomonadales bacterium
CACGAGCAGGAACTCCCGGACCCGATCGTCCTCGGCCAGGTCGAGGGGCACGACGAAGCCGGAAATGGTCACTTCCGTGCCGTCCAGTTCGCCGACGAGCAGTTCACTCATGGGCAGGTCGCCCCAGGGAGAGAGCTGCTCGAGACCCGCGCCGAAGCCCGAGTGGGACACCGGCGGAGGCGCGAGCGGTGCGTCCGCGAGGGCCGCGGGAATGAGCTCGGGCCAGCGCAGCGCCCGCGCTTCCGCAGCCACCTCGAGGGCGAACAGCATGGCCAGGAGAAGCGGCGTCGCGAGTGCGCGCATCGTTCGGTGACATCCTGCGCTCCGGGGGCTGCTAGTGTAGCCCGAGGTCAGCGACGGCTCGAAGGCGAGGAGCAGGCTTGGCGGAACTCGACGTCGACTACGAACGTGCGCGACGACTCGTCGAGCAGCTGCTCGCGCAGCCGGAGCTGCTGCCCTTTCCGGCTCCTGCGCCCCGTCTGGTGGAGACGCACATCTCCTGGGTGCTGCTCTGCGGGGAGGACGTGCTCAAGCTCAAGAAGCCGGTGCACATGGGCTTCATCGATTTCTCGACACTCGCGCGCCGGGATCGTTGCGTGCACGAGGAACTGCGCCTGAACCGGCGCTTCGCACCGGAACTCTATCTGGGGGTCCTGCGCATCAGCGGTACGCCGCAGGCGCCGCGCTTCGACGGGGAGGGCGATCTTCTCGAGTCGGCGGTGCACATGCGCCAGTTCGATCCGCAGGGGCAGCTCGACGTCCAGATCGAGCGCGGCCTCCTGCACGAGGAGGACGTCCGGGAGGTCGCCGAGGCCATCGCCCGCTTCCAGATCGACGCACCGCACAGCGAGGCGGCCGACGACTGGGGCCGCTTCGAGTTCGTGATGGCGCCGATCCGCGAGAACTTCGTGCGTGTGCGCGAAGCCGCGGCGGGCTGGGAGGACGCGGAAGCACGAGGGCGCGCGGACCCTCTGGAGGCGCGTCTCGGCACCCTCGAAGCACGCTCCGAGGCCTGGGGCGCCGCGCTCCGCGAGCAGATCGACGCGCGACGGGAGCAGGGCTTCGTCCGTGAAGGACACGGCGATCTGCACCTCGGCAACATCGCGCGTACGCAGTGGGGCATCCGCGCCTTCGACTGCCTGGAGTTCGCGCCGACGCTGCGCTGGATCGATGTCGTGTGCGACCTCGCCTTCCTCTACATGGATCTCGTCGAACGTGGCCGGGCCGACCTCGCCTGGGTGCTCGTCAACGCCTGGGCGACGCGCACCGGTGATCACGAAGGTCTCTGTCTGCTGCCGTTCTATGCGCTCTATCGGACCATGGTCCGCGTGAAGGTCGCGGCCCTGCGGCGCGGCCAGCTCTCGGACCCGGACGAGCGCGCACGCTGCGACGAGGAACTGGAGGCCTATCTCGCGCTCGCCGAGCGCTTCGCGCGTCCGCGCAGCCCGAGCCTCGTGCTGACCTGTGGCCCGTCCGGCTCGGGCAAGAGTCATCATGCATCACGCCTCGCGAGCAGGGCGGGCGCCGTCCACCTGCGTTCCGACGTCGAGCGCAAGCGCCTGTTCGGTCTGGCGCCGGAGCATCGGACCACGGCGGAGGAGGGGGCGCGGCTCTATGCCGCGGAGGCGACCGAGCGCACCTTCGCGTCGCTCGAGGCGCGCGCCGGCGCGCTCCTCGCCGCGGGCCTCGACGTGATCGTCGACGCGACCTTCCTCGACGCATCCCTGCGCGGTCGCTTCGCGGGACTGGCGGCCCTCCCCGGCGTACGCGGTGCGCTGCTGGAGTGTTCCGCGCAGCCCGCGACGCTGCGCGCGCGCATCGAGGCTCGAGCCGCTGCCGGTGAGGATGCTTCCGATGCCGATCTCGCCGTTCTGGAGATGCAGCTCGCGCGGAGCGACGCGCCGGGGGCGGAGTGCGCCGGTCTGGAGCGCTTCCGGATCGGGGACGACGGTGACGAGGCGCCCGAGCTGGAGCGGCTCGTGGCCTGGCTGCAGGCCGGTGAGGCGCCCTGATCAGCTGGCGTCGGAGGCGCCGCGCAGGCGTGCGACGCCTTCCACGACGAGCACGATCAGCGCCCCGGCGACGATGCCGGCTGCCGCATTGAAGATCAGGCCCGCGAGGAGCGGGGCGCCGGGAACGGGTTCGACGCCGTGCTCGAGCGCGTGCAACGCGTGCTCGAGGAAGGGCAGGCCATGGACGAGAATGCCACCGCCGACGAGGAACATGGCGGCCGTGCCGAGCACGGACAGGGACGCCATGAGCTTCGGCGCGAGCCGCAGGATGGTTGCGCCGACGCGCCTGCTCGTGGCGCTCTCGCGCTCGAGCAGGTGCAGGCCGAGATCGTCGAGCTTCACGATCGCCGCGACGAGGCCATAGACGCCGAAGGTCATTACAGCGGCGATGGCGACGACGACACCGACCTGGGTGAGGAAACTCGCTTCGGCCACCGTGCCGAGGGCGATGACGACGATCTCGGCCGACAGGATGAAATCGGTACGCACGGCGCCGCGGATCTTGTCCCGCTCGTATGCCGCGAGGTCCAGGTCCGGATCCTCGAGCGCCGCCAGCTTCGCCGCGTGGTCCGCGGCGTCCTCCTCGCCGTGCAGAAAGCGGTGTGCGAGCTTCTCGGCGCCCTCGAAGCACAGGTACGCGCCGCCGATCATGAGCAGGGGCGTCACGGCCCAGGGCAGGAGGGCGGAGAGGAGGAGGGCGGCGGGC
>JAZBPO010000171.1:0-25551 GCA_036351675.1 Pseudomonadales bacterium
AGTGGCCTTCGAAAGCGCGCGTATCGGTTGATCGAGGGTCCGGGGCGTGGCGTCTGCCCGGAGCGACCTCATCCGGCCCTCGGGAGCGGAGGGTAGATGCGGCCCTCCGAGCGGCGGATGCAGCGCCGCCCGGTCCGCAGACCCGAATCAGCAGCCCTGCTCCACTCTTCGAACCTGAACAGCTGACCCCGGGTCGGCCGTTCAGCTTCGCGGGGTGGCGGGGCGTATGATGCGCGGCCGCCACGGGACCGCACATGATCACCGACCCCTTCTTCTATCTGCTCGCCGTACCGGCGCTGCTCATCGTCGGCATCGCCAAGGGCGGCCTCGGCGGCGGCATCGGCATCCTCGGCGTGCCGCTCATGTCGCTGGCCATCGGCCCGGTGCAGGCCGCGGCGATCATGCTGCCGATCCTGATGCTGATGGACGGCTTCGCGCTGCGGCAGTGGTGGGGGCGCTGGGACGTGCCGAACCTGAAGATCGTGCTGCCCGGAGCCGTGGTCGGAATCACCGTGGGCGCCTTCACCTTCCGCCATCTGTCAGAGGACCACATCCGCGTGCTGATCGGCGTCATCGCCGTCGGCTTCGTCGCCAGCCACGGCGTCGGCGTGCTGCGCGGTGCTGCGCCACCGGAGAACAGACCGCCGCGGCCCGTCGCGGGCAGCTTCTGGGGGGCCGTCTCGGGCTTCACGAGCTTCGGCGTGCACGCCGGCGGACCGCCGATCAACGTCTACCTCCTGCGTCAGGGCCTCGACAAGGGCACCTTCCAGGCCACCTGCGTAGCCGCCTTCTTCGTCATCAACTGGGTCAAGGTGCCGCCCTACGCCTGGCTCGGACAGTTCGACTTCGCCAACCTCTCCACCGCCCTCGCGCTCTCGCCACTCGCCCCCGTCGGCATCCGTCTCGGCCACTGGCTCCACCACCGCGTCGACGAGACCTGGTTCTTCCGCTTGGTCTACGCATCGCTGCTGATCGTGGGTCTGCGCCTGATCTGGATCGGGCTGAGCTGACGGGCCGGGCCATCGGCCGCTCGATCGGCGACTGGCCCCGGGCGTCGCGCTGCGCCAGAATCCGCGGCCCCACGGGCGCCACCCTCCCACCGGAGCGACCATCCCGTGCCCGCCCCACCGCTCGACCTCCTTTCCGAAGGCCTGCGCCGGCGCAGCACTGCGCTCAATCGCCAGGACTGCCGCACCGCCGGCGAGTTCGTCCTCTACTGGCTGCGCACGAGCGCACGTGCCCACGAGAACCCGGCCCTAGATGCCGCCATCGAACTCTCGGACAGCCTCGGCATCCCGCTCTTCGTCTACCACGCCCTCTCGGAGCGCTATCCCTTCGCCTCCGATCGCCACCACCGCTTCATCCTCGAGGGCGCACGCGACGTCCAGGCGGAGTTCGCCGAACGCGGCATTCCCTACGCCTTCCATCTGGAACGCCCGGGCGCGCGCGGCGACCACCTGCTGACGCTCGCGCGGCGCGCCGCCGCCGTCGTCACCGAGAGCTTCCCCTGGACGCCGATCCGGCGCTGGACGCGCCGCGTCGCGCAGGAGGCCGGCGTCGGCATGATCGGCGTCGACGCCGCCTGCCTCGTGCCGATGCCGCTGGTGCCGGCGAAGGCCAGGGAACGTGCCTTCAGGTTCCGCAAGGCGACGGAGCAACTGCGCGCGGAAGCGCTTGCTGCGCGGCCGCAGGATCCGGTACCCACCGTAGCGAGCGAGTGCCCGGAGCTGCCCTTCCCGCCCCTCGATCTACAGAGCACGGATCTCGCCGAACTCGTCGCGCAGTGCGAGATCGATCACCTGGTCGGCCCCGTCGATCACACGCCCGGCGGCAGCCGCGCGGGCTACGCGCGCTGGCAGGCGTTCCGCGACGGCGGCCTGCGCCGCTACGACAAGCGTCGCAACGATGCCCTCGACGCCGGCGTCAGCCGCCTGTCGCCCTATCTTCACTACGGCATGGTCTCGCCCTTCCGCATCGCCCGGGAGGCCGACGCCATCGGCGGCTCCGGCGCGGAGAAGTTCCTCGACGAGCTGCTGATCTGGCGCGAGATGAGCTGGGCCTGGGCCTTCCACAACAAGGTCCACGACAGCGTCGAGGCGCTACCCGCCTGGGCGCGCGAGACCCTCGCGGCGCACGAGCGCGACGCGCGGGAGACGCTCCACGACTGGGAGACGCTCGCCCGCGGCTGCACCGGCGACGCGCTCTGGGACGCGGCCCAACGCTCCTTGCTGGTCCACGGCGAGCTGCACAACAACGTCCGCATGACCTGGGGGAAGATGCTGCCGCTGTGGACGCCGGACGCCGCCACGGCCCTGGCGCGCCTCATCGACCTCAACCACCGCTACGCCCTCGACGGCCGGGACCCGAACTCCTACGGCGGCCTGCTCTGGTGCCTCGGCGGTTTCGATCGCCCCTTCGACCCACCCCGCCCCGTGCTGGGGACGGTGCGCCCGCGCGACACTCACACGCACGCACGACGCCTCGACGTCACTGCCTACGCCGCGCGCACCACGCGACCGGCGCGCTCGACGCCGCCCCGGGTCGCCGTGGTCGGCGCCGGGGTCGCGGGCCTCGTCGCGGGCCGGGCCCTCGCCGATCACGGCTGGCCGGTGACGCTCTTCGACAAGGGCCGCGTCCCCGGCGGCCGGCTCGCCATGCGCACCTCCCGCGAAACGCCCGGCCTGCGCTTCGACCACGGCGCAGCCGCCTTCGGGGCGAGCGACCCGCGCTTCCTCCACTACGTCGAGGCGTGGCGGGAACGCGGCCTGGTGACCACCTCCGACGACGGACGCTTCGTGCCCGTGGAAGGGGCCCGGGCTCTCGCGCGCCATCTCGCCGCGGACCTGGAGCTGCACTGCGGCGACGCGGTCACGGCGCTGGAGCGGACCGACGACCGCTGGACGCTGGAGTTCGCGGACGGCGCCACGGCGGGGCCCTTCGAAGCGCTCGTGCTCACCGCACCGCCGCCGCAGTCTGCCGCGCTGCTCCGCAGCGCCGGCCTGGACGCCACCGCGGAGACGCTGGCCGCGCGCTCCATGACGCCGTGCTGGACGCTGATGGCGACGGCGCCGGGCACGGGACCCTGGATCAAGCGCCCCGACCACGCCGACGTCGATCTGCTGCTCCGCGGCGACGCCCATCCCGGCAAGCCCGCGCCGGGCTGCGTGACCGTGCAGGCGTCCGCCGCGTTCACGGAGCGCCATCTCGAGGCGTCCCCGGAGGAGGTGGCGATCGCCCTCGCGCCGGTGCTGGGCGAGCAGCTCGACATCCCGATCGACCCGGCCACGCTGCGCGCACACCGCTGGCGCTTCGCGCGCGCCACCGACGTCGGTCAGCTGCGCAGCTGGTATGGCGAGCATGGCCTCGCCCTCGCAGGCGACTGGACCGGCGAGGGTCCGGCCTGCGAAGCGGACGGCGGGCCGGGCGTGCAGGCCGCCTTCCTCTCCGGCGCTGCGGCGGCGGGCCGACTGCTGGGCTCTCCGCTGTGCGGTCCGGCGCGGACCGAGGAAGCAGCGCCGCTCGCCCAGTCGGATCTGTTCGCGTCGTGACGCGCCGCCGCGAAGGGAGCGCGGGGAAAGCTCCGCCTCCGAAACCCTGCGTCCGCTGCGGCCGCGAGATCACCTGGCGCCGCAAGTGGGCACGCGACTGGGACGCGGTGAAGTACTGCAGCGAGCGCTGTCGCCGGAACCGCCTCGACACGACGGACGAGGCCCTGCAGGCCGCGATCCTCGCGTTGCTGAGTGAGCGCGCGCATGGCGCGACGATCTGCCCCTCCGAGGCCGCCCGCGCCGTCGCGGGGCGCGCGGACGCCTGGCGTGCGCTCATGGAGCCCGCCCGCGAGGCCGCGCGGCGCCTGGTCGCCGCCGGCCGCATCGAGATCACGCAGCAGGGCCGTGCGGTCGACCCGTCGACGGCGCGCGGACCGATCCGCCTGCGGCTCCGGAACTGACCGCCCCGAGGCTTCCACAACGGCCCCCGCGGGACGAGAATCGCGCCTTGCATCGGACCACCGCCGGCGCGCGCGGATCGACGTCATGGCGCACTCGGACCACGGAGACCACGACCCCGGCCACGGTGGGCAGCAGGCCGTCGGTCGCGCGGCGCTGCTCACCGGCGCCTTCATGCTCGTGGAGGTCGCGGGCGGCCTCTACTCCGGTTCGCTCGCGCTCCTCGCCGACGCCGGCCACATGCTCACGGACACCGCGGCGCTGAGCCTCGCGTGGCTCGCCTTCGTGGTCGCGCGGCGGCGCGCCGACGGCCGCCGCAGCTTCGGCTACGCCCGGTTCGAAGTACTCGCGGGGATGTTCAACGCCCTCGTCCTGCTCGGTGTCGTGGTCATGATCGGCCTGGAGGCCCTCGAGCGCCTGGCCGCTCCGCGGGACGTGCTGCCCGGCCCGATGCTCGCCGTGGCGACCCTCGGTCTGGTCGTCAATCTCGTCGCCTTCCGGCTGCTCCACGCGGACGCGGAGCACGTGAACGTGCGCGGCGCCCTCCTGCACGTGCTCGGCGACCTGCTCGGTTCCGTCGCCGCGATCCTCGCGGCGGTCGTGATCCTGAGCACGGGCTGGCTGTTCGTGGACCCCCTGCTCTCCCTGCTCGTCGCCGCCCTGATCCTCGGCTCGGCCCTGCGCCTGCTGCGCGAGACCGGCCACATCCTGCTGCAGGGGACGCCGGCGGAGATCGACACGGATGCCGTGAAGGCGGAACTCCTAGAGGCCGTACCCGGTATCCGCGACGTACACCACGTCCACATCTGGTCGCTCACCTCCGGGCGCCACGTCACCACCCTGCACCTGCGCCTGCACGAAGGGGCCTCCCCTGCCAGCGTCCTCTGCGGGGCCAAGACACGGCTCGCGGAGGTCTTCGGGCTCGACCACAGCACGATCCAGGTCTGTGGTGACGTCTGCCCGGACGAACAGCGACCGGGCATGCCGGCGCCCTCGCACTGACGCAGTGCACGACGCTCAGCCGTGCAGCTCGGAGAGCGGCCGGTAGCCGGGCCCCTGAGGCCGAGGCTCGCTCGCATAGAGCCCGAGCCGATCGAAACAGAGCACGCCCGTCGCGCAGTCCGGCCGCAGTGGCCGCACGGCGCCCCGCACGCGCACCAGCGAGACATGCGGCAGGAAGCGGCGGCCAGGCCCGAGCGCCAGCCGCGCACGCACCGTGGACGCAAGCGCCTCGACGGCCCCGTCAGAAGCGATCTCCACGGCACCGACGCGCGCCCTTCGCACCTCCGGCAGCCAGCGCCAGCCGATGCCGTGCCCGGAGACCCCCGCAAAGCTCACGCCCGCGAGCGCGTCTCTCAAGACGTCGACCCGGGAGAGGGACACCTCGCCGAGGAAGACGAGCGTCAGATGCAGATCCTCCTCCGGAACGCGACGCAGCGCGGCGGGCAGTCGCGCGGCGATCGCGAGCAGGCGCTCGCGACTCGCCGCATCCGGGAACAGGGCGAGAAAGCAGCGCATGTCGATGCTCAGGCGAAGGGGTACACCGTGCGCAGGTGCGCGACGGTGAGGATGTAGGCGACGGAACCGATCGCCGCGACGAAGGCCAGGATGCGCACCGGGCGATTGCGGCCGAAGCGGAAGGCGACGAGGCCGAAGCCGATGTAGGCGAGGAGCGCGGCGAACTTCGCGACGAGCCAGGGCTCACCGAGGGGGCCGCGCCCGGAAGCGAAGGCGAGCACGAGTGCCGACGTCACGAGCACCGTATCGACGACATGCGGCAGCACGCGCGCCCCCCGGGTCTCGCGTAGCGGGGAGTCCGCGATCATCCAGACACCGCGCAGCAGGAAGCCGGTCGCCGACAGCCAGGCGCAGGAGAAATGAAGCCAGAACCAGAATCCGTACATGCCGCCCTCCCGACCGGGGTTCCGCCGGCCCGCTGATATACTCGCGCCCGATCCGTGGAAGGAAGCGCCGATGCAGTCTCCCGCCGTCGTCGGACCGACGTCCCACATGTACTACTCGCAACGCCTGCGTCTGCACTACGTGGACTGGGGCAACGAGGATGCGCCGCCCATGCTCCTCGTTCATGGCGGTCGGGACCACTGTCGCAACTGGGACTGGGTCGCCCAGGCCTTCCGCGACGAGTACCACGTGATCGCACCGGATCTGCGCGGCCATGGCGACTCGGAGTGGGCCGTCGGCGGCACCTACGGACTCTTCGACTTCGTCGCCGACATCGCCCAGCTCGTGCACCAGAAGCAGCTCGCCCCGGTGACGATCCTCGCGCACTCGCTCGGCGGCAACGTCAGTCTGCACTACGCGGGCCTCTACCCCGACTCCGTGCAGCGCATCGTGGCCATCGAGGGGCTCGGCCCGAGTCCGAAGATGCTCGCTCAGCGAGCGAAGGTGCCACAGCACGAACGGCTGACGGGCTGGATCGATACGCTCCGCAAGCTCTCGGGCCGGACCCCGCGGAAGTACCCCACGCTCGAGGACGCACTCACGCGCATGCAGGAAGAGAACCCGCATCTGTCGGCGGAGCAGGCGCGGCACCTGACGATCCACGGCAGCGCGCAGAACGAGGACGGCACCTACAGCTGGAAGTTCGACAACTACGTCCGCGCCTTCTCGCCGCTGCACCTGCAGCCGGAGGACACCTACACGCTCTACGGCCGGATCAGCTGCCCGGCGCTGCTGATCCGCGGCACCGAGAGCTGGGCATCGGATCCGATCGCCGACGGTCGCGCCGCGCATTTCCGCGACGCACGCGTGGAGGCCGTGGAGGGTGCGGGTCACTGGGTCCACCACGATCAGCTCGACACCTTCCTCACGCTCACCCGCGCCTTCCTCGAGGAGACGGCATGACGCGCTCGACGCTGATCCTGCTGGGCCTGATCGTGCTCGGCGGCTGCACGACGCTGCAGAACGGAACCGAGGTGAACACCGACATCGTCTATGTCGAACGCAGCTCCGGCGACCTCACCGGTTCGCTGTTCCTGCCCGCCGGCGAGGGCCCCCATCCGGCGGTGCTCGTCATCCACGGCGGCGGCTGGCGCAAGGGCGAGCCCTGGCACATGGGACACGTCAGCCGCCTGCTCGCGAACGAGGGCTTCGTCGCCTTCACGCCGAGCTACCGTTTCACGCCCGAGCACCAGCATCCGGCGCAGCTCGACGATGTCCGCGATGCCTACCGCTGGCTCGCGGCACGCGACGACGTCGACGCGGACGACGTGGCGATCTGGGGCTACTCGGCCGGCGCCCATCTCGCGCTGCTGCTCGGTCTCGCGCCGGAGGAAGCCGGCGGCCTCGCTGCGGAGGAACGCCCCGTCGCCATCATCGGCGGCGGCTCACCGACCAGCTTCGAGCTGTTCGATCCCGAGAGCCGGCTCGTGGTGCAGCTCGTGGGCGGCTCCCTCGACGAGCGGCCCGAGGCCTGGGAAGCGGCTTCACCGATCAGCTGGGTCAGCAGCGATGATCCGCCCGTCTACCTTTATCACGGCTCCCTCGATCAGATCGTCGACGTGGAACACGCACGCCAGCTCGCCTCGGCCTTGCAGGAGGCGGAAGTGCCCGTGACCCTCGACACGGTCATGGGCGGCCACATCTCCGTCGCCGTGTTCGACCGCAGCGTCGAACGACGGGCCGCGGCCTGGCTCGAACAGCACCTTTCGGACAGCACGGGCATGTTCGACATGCTGCCGCCGACCAAGGACGGGCCTTGAGCGACGGCCCTGCTGGCGCCTCCCTGCGCGGCGCCAGCGACGTGGCCCGGCTCCACGACTGCCCCGGCACGGGCGTGGTGGTGGTCACGGGCGGCGGCAGCGGCGCGCTCGAGGCGCTCCTCTCCGTACCGGGCGCCTCGCGCACGCTCCTCGAGGCCCGCGTCCCCTACGCGCCGAACGCCCTGACGGAATGGCTCGGGGGTGATCCGGATCGTGCCTGCGACCCGGAGACGGCCCGCGCCATGGCCATGGCCGCCTACCGGCGGGCGCGCCATCTCGATCCGGAGGGGGCGCGCTTCGGCGTCGCCTGCACCGCGAGTCTGATCACGAATCGCCCGAAGCGGGGCGAACACCGTGTCCACGTCGCGCTGCAGACAGCGGCGGCCACGCACCTCTGGTCGCTCGTGCTCGACGCCGGCGCGCGGACGCGTGGCGAAGAGGAAGCCGTCTGCGTCGCACTCGTGCTCAATGCCGTGGCAGAGGGCAAGGGCCTGGGCACCATCCGCACGCCGGAGGTGCGTGACAGCGAGATGCTCGTCGAGGAGCGGCACGAAGGCACGCCGCACTGGCAGAACCTGCTCCACGACCGGGCTCGCGCCACGCGCCACACCTTCGCCCACGCGCCGCCCGGGGAAACGCGCCGGCGCCCGGTGTTCCCGGGCGCCTTCAACCCGGTGCACGAGGGCCATCTCGAGATGGCACGCGTCGCCTCGGAGATCGTCGGCGCACCGACCGAGTTCGAGATCTGCGTGCGCAACGTCGACAAGCCGCCGCTGAACTACGCCGACATCGAGCGCCGCACACGCCTGTTCGACGCCGAGGCGATCATCTGGCTCACGGCGGCCCCCACCTTCGCGGAGAAGGCCGAACTGTTCCCGGGCGCCGTGTTCGTGGTCGGCGTCGACACCCTCGCGCGCATCGCGGAGCCGCGCTACTACGGCGACGATCCGGTGGCGCGCGACGCGGCCATGGAGACCATCGCCGCGAACGGGTGCACCTTCCTCGTCTTCGGCCGTCTGGTGGACGAGACCTTCCTCGGCCTCGAGGACCTCGATCTGCCGGACTCGGTCGCGCGCCTCGCCGAGGGCGTGGCAGAGCACCGCTTCCGGGTCGATCTGTCGTCGAGTTCGCTGCGCCGGAACCGGCCCTGGTAGCCATCAGGCGCCGTCGAGGTCCTCGAGACGCTTCGGCCAGTCCTCGTGCAGGAGCCGCGAGAGCGCCCGGTCCGCCAGCAGGCGGCCGCCGGTCTGGCAGGCGGCCCAGTAGTTGGCCTCGTTCTCCGCGAACACGATGCGCTGCACCGGCGCGCCACAGCGCCGACAGGGCTGCCGGAAGCGGCCATGCACCGCCATCTCCGCATGGAACGCCGAGACCTTCTCCGGGAAGGCGTCCCCGGCCTCGAGGGCGAGCCGCCGCGTCCAGTCGTCGAGCACCGAATTCGCGGCGAAGAACAGCGCGCCGAGTTCCCCGTCGGTCAGTTTCGCGGACTGTTTCATGGGCGAGAGGCGCGCGGCCCAGAGGATCTCGTCGGAATAGGCGTTGCCGATGCCGCGGAGGATGCGCTGATCCGTGAGCGCGCGCTTGAGCGTGTGGTTCTCGCGCCGCAGGGCCGCGACGAAGGCATCGAAGCCGTCCGAGGTCACCTCGATGCCCGTCGTGTCGAAGGCCGCGAGCGCGGCGCGATCCGCACACAGGTGGATCGAGGCCCGTTTCTTCTTCGCCGACTCGGTGAGCGTCAGTGCGCCGGAGGCGAAGTCGAAGGCGGCGAGACCTCCGCGCCTCGGCAGCGCCGCCCCGGTCCTCCTCCAGTGCAGGCGGCCCGTGACCATGAGGTGGACGACGACGTTGAACTCACCCTCGAGGTCGAGCACGAGGCGCTTGGCGAGACGACGGACGTCACGCACGGCACGGCCGACGAGGCGCGCCGGATCCGGCTCCGCGGTGCGGAGCACGAAGGGGCTGCCGAGGCGCAGGCCCTCGAGACGCTCACCGACGATGCGTCGCTGCAGATGGGCGACGTAGAGATCGAGATCCGGTCGCTCCGGCATCAGGCCATGGCCGTTCTGTCCTCCGAAGCCAGCATGGTCCGCCAGCGCCCGGAGCGGAAGCGCCGCGTGAGCATGACGGCCTTCATGGCGTAGTCGCCGACGAGGGCGCCGTAGACCCACTCGACGGGAAGCGCGAGCAGCGCGAAGACCACGGCGAGCAGACAACGCATGCCGATGAGCCCCGCCATGGTGGCCTTGAGCGGGTAGCGCGTGTCGCCGGCACCGCGCAGGGCACCGCCGATGGCGAACTCGACGGCCATGAGCGGCTGAACCGCACCGAGGATGTAGATGAAGACGACCGTGTATCGGATGACCGCGGCGTCGTCGATCATGAAGGCGGCGATGGGTTCCGCCGCGGCGATGATGATGACGCCGATGAGCACCATGGAGCCCATGGCCCAGCGCAGGGAGCGCCAGCCGCTCGCCGTGGCCGCCACCGCATCGCCGGCGCCGAGGTTCTGCCCGACGAGCGTGGAGCCGGCGATGGAGAAACCGAAGCCGACCACGAAGCACAGCGAGAGGATGTTCACGCCGATGCCGTAGGCCGCGAAGGCTTCAGTGCCATAGTAGTTGCCGATGACCCAGAGGAAGACGAAGAAACCGATGCGGAAAACGCCCTGCTCGAGCGCCGCCGGATAGCCCACCTGAAGCAGCCGCCTCACGCGCTCGACGTCGAGCACCTGGGCGAGTTCGAAACCATGATAGGGCACGGACAGGCGGCCGCTCACCCAGAGCAGCAGGAACACGGCGCCGGCGACCGTGAAGGCGAAGCCGTTGGCGATCGCGGCGCCCTTCACGCCGAGGGCCGGGAAGCCGAACAGGCCGAACACCAGCACGTAGAGCGCGCAGACGCTGATCAGGTTCGTGGCGATGCCGAGCCAGAGCGGCGTGCGCGCGTCTCCCGCGGCACGCAGCGCGGCGCTCATGATGAAGTTCACGGAGAAGGCGACGTTGAACACCGAGAGCCAGAAGATGAAGTCGCCGGCGAGCTCCGTCGTCTCGGCGCGGAGGCCGAAGAGCCCGGCGATCGGGTAGGCGAGAGCCATGCCCGGGATCATCATGAGGAGCGCGAAGCCGGCGCCGAGGAAGAGCGAGGTGAGCGTCGCCCGGGCGGCCTCCTCCCGGTCGTCGCCACCCCAGGCGCGCGCCACCAGCGCCGTGGTGCCGACGCTGACCGCCATGAGTACGGCCTGCATGGAGAAGAAGACCTGGTTGCCGACGGAGGCGGCGGCGGCCGCCGGCGCGCCGAGTTCCGCCACGACCTTGATGCCGACGACGCCGGTCAGCGAGAAGAGCAGGTTGGCCAGCACCGAAGGCCAGGCCAGTTCCCAGATGCCGAGCTGGACCTTCGCCTCGCGCTCGGCGGGCGGCTCGTCGGCGCGGGCGGCGCCGCGGTCGGTGCTGGGAGCGTCGGTCATGGCTGTAGGAAACCTCTGAACAACTCGTCCAGCCCTCCGCGGAGCGATCCGGGCGCGGACGGCAAGGCGCGTCGCCAGGCGAAGGCAGGCTGCCCTTGCAGGCGTGGCCGTAGCGAACGCGGCCCATGGGCCGAAAGTGCCCGCCCGAAGTGGCTTTCCTGCTGCGTCGGCAGCTGCGTCGTCTCAGCGCGACGTGTACCGGAGCCACCTTCGCGAAAACGCCGTGCTGCAGACGGAGCAGGAAAGCCGGAGGAAGGACGTGTCGTTCAGTGGTTCCCTCGGACTCACCGGCGCTGCGGACTTGTACACCCGGGCCGCCGCGGCGCGCAACGCGCCCGCGAGCCGGTGTTAGACTCCACGCCCGCTTCGCAGGGGGCTGAGGGAGAACACACCATGGTTGAGGCCAACGACGTCCTGAGCCGGGAATTCGCCGACATCGGCGTGAATCTCGAGGGCAACGTCGCGACGGTGGAGATCCAGCGGCCGCCGCACAACTTCTTCGACTACAAGCTCATCGAGCAGCTCGCCGACGCGTTCTCCGGCCTCGACGAGGTCGTGGACTGCCGGGCGATCGTGCTCTGCGCCGACGGCAGGAACTTCTGCGCCGGCGCCAACTTCGGCAGCGGCGACGACGATGCCGACGACGACTTCAGCGCCAACGGCTTCCGTACCACCACCCAGTTCCTCTACCGAGAGGCGGTGCGCCTGTTCCGCTGCCGCAAGCCCGTGGTCGGCGCGATCCAGGGCTCGGCCATCGGCGGGGGCCTCGGGGTGGCGCTCGTACCCGACTTCCGCGTGGCCTCGCCGCAGACGCGCTTCGCCGCCAACTTCGCCAAGCTCGGCATCCATCCGGGCTTCGGCCTCACGGTGACCCTGCCCCGGCTCGTCGGCGCGCAGAAGGCATCGCTCATGTTCTACACGGGCCGCCGCGTGAAGGGCGAGGAGGCCCACGCCTGGGGCCTCGCGGACGTGCTCGTGGAGTCCACGGACAGCATCCGCACCGCCGCCCTCGAACTCGCGAAGGAGATCGCCGAGAGCGCGCCGCTGGCGACCGTTTCCGTACGCGCGACGCTGCGCACGGGCCTCGCGGACGAGATCGCGAAGGCGACGGAGCACGAGCTGCGCGAGCAGCAGTGGCTGCGCGAGACGGAAGACGCGGCCGAGGGCATCCGCTCCGTGGCGGAGCGTCGCCCGGGCAATTTCGTCGCGCGCTGAGCGCTCGGCGTTCCGAAGACCGAGGAGAGGAGACGAACATGGATACGGGCAAGCTCGGCGTCTGGTACTTCACGGAGACCATGGCCGCGACGCAGGCCGCGGAGGCCGCGAAGCGCATCGAGGAACTCGGCTACGGCACCTTCTGGATTCCGGAGACGACCGGGCGCAACCCGGTGGCGCACGCGTCCTGGCTTCTCGCCAACACCAGCACGCTGAACATCGCCACGGGCATCGCGAACATCTATCACCGCGAACCGGGCGTGGCCCTGGCCGCTCAGAACACACTCGCCGAGCAGTCCGGCGGCCGCTTCCTGCTGGGCATGGGCGTCTCGCACGCGCCACTGGTCGAGGGCGTGCGCGGCCTCACCTACGGCAAGCCGCTGGCCACCATGCGCAAGTACCTCGAGGGCATGGACGCGGCCCCCTACACGGCCTTCCCGCCCGGCGAGAAGCCGCCGCGCGTGATCGCGGCACTCGGTCCGAAGATGCTGGAGCTCGCGCGGGAGCAGTGCGACGGCGCCCATCCGTACTTCACGTCGCCGGACCACACGCGCATGGCGCGGGAGATCCTGGGCCCGGAGCCCATGCTCTGCGTGGAACAGAAGGTGATCCTGGAGACGGACCCGACGAAGGCCCGCGAACTCGCCCGCGGCGTCGCGGCGATCTACATCGGCCTGCCGAACTACCGCAACAACTGGCTGCGCATGGGTCTGACGGAGGAAGACCTGGCCGACAACGGCAGCGACCGCTTCGTCGACGCCACCTTCGCCTGGGGCACCGACGAGCAGATCAAGGCCCGGATCAGGGAGCACTTCGACGCCGGCGCCTCGCACGTGTGCATCCAGCCCGTGAACCCGAACGGCGTGTTCGGCGACCTGCACTGGGAGGCGCTGGAGGCGCTGAAGGACGCAGCCTGAGCCCGTACGCGCCACCGGACGGAGGCGCGTACGGAACGAACGCGGACCGAGCGGTCAGGCGGCGGCGCGCTCCGCCGCGGCCTGACGCAGGCGCACGAGGCGATCCATCTGTCCGAGCGAGGTCAGATGGGCGTAGATGGCGCCGAGATAGCCCCGCCTGCGCATCTCCAGGAACAGCTCGTCGGAGAGGTTGTTCAGCCGCTCCTCGTTGACGACGTAGCAGCCTGCCACGTTGCGTACCTGCTCGCCCTCACGCAGCCGCATGTTCATCTGCGTGAACATGTTGTGCTCGGCGAGGAAC
Organism: Pseudomonadales bacterium; assembly: GCA_036351675.1. Classification (GTDB taxonomy): domain Bacteria; phylum Pseudomonadota; class Gammaproteobacteria; order Pseudomonadales; family Azotimanducaceae; genus JAZBPO01. The sequence goes on from JAZBPO010000171.1 coordinate 13,569, forward strand.
TCGCAGCAGGTGCGGGTCATCATGTCCATCTGCTGCAGCTCGCTCAGGTAGCGACGGACGTTCTCCAGCGCCTCCGCCGGCTCGCCCGACTCGTCGAAGAGCGGCAGCCCCTCCGGATCCTCACCGACCACGTCCGCGCCTTCGTCGATGCAGACCGCATAGTTGTCCTGCTCGTCCGGCCCGGCGAGCGCGAAGGGATAGCGGCGGATGATCGCGGGCACGTACTGCGCCGACCACTTGCCCTCGGCGTCGACGAAGAGGTTCTCCCCGACCTCGAGACCGAGCAGGGCCACCGGGCGGAACAGATCGTTCTGCTTGTCCTCGATGAAGACGATCGGATAGGTGCCGCCGGCGCGGCCGAACTCGTGAAGCGTCACGGCCGCGACGTGGTTGTCGGCCACGAAGCGGAAATCGCGGTTGGGCAGGATCCGGGTACCGGCATGGCGTTCCCGATTCACCGGTAGGAGGTTCTTGAACATCGAGCTCTCCCGAAGAACGTTCTTGGACGGTCCGAGTCGTCGGACGTGCTGAAGGGCGCCCGGGAGTCGTGGAGAGACCCACCCGCGCCAGGGGTCGCGGAGCATAGCTCCGTCGCGGCGCAACTCAAACCGTCGCCGGTCATGCCGGGGCGCTCGCGCCACGGGGCCGATCGCCCACCCGGCGCCCCTCAAGGGCCCGCCGTCCCTGCCGACAAGGGACCAACGCGCCGCCCTGCGGCACCGGATGGTCCGGTGTCGCACGCGCCTCGCGGCATGCAGGGACGCCCATGGCCGTTCAGCCCACCCCCCAGGACACGGAGCTCGCGCTGGCACGCACGTCGGCGGAGATCGTGCCCAGTGCGGCGCTGGTCCTGACCGCCCTCTACGCGGCGATCGCCCTGGGCCACTGGTTGCTCCTGCCCGCCACCGTCCGCGAGCCGCTCGTCGTGCTCGCACTCGGCACGGCCTTCCTGTGCGGCGCGCTCGCTCTGCTCTGGCATCGCCACGGCCGGGACCGGCTCGGCCATCGGGCCGTCGCCGCCATGGCCCTGCTGGCCGGGATCAACACCGCCGTACACCTCTGGCTGCAGCCCCTCGCACAGAACGCGACGAATCACACGATCCTGCTCCTCGGTCTCGGTCTCCTCGTCACCACGCGGCGCTGGTTCTATCCCCTGGCAGGCCTCGCGCTCGGCAGCTGGTTCGCGATCGGCGAGATCCGCACCGTCGCGGACATGGGATTCTGGAGCTGGCAGCTCGTGTTCGCGGCGACGGTCGCCGTGATCGCCCACGAACAGCGCCGGCGCACGGTACGGGCGGGCATGGCCCGCGAAAGCATGCTGCGCCAGCACGCCGAGGTCCTGCAGACGCTCATGCACGCTCCGGAACTCGGCACGGACCGCAGCGAGGCGGTGCTCGAGCGGATCGTGGCAGACGGTGCGCGCACGCTCGGCGCCGCCCGTGCCGGCATCTGGCGCTTCGACGCGAGCGCGAACGCCATCGACTCGGTCGCGCAGTACGACGAGCTCGGTCCCGGGCCGGCGCAGCTCGCCCGACGCCTGACCCGCGAGGAGGCGCCGCAGTACTTCGCCGCCCTGGAGACCGAACGCACCATCGCCGCGGAAGACGCGCACCAGCACGCGGCGACACGGGAACTGCGCGGGGGCTATCTGGACGAGCTCCGCGTCGATGCGCTTCTGGACTCACCGATCCTCGTCGACGGCAGCCTGCTCGGCGTGCTGTGCATCGAGCACCGGGGCGGCGAACGCCGCTGGACCCTCGAGGAACAGTCCTTCGCGGCCTCGCTCGCGAGTCTCGCCGCGCTCGCGATCCAGTCCGAGGAACGGGCCCGCCTGGAGCGGCGGACACAGACCGCGGAGCGCCTCGAGAGCCTGGGTCTGCTCGCCGGCGGCGTCGCCCACGACTTCAACAACCTGCTGACCGCCGTACTCGGCAACGCGGAGCTCGCCGCGAGCCAGCTCGGCCAGGAACACCCGGTCCGGGCCGACGTCGACGGCATCATCGACGCCGCCGCGCGCGCCGCGGACCTCGCCCGCCAGATGCTCGCGTACTCCGGCCGCGCCGCCTTCGTGACGCAGGCCGTGGACATGAACCACGTAGCCCGGGAGCTGGTCGAGAGCTGGACCCGCAACGATCCCCGCTCGCGCCCGACGGAGATCGATCTCGGTGACGACGTGCCGCTCGCCGATGCCGATCCGATCCAGGTCGTGCAGATCCTGCTGAATCTGCTCGGCAATGCCGTCGAGGCGGGTGCGGAGTCCATCGTGGTCCGCACCGGCCGCGTGACCCTCGACGAACGCGCCCTCGCCCGCTGCGTGGTGGCGGATGGCGTCGACCCCGGCGACTACGTGTTCATCGAAGCCGAGGACGACGGCGATGGCATGGACGCGGAGACCGCCGAGCGGATCTTCGAACCCTTCTTCACGACCAAGCGCCTCGGCCACGGCCTCGGCCTCGCCGCCGCGCTCGGGATGATGCGCGTCCACGGCGGCACGATCGAGCTGGAGACGGCGCCGGGCTGCGGCACGCGTCTGCGCTTCCTGTTCCGACTCAGTGCCGGCGTCGAACGCGTCGCCGTCCCCTATCTGCACAAGGAGAAACACATGCCTGCGCCCATGGAAGCCGGGAACATCCTCGTCGTGGAGGACGAACCTCTCGTACGTTCCCTCCTCGGCAACTTCCTAAAGAAGGCCGGCCACAGCATGGACGCGATCGGCGACTGCGCCGATCTCGCACGGCGCCTCGACGTGATGCAACTGCACACCTTCAACGCCGCGATGGTCGATCTGACGCTCCCCGACGGCGACGGCATCGACGTGGTGCGCCAACTGCGCGAGAAGCGCGCGGACCTGCCCGTGGTGGTGATGAGCGGCTACGACGGTACCCAGGCGCTGGCTCGGCTCGGCAACACGGATCGCGTCGAGTTCCTCTCCAAGCCCTTCACGAAGCGGCAACTGCTCGAAACGCTGGATCAGGTCACGGCGTGAGCCGAAGGCCCTGACGAAGGTTCCAAGGAGACGACCGAGATGTCGGCCCAATCGAAGATCATGCCGCGGGATGCCGCCGCTGACGTCGCGACGATGCTGCTCGAGCGCGGCGCGGTCACCCGGGCGCAGCTCGATCATGCCGAGCGCGTGCGTTCGCGCCTGCGCGAACACCGCACGCTGCTGAACACCATGCTCGAGCTCGGCTACTTCGACCAGGCGACGCTGGAGCACCACCTCCGGGGCTGCGGCGACGCCATTTCGCTGGGTGCACTGCTGGTGGAACTCGGCGAGATCTCCCCGAGCGAGCTCGAGCAGGCCGAGCGCATGGTGAGCGCCTCGCAGGGCCGGCGCGAACTCCGCGACGCGCTGCTCGAGCAGCGCCACCTGAGCGAAGCGCGGCTCCTCGACGTGATCGCCCTGCAGCACGGCATCGAGCACATCGAACCCGACTACTCCCGCATTCCGAAGGAACTCCTCGACGAGCTCAGTCCGCAGTGGTGCGAGCAGTACTGCATGCTGCCGGTCCGCAAGGACGGCGACGTCGTGACGCTGGCGACACCGCACCCGGACGACACGAGCCTGCGCCTGGCCGCAGAGAGCACCCTCGGCCGGGAAGTCCGCTTCGCCGTGTGCAGCCCCGATGCGCTGCGCACGGCGACGCAGAAGCACCACTACTTCAGCGAGCGGCGCCGCGCGGGCAAGTCCGGCGCCGACGGCGAAGTCGCGCTGATCGTGGACGAGATCCTCCACGCCGCCGTCACCCACGACACCTCGGACATCCACATCGAGCCGACCTACGACGCGCTGCGCGTCCGCTTCCGCCGCGACGGCACGCTCTGGCTCTACCGAAGCTTCGATCTGGACCTGGCGCGGCCGCTGATCTCGCGCCTGAAGGTGCTCGGCGAGGCCGACATCTCGGAACGACGCCGGCACCAGGACGGCAAACTCGAGTTCCACGACCCGACGACCGGTCAGACCATCGACATCCGGGCCTCCTTCTACGTCTCGGTTCACGGCGAGACGGCCTGCCTGCGCCTGCTGAACCGCAAGGGGCTGTTCCTCGGCATCGACGAGGTGGGCATGACGCCGAAGGTCGCGGAGCGCTTCCGCATGGAGGTGCTCGACGCACCGTCCGGCGTCGTCCTCATCACGGGTCCGACGGGCTCGGGCAAGACCACGACGCTCTACAGCGCCGTCGATTACCTGAACGACGACAACCGCAGCATCATCACCGCCGAGGAGCCGGTGGAGTACGTCGTCGAGGGCATCACCCAGTGCTCCCTGAACCCGAAGATCGGTCGCACCTTCGCGGAGTCACTGCGGCACATGGTCCGCCAGGACCCGGACGTGATCGTGCTCGGCGAAGTGCGGGACCAGCAGTCCGCCGAAGCCGCCATCCAGGCCGCACTCACGGGCCACAAGGTGCTGACCACCTTTCACACGGAAGACACGATCGGCGGCCTGCTGCGGCTCATGAACATGAACATCGAGACCTTCCTGATCTCGTCGACGGTCATCTCCGTGCTGGCACAACGCCTCGTGCGCCGCGTCTGCAGCAACTGCGCGAAACCCTACGAGCCGACGGAACAGGACCTCGCCCGCCTGGGCATGGCTGCCGACGACCTGAAGGGCGGCAGCTTCGTCCACGGCGAGGGCTGCGATTACTGCCACCAGACCGGCTACAAGGGCCGGCTCGCGATCTACGAGCTGCTCATCGTCAACGAACTCGTGAAGGACGCGATCCTCAACCGCCGTCCCTCCTACGAGATCCGCCGTACGAGCATCGACACGACGGGCATGACCACACTGCTCGAGGACGCGCTGCTGAAGGCGGCGGAAGGCACGACGACGCTTGCCGAGATCACGCGCGTGGTGCCACGCATCGAGACGCCGCGCCCCCTCGAGGAAATCCGCAGACTGACTGGAGGCCTTCATGGCTGAGCAGGTAGGCGGCTCGCTGGCCGCCCTCATACAGCGCCGAGTGGAGGCGGATTCCTTTCGCCTCCCCGTCTTCAATCCGGTGGCCCTGAAGGTCATGCAGTCGCTGCGCGAGCAGGCCGACATGTCCCAGGTCGAGCGCCTGATCTGCAAGGACCCGGGCCTCGCCGCCGAAGTGCTGCGCGTGGCGAATTCGGCGCTGTTCTCGGGCCTCTCGGCGTCCGCGGACCTCAAGCAGGCCCTCGTCAGGCTCGGCTCCGCGCAGGTCACGAACGTGGTCATGCTCGCCGCCCAGGAGCAGGCGTTCCAGGCCGGCAGCCCGATGCTGGAGTCGCGCATGAAGCGCCTCTGGCTGCATTCCATGATCTCCGCCATGGCCGGCCGCTGGATCGCCGACAAGGCGGGCCTGCGCGACGAACGTGAACACGCCTTCCTCGCGGGCCTGCTGCACGACGTCGGCAGTCTCGTGATCGTCCGGGTCATGGACGAGCTCATCCGCGACGGACAGGCGACCGACGTGACCGATCAGCTCCTCGACGAGCTGATCGACTCGCTGCACACGAACTTCGGCTACCAGGTGCTCGTGGCGTGGGAACTTCCGCAGATGTACGCCGACGTCACGCGGGACCACGAGCAGGACGCGCGACGCAGCGCACCGCCGCTGCTCGCCGTCATCCGACTCGTCGATGCCGCCTGCCGCCTCCTAGGCGTCGGTCAGCCTGCGGATCCGGACGTGGTGCTGGAGGATCTCCCCGAGACCCAGCGCCTCGGCCTCAAGCCGGTGGTGCTCGCGGAGCTGGAGATCTTCATCGAGGACACTGCCCACAAGGCCGGCTGCAAGGACGTCGGTCGAGTAGACGGAGCGATCGGCGCATGACCAGTGCAATGGCAGGGACCCTCGCGCAGCGCATCGAGGCGCGCGTGCAGGACCAGGACTTCAAGCTGCCGGTGTTCAACCCGGTGGCGGTCAAACTGCACAAGCTGCTCCAGTCCGACGCCAACATGGCGGCGGTGGAAGCACTCATCATCAAGGACGCGGGCCTCGCGTCGGAGGTCCTGCGCAAGGCGAACACGGCCTACTTCGCGGGCCTGAAGCCCGCCGAGGAACTGCGGCCGGCACTGGTGCGGCTCGGCATCTCGCGCGTCCTCTCCGTCGCCATGATGGCATCGCAGGAACAGGCCTTCAAAGCCCGGGACGTGCGGCTGACGGCCGCCATGAACCGGCTCTGGCTGCACTCCATGGTCTCCGCCGTCACGGCTCGCAAGGTCGCGGAGATGAGCGGCGCCCGGCAGGAAGCGGAAGTGGCGTTCCTCTGCGGCCTGCTCCACGACCTCGGCAGCCTCGTCATCATCAAGGTGCTCGACGAGATGGCCGCCGCCGGCGAGCTCGAGGAGATCCACGACGGGGTGCTGACGGAGCTCCTCGATCTGCTGCACACCGACTTCGGCTACAAGGTGATCTCGAGCTGGGGGCTGCCGAAGGTCTATGCCGAGGTCGCGCGCGACCATGACCTCGCGCCACGCGAGGGGCAGACCATGCTCGACATCGTGCGCCTGGTGGATGCAGCGCTGCGCGTACGAGGCGTCGGCCAGCGCCCCGACCCGGATCTCCCGATCGCCGAGTTCGAGGAGACGCGCCGTGTGGGCCTCGAGCCGGAGCAGGTGGAGGAGCTGCTCGAGTTCGTCACCGAGGCTCAGGAGAAGGCCCTGTCGACGGCCGTCGGGCGCGGCTGATCGACCGCAGGGACACGCGCCGGGCGGCCTCGCCGAAGCATGTCGCGCGGCGGCGCGGCATGCTATCATTCGCGCGCTTGGCGACCAGCAGTCCGAAGTTCCCCTTAGATTTCAAGGCATTACGTTTCGGATCGCGGGATGGAGTGACTCCTTCCCGCGCTGGTGCGTATCCGATCATGCGGATCGACGCGCACAAGGAGCGCACCGGCCATCCCCGGTCCCCTCCCGTCGCCTCCATTCACCACAACGAGCGGTTCGAAGGACCGAGAAGAGCGTAGCCATGGCTGACCTGTCGCTGTACCGGAACATCGGGATCTTCGCCCACGTCGACGCGGGCAAGACCACCACGACCGAGCGCATCCTCAAGCTCACCGGCAAGATCCACAAGCTCGGTGAGGTGCACGATGGCGCGGCGACCACCGACTTCATGGAGCAGGAGCAGGAGCGCGGCATCACGATCCAGTCCGCGGCCACCTCGTGCTTCTGGAACGGCCATCGCTTCAACATCATCGACACGCCCGGGCACGTCGACTTCACGATCGAGGTGTACCGCTCGCTGAAGGTCCTCGACGGCGGTGTGGGCGTGTTCTGCGGCTCCGGCGGCGTCGAGCCCCAGTCCGAGACGAACTGGCGCTACGCCAACGAATCGGAAGTGGCCCGCATCATCTACGTGAACAAGCTCGACCGTCTCGGCGCCGACTTCTACCGCGTCGTGAAGCAGGTCGAGGACGTGCTCGGTGCGCGTCCGCTCGTCATGACCCTGCCCATCGGCGAGGAAGACGACTTCGTGGGCGTGGTCGACCTGATGAAGATGAAGGCGTGGGTCTGGGACGACTCCGGCGATCCCATGAACTACGAGATCAAGGACATCCCGGAGGAACTCCAGGAGAAGGCCGCCGAGTACCGCGAGCAGCTCGTCGAGTCCGCCCTCGAGCAGGACGACGACCTCATGGAGGCCTACCTCGAGTCCGGCGAGGAGCCGAGCGAGGAAGACCTCAAGCGCTGCATCCGCAAGGGCACGATCAAGCTCGACTGGTTCCCGACCTTCTGTGGCTCGTCCTTCAAGAACAAGGGTGTGCAGCTCGTGCTCGACGGCGTGGTGGACTACCTGCCGAGCCCGACGGAAGTCGAGCCCCAGCCCGAGGTGGACCTCGAGGGCAACGAGACCGGCAAGTTCGCGATCGTCGACCCCGACGGCCCGCTGCGCGCGCTCGCCTTCAAGATCATGGACGACCGCTTCGGCGCGCTCACGTTCACGCGCATCTACTCCGGGCGCATCAAGAAGGGCGACAACGTCCTCAACACCTTCACGGGCAAGACCGAGCGCATCGGCCGCATCGTCGAGATGCACGCCGACTCGCGCGAGGAGCGTGAGTCCGCGCAGGCGGGCGACATCGTCGCCCTGCTCGGCATGAAGAACACGCAGACCGGCCACACGCTGTGCGATCCGGATCACCCGGCCACGCTCGAGCCGATGGTGTTCCCGGACCCGGTCATCTCGATGTCCATCTCGCCGAAGGACAAGGCCGCCGTCGACAAGCTGGGCGTCGCCCTCTCCAAGATGATCGCCGAGGACCCGAGCTTCCGCGTCGAGACCGACGAGGAGTCCGGCGAGACGATCATCAAGGGCATGGGCGAGCTCCACCTCGACATCAAGGTGGACATCCTCAAGCGCACGCACGGCGTGGAGGTCGAGGTCGGCCGCCCGCAGGTGGCGTACCGCGAGACGATCACGAAGGCGATCGACGACTCCTACACGCACAAGAAGCAGACCGGTGGTTCCGGCCAGTTCGCCAAGATCGATTACTCGATCGAGCCGGGCGAGACGAATTCGGGCTTCGAGTTCGAGTCCAAGGTCACCGGCGGCAACGTGCCACGCGAGTTCTGGCCGGCCGTCGAGAAGGGCTTCAAGGTCTCCATGGACCAGGGTCCGCTCGCCGGCTACCCGATGCTCGACGTGAAGGTGACGCTGAAGGACGGCGGCTTCCACCCCGTCGACTCCTCGGCCATCGCCTACGAGATCGCCGCCAAGGCGGCCTACCGCGAGTCCATGCCGAAGGCCGGTCCGCAGCTGCTCGAACCGATCATGAAGGTCGACGTGTTCGTGCCCGACGATCACGTCGGTGACGTGATCGGGGACCTGAACCGCCGCCGCGGCATGATCAAGTCGCAGGAGCCGGGCCCGACCGGTATCCGCGTGAAGGCCGACGCGCCGCTCGCGGAGATGTTCGGCTACATCGGTGACCTGCGGACCATGACCTCCGGCCGCGGCCAGTTCTCCATGGAGTTCTCGCACTACTCGGCCTGCCAGGCGAACGTCGCCGAAGAGGTCATCAAGGAAGCGAAGGAGCGTCAGGCCGCCAAGGCCAAGTGACTCTCCAGCCGGCCTGACCGGGCCGGCGATCCGCACCACGAAGACGGCGCCCCATGGCGCCGTCTTCGCTTCCGGCACCGCGATCCGCGCAGCGCCGGCGCTGCCCCACCCGGAGCGCTCCATGAACGTCTCGATCAGCAACGTGCATCTAGACCTCGGCGCCGGCCGCCGCGGCACCGACATGGGTCCTTCGGCGATTCACGTCGCCGGCCTCGTGCCCGCGCTGGAGCGACTCGGCCACAGCGTCGATCAGGTGGTGAGCTTCGATCCGGAGTCCGCCGAGGGCGCGAACGAGCATCAGCAGGGTGAGACCAGCGCGCGCTTCCTGCCCGTGATCGCGAAGCTCTGTGCCCGCATCGCCGACAAGGTGGAGGCGGACTGCGAAGCGGGCCGTTTCCCGCTCGTGCTGGGCGGGGACCATGCCCAGGCCATCGGCACGATCTCGGGCCTCGCGCGATTCTACAGGAAGCGCGGCGAGCGGATCGGCGTGGTATGGGTCGACGCGCATACGGACATGAACACGCCCGACTCCAGTCCCTCCGGGAACATCCACGGCATGCCGCTCGCGGCGCTGCTCGGCCACGGCCCCGAGTCGCTCACGAGCCTGGCCGGCGACGGCCCGGCACTACGCGCCGAGGACGTAGCCGTGATCGGCGCCCGCGACATCGACCCGACGGAAGCGCCGCTCGTGCGCGAGACGGGCATCCGCGTGTACACCATGAGCGAGCTCGATCGACGCGGGACGAGTGCGTGCGTGGCAGAGGCGTTCGAGCGGGTCAGCCGCGAAACGGTCGGCGTCCACCTCTCCTTCGATCTGGACGGCGTCGATCCGGACGATGCACCCGGGACCGGCACCCCTGTGCCGGGCGGACTGAACCTGCGGGAGAGCCACCTGATCTGCGAGACGGCCGCGGAGAGCGGGAAGCTGCTGGGGATGGAGCTGGTCGAGCTCAATCCGACGCTGGACTACGCGAACAAGACGGGGCGGCTGGGGGTGTGGCTGATCGAGTCGGCGCTGGGGCGAAAGATCCTCTGAAGGCCCACTCCGGAATCAGCCTCGAGACAGTTCGATCCTTGATCGGACTGGATGGCTCGATGTGCCTCAGCTAGCTTTCAGGGCAAGTGATCGAAGGATGCGATCGAGGCAGATGACGCGCAGGAGCGCCGCCTACCCGCGGTGGAAGGAGTTCTTGCCCTCGAGGCACACAAGGTCCCCGCACACATGCCGACCTCCCCAGGGCTCGATAGCCAACAGCTATCGGACAACCACCATTCCATCTGCTCAACTCGTGCTCACGGGACGCGCCGATATTCGGATACACGGACGCGCAGATATCCGGCTCACGAGACGTCTGATGAATAACTGTTAGGCGGCTCTCATGCGCGATCCCATCATTCGGCTCGAAGCAGCGAAGGATCGTCAAGCAATCCGTTCGGTTACCAAAGCTGCGTTCGACGGGATGTGGTTTGCCGCAGGAGACGAGCACGAACTTCCTTCGCTGCTACGGTCTCAAGGAGCGCTGGAGCTTTCGCTTGTGGCCGATCGCGACGGCGTCGTCGTTGGTCACATTGCCGTCTCTCCTGCCTATCCGGACGGAGGCGACGCCGGGTGGTTCGCGATAGGTCCCGTATCAGTGCTTCCCGAGTTCCAGGGTCTTGGTATCGGAAGCATGCTCGTGAAACGGGCGTTGGGGCAGCTTGCAGCGAACAAGGCCGCCGGTTGCGTGCTCACGGGAGATCCCAACTACTACGAGCGATTCGGCTTTGTGGTGGTGCCCGGTCACGCTCCTGAGGGTGAGCCAGCTGAGAACTTCATGATCAAGCTTTTCGAGGGTCAGCTGCCAGATGGAAAGATCCGCTTTCACTCGGCGTTTCACGAATCCGCCTAACAGGCGGCTGGTTCGGATGGCGCTGTGCGCCACCGAACAGCCTCTGCGTTAGCCGTCACGATGACTGATCGCCAAGCCACGGCACTTATCGTTTCGCTCACGAGCGTCGTCGTCGTCGTGCTCGCCGTCGCCTCTATGTCTACGGCAGCTGAAGTCCTTTGCTTGGTCCAAAAGTGCGGGCGGACAGCGAACTTCTCGCTTGTACCCGCAATCGCCATCAGCGCTGGTGTGCTCATTGCGATCCTTACCTTCGCGAGAGATCGAACCAAAATCGCTGAGGAGCGCACGCGTGCCACTTCGGAGATCATGCTCCAGCGCGCCAGTGCTGCGTTTGACACGACGATCCAGCTGTTGAGGGATAAGAACAACAACCGTGTCATCTGGGTGCGAGCAGCACGGTTGCTGCGACGCGCTGTAGAACTTGGTGACCTAATCCATGATTCCGACTATGCGCAGGCGTACCAGCTTGAGTCGGAGAGAGCCCGGCACGAACTCTACGATGCACTTTCGATCGAAGATCCCGAGACGGGGGGGCGGAAGGCTCTCCCCCCGCAGTTCTTCTACGGGATCGACGACTGGGATTCCGAGAAATCACTGGATCAGGCTGCGAAAAAGGCTTCCGCGGAGGTGGAGGCCTATGGGGTTTCGATCGACGAAAACCCGCCTGAGCCGAAGTTAGGGCAGTTGGCTCCTCGCTCGGTAGTCGCGATCTATGACTTCCTCGAGTACCCCAATGACTACGATGATCCGCTCGATCGCGTGGCAGTCTGGGACGGAAACTACGAAAGCGCGCGAGGAATCGATGCCGGTGCAAAGCGCTACGTTGCCCATGATCTTGAGCACTTCGCGATAGGTGGAAAGTTGCACAAGCGCACCAAGGCGAATGACGGTGACGGCTAACAAGCGCTTCGTTCGGACGGCGCTCCGCGCCGCCGAACAAGCTATGCGCTAGACCGCGGGAACCGCTCATGTCGCTCTCGCTGAGCTTCGAACCCCTCCGGACCAGTCATCTCGAAGAACTCGCATCGGTGTTGCTGCATCCCGCGGTGTACGAGCACATCG
>JAZBPO010000172.1:0-6776 GCA_036351675.1 Pseudomonadales bacterium
CCTTCAGGAAGGTGGCCGTGACGATGAAGAAGATGAGCATGATGAAGACCACGTCCAGCATGGGCGTGAGATCGATCTCGCTCTGATCGTCATCCTGGGCTGCGGCAAGTCGTCGCAAGGGGATGCCTCCTTCGGGTGGCGCGGCGGGCCGGACGTGGCTGCTCCGGAGCCGGAGTGTACCGCACTCGGCTCGCGCTGCCAGTCGCCTCGTCAGGACGTCGGGAGCGCCTCCAGGAAGTCGAGGAGGGCGGCATCGAAGGCTTCCGGCTGCTCCAGATTGACCGCATGGCCGGCCTGCTCGATCAGGATCTTGCGCGCGCCGGGGATCTTCGCGGCCATGTAGTCGGTGCCGGCGAAGTAGCGCTCGTCGCGCGCGCCGATGAGGATCAGCGTCGGCACGTCCACGGCGTCGAGACCATCGATCACGTGCGCGTCGCGCTGCGCGAGGATTCCGCGCGCGGCGAGGGCGAGGCCTCGAGCGGAACGATGGCCTGCGCCGGCGGTCATTTCACCGTCGGGGACGGCGGCGAGGCCCCGTTCCTCGTAGCGGCGCGCCTGCTTCTCCGCGTAGGCGTTCCAGCCCGCGCGCGCATCGTCCCGGCGGTAGCCGGGTCCGGTACTGAACAGCATGAGCGCGCGGGTGCGCGCCGGGTGGGCCTGCTGGAAGGCCAGGGAAAGGTAGCCACCCAGCGAATGGCCGGCGATCACGGCAGGCGCCGCGCCCGCGCCGGCGGCGTCGAGGACCGCCTCCATGTCCGCGATCGCGAGCGCCTCGGAGTAGGCGTCTGGGTCCTCCGGCGAGTCCGAGGCGCCGTGGCCGCGCAGATCCCAGGCGACGACGCGGAAGCGCGAGGAGAGCGCTTCCAGCTGCGGCGCCCACATGCGGCCACTCGCGCAGTAGCCGTGCGTGAAGAGGACGACCGGGCCTGCGCCCCGCGCCTCGAAGTGGATGGCGACACCATCGCGGTTGATCTGGGGCACGGCCTGATGCTCCGGGTCTGTGCTGTCATCAGTGCTGCATCTTAGGGAAACACCCTCGCTGTTTCCTTCGGCACACCGGACCTGGAGACCACGGCATGAGGATCGGCATCAACGGCTTCGGACGCATCGGGCGGCTGGTGTTCCGACAGCTCGCGACGCGCACCGACCTGCCCGCTGACTGGCAGCTCGCGCAGATCAACGACCCGGGCATGGATGCGGCCGCGGCCGCCTATCTCGCGACCTTCGACAGCGTCCACGGGCGCCTGTCCGTGGATCTCGCTGCGGAGGACGACGACCTGATCGTGCGCTCCGGCCCCCGGCACGGTCGCATTCCCTTCACCTCCGGACAGGACCTGGAAGCGGCGGGTTGGGCCGAGGACCTGGACGTGCTGCTCGAATGCTCGGGGAGGTTCAAGAGCCATGCCGCCATCCAGCCCTATCTGGACCACGGCATCGGCCACGTCATCGTGAGCGCACCGGTCGGTGACGCCGAGATCCCGAACGTCGTGGTGGGCGTGAACGACGATGCCTTCGATCCTGCTCGGCAGCGCGCCGTCAGCGGCGCATCCTGCACGACGAACTGCGTGGCGCCCGTCGTCAGTGTCCTCGACGAGGTGTTCGGCATCGCTCGCGGATCCATCGACACGGTCCACGCCGTCACGCCCTCGCAGAAGGTCATGGACGGCCCGGCGTCGGACCTGCGTCGGGGCCGGGCCGGTTTCAGCTCGCTGATCCCCACGACCACGGGCGCCGCCAAGGCTCTCGGACGCATCTTTCCTCACCTCGAGGGGCACCTGTCCGGGCTGGCTATCCGCGTGCCCGTGACCTGCCCGTCGATCACCGACTGCACCTTCGAGCTGAAGCAGGTGACGGACGCGGCCGCGGTGAACGCGGCGCTCACGGAAGCGGCCGAGGGGCGGCTGGAGGGCATCCTCGGTGTGGAGACGCGACCGCTGGTCTCCATCGACTACGTCGGCGACTGGCGTTCGTCGATCGTCGATGCGCCGTCCACCCTGGTCGTCGACGGGCGTCACCTCAAGGTCCTCGCCTGGTACGACAACGAGACCGGCTACAGCCATCGCCTCGTGGATCTGCTGCAGCGGCTCAGCGGTTGAGGTACGCGAGCGGCGCGCCCGGCGCGTCCCATTCGGTCGCGACGAGCCGACCCGTCGTCGACAGTGTCACGTAGGCGGTCCGGAGCTCCGGACCGCCGAAGCAGATGTTCGTCGTGAGCACGTCGTCGAAGGGACGGAGTTCGGCCGTTCCGGCCTTCGGATCGATCACCGTGATCCCGCCCTGGACGAGCGTGGCCACGCAGACACGCCCGAGGCTGTCGACGGCGAGCGAATCGTAGAGGAGATGCCCCGGCGGCGCCGGGAGGAGGCGGCCGCCGTCCGGGCGGTCCCGACGCTGCGTCTTCAGCCTGCCGGGCGCGGCGAGTTCCCATTCCCAGCAGCGGCCGGTCAGGGTCTCGGCGACGTAGAGCGCATCGCCCGCGGGCGAAAGGCCGATGCCGTTCGGGCCCTCGAGCGGAAAGATCATCTCCTCGATGTGGCTGCCGTCCTCGCGCGCGTAGAACACGCCGGTCCGGTCGCGGTCACGGGGCCGGTTCTTGCCGTGATCCGTGAACCAGAAGCCGCCCTCGCCGTCGAACACCAGATCGTTCGGACCGCGCAGCGCTACGCCATCGCATTCCGTGTACAGGACCGCCACGTCGCCGGTCGCGAGGTCCACGCGTTCGATGCGACCGCCCGAGTAGTCGGGCGGTTGCTCGCCCGGAAACAGGCGCCCGTCGCGCTCGTGCCAGACGAAGCCACCGTTGTTGCAGAGGAAGACGGACCCGTCCGGCCCCATGGCGGCGCCGTTCGGCCCACCGCCGGGTTCGGCCACGACGCTGACGGTGCCGTCGGCCGCGACCCGAGTGAGCGTGCCGCGTGCGATCTCCACGAGCAGCACGTCCCCGTTCGGCAGCGCGACGGGGCCCTCGGGAAAGCGCAGGCCGGATGCGAGTTCGCGTACGTTCATGCAGGACTCCCCTGGATCGCGGACGTGTCGTCGTCCTCCGGCGGTACCAGGCCCGTTCCGGTGAAGGCCCAGAGGATCGAGAAGCCGACGGAGGCGAGATTGAAGACGACCCAGGGCAGGTAGGTGAACGTCGCGACCCCGAGCGTCGCCGACATGTACGCACCGCAGGTGTTCCAGGGAATCATCACAGAAGTGAGCGTGCCGCCGTCCTCCAGCGTGCGCGACATGTTCAGCGTGTGCAGGCCGCGATCGCGGTAGGCGCGTTCGTAGAGCCGACCCGGAATGGCCACGGCCATGTACTGATCGGCGGCGAGCACGTTGGTGGTGATGCCCGTTCCGAGGGTCGTCAGCTGCAGGCTCGTGGTGCCGCGCGCCAGGCGCAGGAGATCCGCGACCAGGCGCTCGAGCAGGCCGGTCCGCTCCATGACGCCCCCGAAGACCATGGCGCAGAGGATGAGCCAGACCGTGTTGAGCATGCTGCTCATGCCGCCCCGATTCAGCAGATCGGCCATCTGGGGCAGGGCGCTCGCGGTCTCGTAGCCGCCGAAGAGGGCGATCCAGACGCCGGCGGCGGCGCCTGCCCAGCCGGTGATTCCGTCAGGCGCACGGGCGAGGGCGGCGTCGTACTGCAGCGCGAGCGCGACGACGCCGCCGACCAGGGCGCCGAGGCCGATGACCGGCAGTGGGGGATAGCGGCGCACGGACAGATACAGCAGCAGTGCCAGCGGCAGCAGCGTCAGCACCGTGAGGTCGAATTCCTGCTCGAGCTCCGCGCGGAGCGTCTCGAACATGCCGAGGTCGGCGGCGCCCTCCGCGCGACCCGCGAAGGAGAACACCAGCAGCGCCACGACCATCGCCGGTGCGGCGGTCCAGAGCATGTTCTGGATGTGAGCGAAGAGATTCACGCGGCTCACGGCGGCGGCCAGGTTCGTGGTGTCGGACAGCGGCGACATCTTGTCGCCGAAGTAGGCGCCGCTGATGACGGCGCCGGCGGTCATGGCAGGCGACATGTCCATGGCCTGAGCCGACCCCATGAGGGCGACGCCGAGCGTGCCGGCCGTGGTCCAGGAACTCCCGATGCTGATCGAGACGAGGGCGCAGATCAGACAGGACGCCGGGTAGAACCATTCCGGCGTCAGCAGCGTGGCGCCGAGGACGATGAGATAGGGGACGGTGCCCGCGAGAATCCAGGTGCCGATGAGAGCGCCCACCGTGAGCAGGATGAGCGCGGCCGGCAGGGCGACGCTGATCGACGCGACGATGCCGTCCTCGAGGTCCTCCCAGCGATGGCCATGGCGCAGGCCGATGACGCCGGCGAGGCCCGCGGAGATCATCAGGGCGATCTGGTTCGGTCCGTAGGAGGAGTCCTCACCGAACGCCGCGACGGAGCAGCCGAGCAGCGTGACCATGAGCGCGACCGGGGCGAGCGCCTCGGCGAGCGAGGGCGCGGAGCGCCCGTCGTTCTCGGCCCTCGGTGATGGAGCAGGGGTCAAGGCAGCTTGGCTTCCAGTCCGGGAGACCCTAGCCTCACCGGACCGTGCGCGCCGCTGGCGCACCCACGGCCACTGATCACGGCGGAGACTCGGATGCTTCACAGGACTCTAACATGCGCGCTCGGGCTGTCCATCCTGGCCGCGGGATGCGTCGGCAGCACTGCGCCGGAGGCTCCGGACGCGGCGCCGTCGGTTGCGCAGAGCGCTCACGCTGCGGGCTATGGGGAAGGCCTCGGCGAGCGAGCAGCGGCGCTGCCGGAGCACATCCGCGCCTGGCTGCCCGAGGCGCGCGAGATCGCCGCCTCGACGATCATCGTGGACACGCACATCGACGTGCCCTATCGCGTCGAGAACGGCTACGTCGACGTCACGGTGGCGACCGAGGGCGGCGACTTCGACTGGCCGCGCGCCGTCGCCGGCGGTCTCGACTCCCCCTTCATGTCCATCTACATCCCGGCCGACGTCGACGCGGCGGGCGAGGGCGACGCGCTCGCGCTGCGGCTCATCGATCACGTCGAGTCCATCGTCGCGCGGGCTCCGGACAAGTTCGGCCTCGCGCGCTCGCCCGACGAGGTCGTCGCCAACTGGCGCGCGGGCCGCATCTCGCTGCCCATGGGCATGGAGAACTGTGGCCCCATGCGCGACGTCGAAGCGCCGGCGCGCTGGGCGGCGCGCGGCATCCGCTACTGCTCGCTCGCCCATTCGCGTTCGAACGCCCTCTCCGACTCCTCCTACGACATCAACGAACAGTGGCAGGGGCTGTCACCGCTCGGCAGGGAGATGGTCGGTGCCCTCAACGACGCGGGCATCATGGTCGACGTCTCCCACCTCTCCGATCGCGCGACGCGCCAGGTGCTCGAGCTGAGCGCCGTGCCCGTCATCGCCTCGCACTCCTCCGCGCGGCGCTTCGTGCCGGGCTTCCAGCGCAATCTCGACGACGAACTCATCCGCGCCATCGGCGCGCAGGGCGGGGTGATCATGGTGAACCTCGGTTCGACCTTCATCTCCCTCGAGAGTCGGCGCTCGCAGGAGGCCGCACGCTTCGCCTTCCAGCAGTGGCTTCGCGAGAGCGGTGAGGCGCGGGATTCGGAGGCGGCCCGCGCCTGGCTCGCCGAGCGTGCCGCGACGCGACCCTTCCGACGGGCGACGCTCGAGGAGGTACTCGACCACTTCGATCACATCGTCGGCCTCGCCGGCATCGATGCGGTCGGCATCGGCACGGACTTCGATGGTGTCGGCGACACGCTGCCGGAGAACCTCATGGACGTCGCTTCCTATCCGCACCTCGTCGCGGGTCTGCTCGCGCGCGGCTACGGGCGCGCCGAGATCGCGAAGGTGCTGTCCGGAAACCTGTTGCGGGTCTGGCGTACGGCCGATGCGTGGGCGCGGGGTGGTGCGGCAGAGGCGGAGAGCTGAGCGGGCCGCCGGGGTCGGGCTGGACAAGGCCTGGACGACCGCTCGCGCGGCGCCGCCGCGGCGGGGGCCGGGTTCGCGCCGGCCGGGCTTCGGGCGGCGCCAGCCGGTGCCGCGAAGCGCCCCGCCTGCCGCGTGTTCGGGGCCGGAGGAGCGCTGTCGCTGCTGCGGGAGCGGTGGAGACTGGACACGCGCCGCCGCTTATGCACAAGGCGCCGGTATGCGTGACGGAGCGGTCGGCAGCTCTGGACAGACTTGATGTCGTTTCTCCATCTGAATCCCAGGTGTCTGTTTTTATTGATCAATTGCGCGCACGGCGCCGTTTGAACAGTTTGTGACCAGCTCGGTCCGGGTGCGCATTCCTGCGGCTCGGGGCCGTTTGTCCCCAGAGTTATCCACAACGAATGTGGAAAAGCCGCGGCGCACCCGCACCGGCGTCAGGTCCCGGACGCTTCGCCGAGCCAGTCGCGAGGCTGGATGAAGCGCTCGTAGAGGTCGGCTTCCCGGGAGCCCGGCTCCGGATGCCAGTCGTACTTCCACGACACGAGCGGCGGCAGTGACGCGAGCACGGACTCGATGCGCCGGCCCGACTGCAGGCCGTACTTGGTGCCTCGGTCGATGGCGAGATTGAACTCGGCATAGCGGCCGCGGCGGTAGAGCTGGAAATCGCGTTCCCGCTCTCCGTAGGGCGTCTCCTTCCGTCGCGCGAGGATCGGGACGTAGGCGGGCAGGAAGTGGTCGCCGACGCTGCGGGTGAAGGCGAAGGCCTGGTCGAAACCGCCTTCGGTCCAGTCGTCGAAGAACACGCCGCCGATGCCCCGGTGCTCCTTGCGGTGGCCGAGGTAGAAGTACTCGTCACACCAC
>JAZBPO010000173.1:0-7517 GCA_036351675.1 Pseudomonadales bacterium
AGATCGCCATCGACTGGTCCGGGGCGGGCGCACGCTGGGGCGACGCCGACTGCGTGGCGCCGGACATCGACGCCTTCAGCCCGCACGGGATCGATCTCGTCACCCGTTCGGACGGCGCGCATGCGCTGCTGGTGGTCAATCATGGTCTGCGCGAGGCGGTCGAATTCTTCGAGCTGTACGCGGACGACGGCGTCTGGGCGCTCGCCTGGCGGGGCTGTGCGTTGCCCCCGGGGGACCCCTTCATCAACGACGTCGCCGGGCTCGCGGATGGCGGCTTCTTCGTCACGCACATGTGGGACAAGTCGACGCCCTTCGAGACGATCGTCGCGCGCTATCAGGCCGGCGAGAATCTCGGCTGGGTCTGGGCGTGGCAGCCCGGCGCGGGTTTCTCGAAGCTCGGCGGTTCCGATCAGCTGATGCCGAACGGTATCGCCCTCAGCCCCGACGAGCGCAAGGTGTTCGTGAACGTCTACCTCGGCAACCGTACGGTGCGCATCGACCGCGAGACCGGCGCCGTCGATGGGGCCTTCGACGTACGTCAGCCCGACAACATCACCGTCGACGCGGACGGTGATCTCTGGGTGGCGTCGCACCAGCACGACCCGCTCGGGCAGACCTGCGCGGCGGTCACGGAAGGACCCTGCCTGCTGCCCTACGAGATCGTTCGCGCCGACCCCGTAAGCCTCGTGACCGAAATCGTGCTGCGAGGCGAAGGCCCGCCCATGGGCTACACGACGGTGGCGCTGAAGGTCGACGACGAGCTCTATCTCGGCAGCGCCCACGGCGATCGCATCGCGAGTTTCCCGCTCGAACCCTGAGGCGCTCCGGCCGCCGCCGCGTCGCGGCGGCGTCAGCCGTCGCGCAGGATCCCGGCGGCGACGCGCGGCGCGAGGCGGTGGATCAGCGCGAGGAGCTTCGTCTTGCCGACGCGGATCTCGTGGCGATCGCGCTCGATGCCGGCGATCGATTCCTCGGCGCAGGCGGCGGCGCTGATCTTGCCGCCGCCGCGACCCTCGGTCATGGCGGTCTCGACGAGGGGCGGCAGGATCTCGAACACGCGGATCGTCGGCGCCTCGTCCTCGCACTGGTCGCGCAGGGCCTGCGAGAAGCTGTGCACCGCGGCCTTGGTCGCACAGTACACGGCGGAGCTGGCCTTGGGGGTGATGGCAAGGCCGGAGGAGACGTTGACGATCGCGGCCTCCGGCGCGGTCTTCAGCAGCGGCATGCAGGCGCCCGTGAGGGCGACGAGGGAGGTGAGGTTCACCTGGATCTCCCAGGCGGCGTCGGCCGCGATCTGCTCCGGCGACGAGGTCGGCAGGGCGTAGCGCTTCTGCACGCCCGCGTTGTTCACGAGGATCGACAGGCCACCGAGTCGCGCTCCCGCCTCTGCGGCGAGCGCCTGCGGCGACGCGGGGTCCGCCAGATCGCTGACGATGGTCTCGACCTCGCCGAGTTCCCGGCGAGCGGCTTCTAGACGCTCGGCGTCACGGCCGCAGATGGCGACCCGGGCACCGCGGGCGAGGAAGCGTCGGGCGAGTTCGAGGCCGATCCCGGCGCTGCCGCCCGTCACGAGCACGCGATGTCCTTCGAGTTTCATGGCCGGCTCCGGTTGCGTCGCGAGTCAGGGTGACGGGCGCCGAGTGAAGCTGGCGTGCGCGCAGGTACGTCGCGCCGATGCGCTCGCGGCCGGTCTGATCAGGGATTGGCCTGGACGAAGCTGCGGATCAGGGCCACGAGCGTGTCGGGGATGTCTTCCTGACAGAAGTGGCCGACGCCCTTCACCTTCACCACGGGCGCGTCGGGGTAGAGGCCGCGGAAGTCGCTGATCGCGTTGTCCTGAGCGATACCCCGGTCCATGTCGCCGGACACGAGCATGGCGGGCTTGGCCTTCACCCTGTCGAGATCGCAGGTCTTCATGGTCTCGATGACGAGTGGAACGTGGCGCCCGTAGTGCACGTCGAGAGGGAAGTTGATGGCACCGATGCAGCTCGCACGATCCGGGAAGGGCGCGGAGTAGGCACGGATCCAGGTGTCGTCGACGGCCGCCGTGTTCTGGAAGCCGATGATCTTCATCACGGACAGCACGGTACTGCCCAGCTCGCCGAGGATGCCCTCGAGCGTGCCCGCTTCCTCGTGCTTCTCGATCCACTGGAACCAGGGCGTCTTGCCGCCGGCGGCCTGGCCACCGCCGTAGCCGAAGAGCGTGTTCATCATGAACACGCGCTTCACGCGCTCCGGGTTGCGGGCGGTGAAGGCGCCGCTGATCGGGCCACCCCAGTCCTGGCAGACGAGCGTGATGTCCTGCAGATCGAGATCCTCGACGAAGCGCTCGAAGTTCTCGACATGCGTGCGCAGCGTGTACGACCGGTCCTGAGGCGTCTCGGACTTGCCGAAGCCCATGTGGTCCGGGACCACTACGCGATAGTCCTCGGCGAGGGCGCCGATCATGTTGCGATAGAGATAGCCCCAGGTCGGTTCGCCGTGCAGGCAGACGATCACCTCGCCGTCGCGCGGGCCCTCGTCGACGTAGTGCTGCCGGAAGCCCGAGGCCTCGGAGAAGCGGGGCGCCCAGGGCCAGGTGCCTTCGAAGGTCTCGTTCGCTTCGATCATGATCTCTCTCCCGGGTGCCGCGCGGGTGTCGGCGGTCGTATCAGCGACTGCGGGCGCGGACATGAATGGCGACAGGGTGCAGCCTGCTGTGTGCAGCCGCCAGCACTTCGAGGGGAGTCCGCGCCTCGTCCGTGGTCGCGCGAGGCTGTCGTCGGGGCGGAGGCGAGACGGTGCCGGGCGCATCGACGAGGTCCTGCGCAGGCTCGCCCGCTTCCCCGGTTCGGCCACCGGCCCTCGAAGGCCGGCGGCCGTTTCGGTCAGGGCTGCCAGACGAGATTCACGGTGGTCAGCGTGTCCACGCCTTCCGTCCCGTCGGGCGTCTCCGAGTTCCGGCGGACCTGGTAGGCCGCCTTGAGGGAGAAGGCCGCGTTGATCTTCACGGCGATGCCGAAGTCGTTCTGGATGAACGTGTTGTCCTCGCCCGCTTCGACCAGGAACGTATTGAACAGCTCGGTCGTGTCGGTCAGCTGGACGGTGTAGTCGGCGAGGCCCCGGGCGATGAGGTTGGTGTCGGCGTCACCGCTCGCGCGTTCCGCCTGGCGAACACCGGGGCCGCCCTCGAGGAGCAGTTCCTGCCGGTCGCTCTTGAGCGCGTACCAGCCGTAGCCGACCGATGCCGTGGCCTGATACTCGAAGGGCGAGAAGTCGTCACGCTCGTAGCGTCCGTTGCCGGTGAGATAGCGGCGCTCGGCAAGGGAGTAGTGCGAGCTTCCGGCGGCCTGGTAGCGCTCGGCGTTCGCCTCGCCGTCGGCTTCGCCGCGCACGGCGAGGATGCTCGCCTCGTGTGTCCACTTGTCGAAGGTCCCTTCGACGGCGAGCTTCGCATTGAGCGTGCTCGCCTCCGAGTTGCCGGTCGTGTTCACGAAGCCGAGTTCGCCGGTCGGTTGCCAGTCCGCGTGAGCGGCTGAGCCGACGAGCGCCAGAGCCATGACCGTCTTGCGCACCATGTCGTGCCTCCCTGTCTGTGTGCTGAGCGGGAATTCGTCGGTCGATCCGCTCGCGCGGTCACCGCATCGGAGCTGCCCATGTCCGGAGCGGTGGAGAGCGCAAGGCGGGTCGGGATCGAAAAGCGCGCGGAGCATACCGGAGCAGCGCACGACTTTGGATCGCTTGCGCGCGAATGCCGTCGCGCGCTGCCGGCGCGTTCGGCAGAACGACGACGGCGCCCGCGGGCGCCGTCCCGGACACCATGAGTGCCGTCAGTGCAGGTGTGGCTCCGGATCCTCCGGCCATTCGTCGAGGACGGGGCTCGGCCCGGTCCGCCTGCCCTGCAGGTGGTCCGCGAGCTGCTCCCGGAGACTGGCCAGCACGTGACCCATCGCGTCGATCGTCTGCTCGACCTCGTCCAGGGCCTCGAGCAGTGACTCCTCCTCGTCGCTCAGTCCTTCCGTGATCTCGACTTCGACTTCCCCATCCAGCTTGGTCTGCGACACGGCGTCGGCCTCTCTGCCATCGGGCTACGCCCCCTCGGCAGTCCCGCTGCGGTCACCGGAGCGGTTCCCCTCGAGGCGTCCTGCGGGTGACGCATGGCCGCGCCCGTCCGGCCATGCGTTGGTGCGCGTGGAGCGGTTCCGTATCAGTCCCAGCTCAGAGCGCCGCCGACCTGATACTCGGTGACGCGGGTCTCGAAGAAGTTCTTCTCCTTCTTGAGGTCCATGATCTCGCTCATCCACGGGAAGGGATTCGCGACGCCCGGGAACTGTTCGGCGAGGCCGATCTGCGCGAGGCGACGATTGGCGATGAACTTGAGGTATTCTTCCATCATCGCCGCGTTCATGCCGAGGACGCCGCGCGGCATGGTGTCGCGCGCGTACTCGATCTCGAGCTGCGTGCCCTCGAGGATCATCTGCGTCGCCTGTTGCTGCATCGCCTCGTCCCAGAGATGCGGGTTCTCCAGCTTGATCTGGTTGATCACGTCGATACCGAAGTTCACGTGCATGGACTCGTCGCGGAGGATGTACTGGAACTGCTCCGCGGTGCCGGTCATCTTGTTGCGGCGGCCCATGGACAGGATCTGCGTGAAGCCGCAGTAGAAGAAGATGCCCTCCAGCACGCAGTAGAACGCGATCAGATTCCGGAGCAGCTCCTTGTCCTGCTCCGGCGTCCCGGTACGGAAGGTCGGGTCGGAGATGCCCTTCGTGAACTTCAGCCCCCAGCTGGCCTTGCGGGCCACGCAGGGGATCTCGTGATACATGTTGAAGATCTCGCCCTCGTCCATGCCGAGGGATTCGATGCAGTACTGGTAGGCGTGCGTGTGGATCGCCTCCTCGAAGGCCTGACGCAGCAGGTACTGGCGGCACTCGGGGTTGGTGATCAGGCGGTAGATCGCCAGCACGAGGTTGTTGGCCACGAGCGAGTCGGCGGTGGAGAAGAAGCCGAGGGAGCGCTTGACGATGACGCGCTCGTCCGGCGTCAGTCCGTTCTCGGACTTCCACAGGGCGATGTCCGCGTTCATGTTCACTTCCTGCGGCATCCAGTGGTTCGCGCAGCCGTCGATGTACTTCTGCCAGGCCCAGTCGTACTTGAAGGGGACGAGCTGATTGAGGTCGGCGCGCGCGTTGATCATGCGCTTCTTGTCGACCGTGACGCGTTCGTAGGCCTCGCCGGTCTTCTCCGTGTCGTCCTCGAGGGCGGCGAGGGCGGCGCGGGCGGCTTCGATGTTGTCCGCGGGCGTGCCGTCGGTGACCGGCGTCGCCGCCGGTGCGGCCGCGACGGCGCTCTGCTCGTCGTAGGCGCTCACGCGCACGTCCGGTGCCGGTGCGGCCGGCGCGGGTGTGGCCTCGGCAAGACGAACCGGTGCGGCCGGCGCTGCGGGCTTCGGCTCGGCCGGCGTTGCCGCGGGCGGCGGCGCCGCGACCGCCTCTTCGTTGTAGTCGTCCCAGCTCAGCACTGTGCAGTTCTCCCATGGATCCTGTGCAGCGCGCCCTCTCGGGTGCGCTCGTGGGTGCCCGTGAACGAGCCCGCCGTCACTGGCAGGCCTCGCAGTCCGGATCGTCCAGCGAGCAGGCGGCCGGCACCGGAGCCGCTTCCGCCGCCGCGATCGCGGCGCTCGGCGCGGCGGTCGCACCGACCGTCGCGGTGGCCGCCGCACTGGCGACCGCGTTCAGGCTGCCCCGATCGACCGTCGACTTCTCGGCGTGCGTGGCGCCCAGGGCACGCAGGTAGTAGGTCGTCTTCAGACCCGAGAGCCAGGCCATCTTGTAGGTGACGTCGAGCTTCTTGCCCGACGCGCCCTTGATGTAGAGGTTCAGCGACTGCGCCTGGTCGAGCCACTTCTGGCGCCGCGAGGCCGCCTCGACGATCCAGCGCGGTTCCACCTCGAAGGCGGTGGCGTAGAGCGCCTTGAGCTCCTGCGGGACGCGATCGATCTCCTGCAGGCTGCCGTCGTAGTACTTGAGGTCGTTCACCATGACCTTGTCCCAGAGCCCGCGCGCCTTCAGGTCGTGCACGAGATAGGGGTTCACGACGGTGAACTCGCCCGACAGGTTCGATTTGACGTAGAGGTTCTGATACGTCGGCTCGATCGACTGCGAGACACCGGTGATGTTCGCGATTGTCGCCGTCGGCGCGATGGCCATGACGTTGGAGTTGCGCATGCCGTTGGTGCGCACGGTCTTGCGCAGGCCGTCCCAGTCGAGGGTCCGGCCCGTGTCCATGTTCATGAAGTCGGCGCCGCGCTGCTCGCGCAGGATCGCGATGGAGTCGATGGGGAGGATGCCCTGACTCCAGAGCGAACCGTCGAAGGAGCCGTAGCGGCCGCGTTCGACGGCGAGCTGGCTCGACGCCTGGATCGCGAAGTAGCTGAGCGCTTCCATGGAGCGGTCGGCGAACTCGACGGCCTCGGGCGAGCAGTAGGGGATGCGCTGCTCATAGAGCGCGTCCTGGAAGCCCATGAGGCCCAGCCCGACCGGGCGGTGCTTGAGGTTCGAGTTCTTCGCCGTGTCGACGCTGTAGTAGTTGATGTCGATGACGTTGTCGAGCATGCGCACGGCCGTCTTCACGGTCTTCTCGAGCTTGGCGTGGTCGAGGCCGTTCGGGCCCACGTGACGGGCGAGGTTCACGGAGCCGAGGTTGCAGACCGCGATCTCGTCGCGAGCGGACGTGTTGAGCGTGATTTCCGTGCACAGGTTCGAGCTGTGGATCACGCCGACGTGCTGCTGCGGCGAGCGCAGGTTGCAGCTGTCCTTGAAGGTGATCCAGGGGTGCCCCGTCTCGAACAGCATCGAGAGCATCTTGCGCCAGAGGTCGGCGGCCTTCACACGCTTGTAGAGCGTGAGTTCGCCCGTCTCGGTCATGCGCTCGTATTCGACGTAGCGCGCCTCGAAGGCGGTGCCGGTGAGATCGTGGAGATCCGGGCAGTCGGCAGGCGAGAAGAGCGTCCAGTCGCCTTCCTCCATGACGCGCTTCATGAACAGGTCCGGCACCCAGTTGGCCGTGTTCATGTCGTGCGTCCGGCGGCGGTCGTCACCGGTGTTCTTGCGCAGCTCGAGAAACTCCTCGATGTCGAGGTGCCAGGTCTCGAGATAGGCGCAGACCGCACCCTTGCGCTTGCCGCCCTGGTTGACGGCGACGGCGGTGTCGTTGACGACCTTGAGGAAGGGCACCACGCCCTGGGACTTGCCGTTCGTGCCCTTGATGTAGGAGCCCAGGGCGCGCACGGGCGTCCAGTCGTTGCCGAGGCCGCCGGCGAACTTCGACAGCATGGCGTTGTCGTGGATGGCGCCGTAGATGCCGTCGAGGTCGTCCGGGACCGTCGTCAGGTAGCAGGAGCTGAGCTGCGGGCGCAGCGTGCCCGCGTTGAACAGCGTCGGTGTCGAGCTCATGTAGTCGAAGGAGGACAGCAGGCGGTAGAACTCGATGGCCCACTTCTCGCGCTCCTTTTCCTCGATGGCGAGGCCCATGGCCAC
>JAZBPO010000174.1:0-2450 GCA_036351675.1 Pseudomonadales bacterium
AAGACCGAGCTGTACATCGTCGAGGGCGACTCCGCCGGGGGCAGCGCCAAGATGGGGCGTGACCGGAAGTACCAGGCCATCCTCCCCTTGCGCGGCAAGATCCTCAACGTCGAGAAGGCGCGCATCGACAAGGTGCTCGGCTTCGAGGAGATCCG
This sequence comes from Pseudomonadales bacterium, assembly GCA_036351675.1. Classification (GTDB taxonomy): domain Bacteria; phylum Pseudomonadota; class Gammaproteobacteria; order Pseudomonadales; family Azotimanducaceae; genus JAZBPO01. Next base: position 156 of record JAZBPO010000174.1, read on the forward strand.
CATCCTCATCCAGGCGCTGCAGTGCGGCATCGGCGAGGACTTCGACATCTCGAAGCTCCGCTACGGGCGCATCGTCATCATGACCGACGCCGACGTGGACGGTTCGCACATCCGCACCCTGCTGCTCACGTTCTTCTTCCGCCAGATGCCGGAGCTGATTCGTCACGGCCGGATCTACCTCGCCCAGCCGCCGCTGTTCCAGATCAGCAGCGGCAAGCAGTCGCGCTTCGTGCTCAACGAGGGCGAGATGGCCGGCGTGCTCACGGAGCTCGCGCTCCAGCGGGCGGTGCTCGTCATCCGCGACGAGGAGGGCGCCGAGCGCGCCCGCATCGAGGGCGTGACGCTCGAGCAGCTCGTCAAGCTGCTGACAAGACTCAAGGAGCTCGCCACCGTGGCGGAGCGGCGCGGCATCACCTTCACCGATCTGCTCGCCACCCGCGACCGCGACCCGGCCGGCGAAGGACGCCTGCCCACCCATCGCCTCTCCTGGCCGGAGGGCGAGGTGCTCTGCTGGTCCGAGGCGGAGGCGCAGCAGGTGATCGCCGAGCGCGGGCTCATCCTCGACGACCTCGGGGCCGACGGCTCATCCAACGGCGACAGAACGAAGATCGCCATGCTCCGCGAGCTGCACGAGAACCGCGAGCTCGACCGCCTGTTCGTCAAGCTCGAGGAATTCGGCCTGTCGATCGAGGACTACGGCCTGGTGCAGGAGGAGGCGGTGACGGGCGAGAAGCTGCCCACGCGTTACGCGTGGGTGGTCGACGCCGGCACGGAGAAGGAGTCCGTCGTCGAGGCGCCGAACATCCCCGCGGTGCTCGGCTCGCTGCACGACGTCGGCCGCAAGGGCATCGAGGTCAAGCGGTACAAGGGCCTCGGCGAGATGAACCCCGAGGAGCTGTGGGACACGACGATGGATCCCGCCCGCCGCGCGCTGCTGCGCGTGACGTGGGACACGGCTTCCGAGGCGGACGAGCTGTTCTCCACCCTCATGGGCGAGGACGTCGAGAGCCGGCGGACGTACATCGAGGACCACGCGCTCGAGGTGAAGAACCTGGATATCTGAGCTTCGCTCCAATGCGTCTACGGCGTCCGGGAGCTGGACGACCTCGTCGTCCGCCGCATCGACGCCGGTGATGGATCAGGAGGAGCGCCCGACGGCGACTTCATCGACGCCGGCGACTCCATCCGCTTCCACCTGACGGACGGGCAGTTCTCCACCGCGGCCGTCGCAGACGACCTCGGCGCCCTCATCGAGCGGAGCAGGCGAGTCCGAATCAGTCAGCGAGTGAGCCGAGCGCTTGAGAATCACGCGCGCCGGATGAACGCCGGGCAAGCGCGACGATAACGCGTCCATGCTGCACTGTGCCCTCGCCGGCGCAGAACCCGGGGCGCGTGCCGCGGCAGCGCCGTTGCGCAGGCTCGAGAGAAACGAAAGAGGAGCTCACTCACATGTATCGGAAGAACTGGACGGCTCACGCCGGTCGCGCTGCGCGCCGGGCGGGGGCGATCGGTGTCGGCGCATCCCTGATGACGCTGGCGGGAACGGCGAACGCGGGCGTCGCGAGCAACTTCGAGCTCGTGATCCTCCACCACAATGACGGCGAGTCGCAGCTCATCGACGCTGGCAGCGGCCTCGAGGACTTCGGCGGCATCGCCCGCTTCAAGACCGTGGTCGACAATCTGCGGGCCGAGGCGGCCCTCAACGGCCGGCCCGTGCTCACCGTCACGTCGGGCGACAACTTCCTGGCCGGTCCCGAGTTCAACGCGTCGCTCGAGAACGGCGCGCCGTACTACGACACGATCGCCCTCGACCTGATCGGCTACGACGCCATGTGCCTGGGCAACCACGACTTCGACTTCGGCCCCCAGGTTCTGTCCGACTTCATCACCGGCTTCACGAACAACTGGCCGTTCCTCAGCGCGAACATCGACTTCAGCGGCGAGCCCGTGCTGCAGAGTCTCGTGAACGCGAACCGCATCGCCCCGTCGACCGTCGTCGTGAAGGACGGCGAGCAGATCGGCATCATCGGCGCCACCACGCCCAACCTGCCGTTCATCTCCAGCCCCGGCGACGTCGTGGTCGACGCCGACGTGGCCGGCGCGATCCAGACGCAGGTCGCGTTGCTCCAGGGCCAGGGCGTCAACAAGATCATCGTCATCAGCCACCTGCAGAGCGTGCAGGAGGACATCGATCTGATCGCCGAGATCTCCGGCGTGGACATCGTGATCGCGGGCGGCGGCGACAACCTGCTCGCCAACGCGGGCGATCTGCTCGTGCCCGGCGACACCGCGGAG
>JAZBPO010000175.1:0-6218 GCA_036351675.1 Pseudomonadales bacterium
ACGGCCGCGGCGGCCATGGGGGATGCGCTCCAGGCCGTGCACGACGACATCGCTGCGGACCATCCGAGCGTGGTGCACGTCGACGGCGCTGCGCTCGCGGCGCTGCCGCCGGCAGACGTGCTGCTGTTCGATGCGCGCGACGTCGAGGAGTACGGAGTCAGCCACCTGCCCGGCGCGATCCGCGTCGATCCGGACGTCGAGCCTGAGGCCTTCCTCGCCCGCTACGGCGCCGAGGTCGAAGGCCGCGTGGTCGTGTTCTACTGCTCCGTCGGCCGGCGTTCGTCCATCGTCGCCGAGCGCCTCCAGGCGGCGCTCTTCGAGCGCGGCGCGGCGGGCGTCGCGAATCTGGAAGGCGGTATCTTCGAGTGGCGCAACACCGAGCGGCCCCTCGTCGACGCCGTCGGCACCACGCGCTTCGTGCACCCCTACGATCGCTGGTGGGGCCGCTACGTCGAGGACGAGGCGGCGCTGCGCTACACGCCGCGCACGTCCGGGGAGAGAGAGGAAGACGATGAGTGACGAGACGAAGGCGCCCGAGGCGCCGACGAGCATCATGCAGATCTCCGCCTTCGATCCGGCGGCGCGGGACGATCCGCATCCGCGTCTGAAGGCGCTCCGCGAAAGCGGACGCGTCATGCGCGACGAAGCCGTGAAGACCTGGCTGCTGAGTCACTACGACGACATCCGCGCCACCGTGAACGACGGCACCTTCGTGCGCCAGCCGAGGAAGGCCGAGGAAGGGTCCATGTCGCGGATGCTGGTGAACCCGGACGACCCGGAGGGCCGGCGCAACAGCATCCTGTTCCTCGACGACCCGGACCACGCCCGCAACCGACGCCCGCTCATGCAGGCCTTCTACAAGCGCATCAAGAAGATGGAGGCGGAGATCGAGGCGCTGATCGACGGCGTCATCGAGCAGGCGCCGACCTCCGGGCGTTTCGACCTCATGGAGCACGTCGCCGTGCCGATCCCGATCCTGGTGATCGCGCACATCCTCGGTGTGGACGAGAGCCGTCTGACCGAGTTCCGGGCGTGGTCCGAGGGCCTGATCCTCGGCCTCAACCCCATGCGCTCCGCCGAACAGACGGCCTGGATGGAGGAGAGCAGTGCAAAGCTCGAGGCCTACTTCACCGAGCTCATGGATGCGCGTCGCGCCGAGCCGAAGGACGATCTGATCAGCGACATGGTGCAGGCGCAGGCCGCGGGCGGCGATTTCTCCGACGAGGAGCTGCGCATCAACCTGACCGCGCTCCTCGTCGGCGGCAATCTCACCACCACGGACCTCATCGGCAACGGCGTCTGGCTGTTCCTCACGCATCCGGAGCAGCTCGAGGCGTTCAAGGCCGATCCGAAGCTCGACGTACCCGCGGTGGAGGAGGTGCTGCGCTACGAGGCGCCGGTACAGGCCACTTCGCGCATCGTCGCGGAGGACCGGGAGGTCGCCGGCTGCCCGATGAAGAAGAGCCAGCCCGTGTTCATGTCCCTGGCCGCGGCCAATCGCGACCCCGACAAGTTCGAGCGCCCGGAGGCCTTCGACATCACCGTGAAGCGCGCCTCGCACATCTCCTTCGGCGGCGGCGCGCACATCTGCATCGGCGCGCCGCTCGCCCGCATCGAGGCGCGGCGGGTCTATCGCAAGCTCTTCGAGCGCTACCCCGCCATGAAGCTGCCGGAGCAGGAGATCGTCTGGCGCGCGCTGCCGTTCTTCCGCGGCATCGAGAAGCTCGAGGTGGAGGTCTAGGCGCGTCGTCTCCCCGCGGGAGACTGGAAAGTGGGGTCCATCGGCCCCACCTCCGGGACATGGCCACGAAACAGAACGACCCCGGACCGCGGTTCCGCTCGCTCATCGAGCTGAACCGGACGCTGCAGGAACGGCAGGAGGCGGACGCCGAGCTGGATCGGCGCGTGCGCGTCCTCCAGGCCTGGCAGTGCGAGCGACTCCTCGACACGCACGACGATCTTGCCCGGCATCCGCGCTACGGCCCGGGCGTCGACTTCTTCGTGCAGGACCTCTACGCCCCGAAGGACTTCTCCGACCGCGACTCGGACATCGAGCGCGCCGTGCCGGCCATGGTCAGGCTCCTGCCCGAGGGCGTTCTGCACACGGCGGCCGACGGCGCCGGCCTGTACGTGCTTTCCCGTGAGCTCGACCACGCCATGACGAATGCGCTCTTCGACGAGATCGGCGTCGAGGAGATCGACGCTGATGCCTACGCGGAGGCCTACCGCATCTGCGACGACCACGCGCGCCGCGTCGAGCAGATCGAGCTCGTCGCCGCGCTCGCAGCGCGCCTCGATCGCTTCGTGCGCTCCCGCTTCATCTACGCGACCCTGAAGATGACGCGGACGCCTGCGCGTCTCGCCGGCCTCGGCGAACTGCAGGACTTCCTCGAGCGGGGCTTCTCCGCCTTCCACCACATGCAGGGCTCGGCGGACTTCGCGCAGACCATCGTCGAACGCGAACGACTCATCCTCGACCGCATCTTCGACCGGCATCCGGAGCCGTTCTCGGTCTGACGCGCGAGCGTGCTCGCGCTGAGTCGCACAGACGGGCAGGATCACGCTCGGATTGCCGCAGAGAGCCTTCATGTCCCCGATCGTCTGGCTGCTTCCCCTCTCCGTGCTGCTGCTCGGGGTCGAACGTCTTGCCTACTACCTGATCTGGCGGTACCCGGGGGCCTTCGAGGAATTCTGTGAAGGGCCTCTTGCGCGGCGCCTCGGCGATCCGGTGGACGTGCTGCAGAAGGCCTTCTACCTGTTCAAGGTGGTGCAGATCGCCGTGTTCGCCGCCTGGTGCTTCGTGTTCGACACGCGCGGCCCGGTCCCCTTGCCGACCGAGCACGTGGGCGCGCTCGTCGCGGGGACCGCCCTGATCCTCTTCGGGCAGACGCTCAACGCGCTCGTGTTCCGGGCGCTCGGCAAGACCGGCGTGTTCTACGGCAACCGCTTCGGCCGCGACGTGCCCTGGGTCGAGGGCTTCCCCTTCTCGACCTTCCGCCATCCCCAGTACGTGGGGGCGGCGCTGTCGGTCTGGGGCTTCTTCCTGGTGATGCGTTTCCCGGAACCCGACTGGTTCCTGCTGCCGCTCGCGCAGACCGGGCTCTATCTCGTGAGCGTCGTGCACGAGCAGCGAAGCTGAGCGTGCGCGCCCGGCGCTGACCGCGCCCTGCCGACCCGAGCGGTTGCCGCGGAAACGTCAGGTCCCTGCGTCGGCTCGGGGCCAGAAGGCGCAGTGCCCGGGATGCGCCGGTGGCGGCGCGAGCGCATCGCCGTGCGTCGCGCGCCAGAGCGCGGCGACACTGCCGCTGTAGTCCGGCCGCGGCGAGTAGCCATCCGCTATGCTGCCGGTTCTGCTGTCGATCTCCAGCCCACGCCGTACGTTCATCTGCACCAGCATTTCGGAATCGCCCGGTTTCTGCGGAAACGTGTTCGGCAGCGGGCGTCCGTCGGCCGTGTCGAAGAGGACGTCGCCATCGGCCGAGCGGCGGATGTGGAAGCGGCCGTCGTGGATCTGCCGGTGGTGGTGCCGACAGAGCAGCAGGAGGTTGTCGAGCGAGGTCTCGCCGCCCTCGGCCCAGTGCACGACGTGATGCGCGTCGAGATGGCGCGTTCGGTTGCAGCCCGGGAAGCGGCAGCCAACGTCGCGATGCTCGAGCGCGCGACGCAGCCAGTAGGGCACGGTGCGCGAGCGGCGGCCGATGGAGGCGACGCGGCCGTCTGGGTGTTCGTGGTGGGTGACGACGCTGGCGTCGCAGGCGATGCGGCAGGCCGTTTCGTGCGGGACGGCCGGGCCGTGTTCCAGCTCGCAGAGCGCCTGGTCGGGCAGGGGATTCCCTGCTGCCTGCGATGCACCGACGGGCACGTGCATCACCACGAGGGTGAGATCGCCGCCGGCCAGCTCCGCGTCCGGGTTGGCGAGGCCCGCCTCCAGGATCTCCACCAGCGCATCGGCGCGGCGCGCGCCGGGCGGCGAGTCCGCTTCCTCGTCGAGCTCGCCCTGTACGCGGACGCTCAGGTCCTCGGCTTCCGCAGCGCGCTCGTCCGCCTTCATGCGCGTGCAGACGGCTTCGATGGCGCGGATGAACAGCGCACCGTCCTCCGGCGCCAGGCGCCCCTGGATGACCAGCATGCCGTCGTCGTCGAACCACCAGTCGAGGCCCCGCCGGCGGCGATGACGCAGGACCGTCTCCGGGTCCTCGATACGCTCGACCTGGCGATAGCCGCGCACCACGCGCTCCATCTGTGCGGCCGTGGCGCCGAGGGCATAGCTCAGCAGCAGCTTCTCGTTGCTGGCGTTCGCGACGCGGGTGATGGCGCGCACCTTCGAGTAGCTGATCTCCCCGGCGGCGAAGCAGGCGCGGATCTCCGGCAGTTCGCGCAGGGCGCGGGCCACGCGGAGCTTCTCGCGGGCTGCGTTGCCGTCGAGGCCGCAGTAGTAACCGAGCCAGGCGGGAATGGAGTCGACGCCGCAGGCGCCCTGGTCCTTGCGAAGGTCGAGCTCGCCCACGAGTCGGATGAGGCGGAACTCGGCGGCGTTCATGTGGCCCGAGAAGGTGACGATGGCGTCGACGAGCTGGTCGTCGGAGAGGGTGGAGAGGTCGTCGACCGTGAGGAGATCCGCTTCCATGCGCTGCGCCCATAACTGTTCGTATATACAGTTATGCTAACGGCGAGGCTGTCATTCGCAAGTGCTCACTGAGACCATTTCGGAATGACGGGCGAGGTGCGGCGTGGCTAACGGTATCGATGGGGCGCGATCGTTGAGGAAGACGAGAACGCATTGGTTCGCGGGCAAACCTGGATGCAGGCGAGACAGCCGATCGCTTCGGAAAGTTCAGGTCTCGGCTTTGGGGAGCAGCCCGTAGACGACGATCGCGACCCCGACGACCATCGTGAGCCCGACCGAGATCAGGCCAAGGCCGACGATGCGCTCCGGCAGCTCGGCCGCCTGCTGGCCCGCGCCGGCGATCGGCGTCATCGCGCGGGTGCCGAAGATCGCGGCGATCGATACGAACAGCCAGTTGTCTAAGCTGCCGTAGAGGATCAGCCAGAAGGCGACCTGCTGAAGGCGGTTCGACAGGGTGACGCGGCCCCAGGCAGCGCCGAGGGCGATCAGGAAGGTATCGTTCATCACGCCTTCGAGGTGACTCGAGAGGCCCATGCGCGGGTTGGCGAACGCCGGGATCACGAAGCCGGTCTGGAGACCGAGCAGGAAGAGGATGGCGCCGGCGGCGACGAAGCGCCTTGCGAGGGCATCACTCATCGGGATTCACTCCAGGCGCGCCTCGTGTGCCGTCAGCGAGGGTGAGGGCCATGGGTTGCATTCGCAGCGCTGATCCTTCCCTAAGCGGCTCCGTTTCGTGCGTCGGTCTGAAGCCTGCGGACTCGTAGAGTCGGCGGGCGGGTGAAGCGCCGACGGTCACGCCGAGTTCGACCGTTCGAGCCCCGTTGAGCCGGGCCCAGTCGATGGCAGCAGCCAGAAGCCCACGGCCGACGCCCCGGCCGCGGTGTTCGGGGGCGACCCACATCTGGAAGAGCTGTGCCGTGTCCGGGCGTTCTGCCTTGATCGTGATCCAGGCCATGCCGCCGACAGCATCGTCGACGAGGGCTAGGAGTGGATTGTCGGCCTTCGGATCCAGCCCCTCGAGACGAGCGCGCCAGACAGCGTCGTCGTAGGTGCGGTTCTGCGCAAAGGTGCTGCCGAACGCGTCTGGTGCGTCGTGTAGTGCAGCCAGGCGCGTGTCTCGGTAGAGGGTCCACTCGGATGGGAGGAAGGAACGGATCAAGACCGAGGTCATGCCTCAACGCCGCGAAAAACGGCGCTTGAGGGCCACTGCATGGAGCGGAAGCAAAAGGAGACTGCGGTCAAGCGTCCGCTTCATCACCTTGTTGGGCGCCGATCTACACACCGTACTTCCGCCGCAGCCCCATGAGCGCATCGAAAGCAGCCTTCACCGCGATCGCATCCTCTTCGAGTTCTTCGAGAGTCATCGTTGGCTCCTGATGACCCTTCAGCTGCTCAGATCGCCACGGAGGGATTCTGAATCCAACGGGCGCCTCTTTGCGCAACGGTAGGAATTCCCAGGTTCCATGTACATAGTAGTTGCGCAGGCACCGAGCACTAGACACTGCTGTCAAACGACAAAAAGAACTGACCCACCTGGCGACAAAAATATTGACCCACCCCCGCGTTTCTCAGGCGGCTCGCTGACCGCCCA
>JAZBPO010000176.1:0-2323 GCA_036351675.1 Pseudomonadales bacterium
ATCGGGAGATCGGCATCCTCGGTCGCGTCGGCAACGGAGACGTGCTGCAGGCCCTCGCCATGGCGCTCGCGGTGCGTACGCGGATGCTCGCCGGTGGCTCCGAGCAGGTCGATGGGCTGGTCCGGGATCTGCTGGCGACGGCCCTCGCCTCCGCTTCGCAGGCTGCGCCCGGGAACGTCGACCCCGGGGCCTCGAAACCGGTGCACTGAAGCGCTCCTGGTGCACCTTTAGGTCTTTTTTCGAGACGCGGTTCGCACTATCGCGGAGGTAGCCCGGCACGGCGCCTGCTAACTTTGTCTGCCGCCTCGGAACGGTGTGTGAGTGGACATGAGCAGCATCTACGTGTTGCCCCGACGTCTCGCGGGGCGCGACTGGACCCGATCCTTCGCCCAGGCGATCGAGGCGCGCATGCTCGCCTCCATGGCCGCCAAGCTTCAGCGCGTGCCCCTCGAACAGGCGATGGCCCGGTCCCGTGCCGCCTTCACCCGCCTCGGCGCACGCAGTGCCGCGCACCGGGACCTGGTCGCGAACCTCGCAGTGCTCCATCCCGGCGAGTCGAGCGCGCAGCTCCAGCTGCGCGCCCGGCGCACCTGGGGCTGGCTCGGCGCGACCTTCGCGGAGGTCGTGCACGTCCGGGACATCTCGGTCAGCCTCGATCAGCGCGTGGAGCTCGTCGTCTCCCCCGAGGTCGATGCCTTCCTCCGCGCCCCGGGACGTGCCGGCGTCTTCGCCACGGCCCACGTCGGTCCCTGGTTGCTCTCGAACCTCATCGCGGCGCGCTACGGCTTCCCGCTCACGGCGACCGTGCCGTCCTCGGCCAACGCACGCATCGACCGCATGCTGCGGCAGATGCTGCGGGCCCTGCCGGTGGCGCAGGTCACGAACGAGGAGGGCTACGAGCCGCTCTCCGCGCAGCTCGACAAGGGACACAAGGTGTCCCTCGCCGTCGACGGCTGGAACGACGAGGGCCATGCCGTGAAGATGTTCGGCGAGCGCATGCGCCTCGACCCGACGGCGGCCATGCTGGCGGCGCGTCACGACTGCCCCATGCTGCCGATCCACACGCAGCGTCTGCCCGAGGGGCGCTATCGGGTGGTGGCGGAGCGCATCCTCTGGCCCGACACGACCCTCGGTTCGGTGACGGAGCGGGCGCGCACGCTCACGGAGGCCTTCGCGGTCGACTTCGAGCAGTGGATCGACGAAGCGCCCGGCCAGTGGCTCTGCCTGACGCCGCGCTGGGCGGAAGAGACGGTCTGGGGTGCGCTCACCCGCGCCATGGAGCTCACGCAGCAGACCGCGTCCGATCACACGGTGCGCCTGCAGGACGTGACGGTCGCGCAGGGGCTGGTGGCGGGCGCCCGGCCGGCTGCACGCTGACCCGCCCGTCTCCTCAGTCCGAGCCCAGCGGCTCGGGGTCGCGGTGCGGCTGCGGGTTCACGCGCCAGACGAAGACCAGCAGCGGCAGGTACGCGATCAGCGTCAACAGATAGGGCAGGCGGGGCTCGTACTGATAGAGCGCCGTGCCCAGCAGCGGGCCGATCGTGAAGCCGAGGGGCCCGCAGGAACTCGCGAGGCCCGCCACCGCACCCTGTTCCGACTGGCTCACGGCCAGCGACGCGCCGGCCATGAAGCCGGGACCGGCGAGGCCCATGCCCAGCCCGAGGACGCCCATGGCGAGGAACAGCGCCGTGCCCGAGTTCATCGTCGTCATGACCGCGAAGGCGAGGACCAGCAAGGGCAGGGCGATGCGCAACAGCGTCATGGCCGGCAGGTCCATGCGCTGCACGATCACCCCCTGGGCGATCAGCGAGAGCACCGCCGAGAACATCATGGCGAAGCCGAAGGTGCGCGCCGTTTCCTGCCCCGTGAGCCCGAGCACGTCCTGGAAGCGGAAGGCCAGGGTCTGCTGCACCACGGCGACACCGGTGAACATGAGCACGCCGACCACGATGTAGGGAAGGATGCGCGGGTCGCGGTAGCGCAGGCGGCCCTGGGTGCGCGGCGCCACGTGGCGGGTCGGTTCCGGCAGCAGCAGGATCACGAGCACGGCGGCCAGCAGCGTCAGGACGGCGGCGAAGTACAGCGGCAGGATGAGCGACAGGCTCGCCAGCAGGCCCCCGGCCGCGGGCCCGAGGATGGCGCCCACGTTCTGGGCGGCGCCGATGCCCCCCATGCCCTTCGTGCGTGAGCGCACGTCCGTGACGTCGGCGACGTAGGCGCTCGCCGCCGGCGGCGTCGCGGACATGACCGTCGACTGCAGCATGCGCGAGAACGTCAGGTAGGCGAAGGCGGCGAGGGGTGGAATCAGACCCGCGAGGGCGAG
>JAZBPO010000177.1:0-26484 GCA_036351675.1 Pseudomonadales bacterium
ACCGGCGGAGGACCTGCTGCGGGAAATGCGCGATGGCCGTACGCGCGAACTTTCCGGCTGACCATCGCTTGGTCGTGATCGACGCCAGCGCGGCGCTGAAGTGGATTCTCGACGAGGAGGGTCGGACAGCTGCACTCGAGCTGCTCGACGAGGATGCGCTCCACGCACCGGACTTCCTGCTCGCGGAGGTTGCCAACGTACTCTGGTCGAAGGCGCGTCGCCGCATTCTGGATCGCGGTCAGGCCGATGCCGCCTACGAGGCCATCGCATCCGTTCCGGTCGCATACACCAGCGTCGCCGAACTCACCGTCCCCGCCCGCATTCTCGCCCACGCCCTGGACCTGACGGTCTACGACGCCCTCTATGTCGCACTGGCTCAGCGGCAGCGCTGTTCGCTTGCAACGGCCGATGCTCGACTTGCCGGCACCGTCGACGCCTCGGGAATCTCCGAGCCCGCACGACTGATCCGCTGATTCCTGCGAGCGCGACAGCGCCATCGGCGGACGGACCATGTCAGCCTGCTGCTGCTCCGGGAACCGAGGCGACCGGACCGACCCGCAGAGCATGAAAGCGCCCTGAGCTGTACTCGGACTACATACGCGGACACTCAGTCCTCGACGCGTTCCAGATCGCCGGGGAAATGCACCCCCGCGCGCCAGTAGTGGAACGCCGCCCAGAGGTTACCGAAGCTGCAGATCAGCAAGGCCCAGCGCAGCGAGTCGTCGCCGTAGGTCGGTGCGAGCAGATCGCTGATGACGCCGACCGCGGACGGACCCAGGGCCAACCCGATGATGTTGATCATGAACAGCAGGATGGCTGCGGCCACGGAGCGCATGCGCAGACCCACGAGCGTCTGCGTCTGCGCGAAGGTCGTGGCCTGGTAGAAGTTGCCGAGCATCACCGGCAAGACCAGGAAGGCGAGCGCCGTCATGCCGTCGTCGACCAGGAACACCATGACTCCGAAGGGCACCAGGGCGGCGAGCGCCACGGCGACGACCCAGAGGAACCAGCGGGAGTCCCGCTCGCCGAAGCGATCCGCGAGGCGGCCACCGAGGGCGATGCCGATGCCACCGGGGATACCGAAGATCAGGCCGAGCGCCGTGCCGAGCTTGCCGGAACTCATGCCGTGCGTGCGGGTGAAGAAGGCCGCCGCGAAGGTGATCAGACCGTAGCCCGTGAATGCCGCCAGGCCGCCCCCGACGGCCATGTGCAGGAAGGACCGTCTGCGCGACAGATAACGCAGCACCTCCGAGACCGGCGGCTGGTCCGCGCTGCTCGACCGTTGCTCCGAAAGGCCGCGGGGCGGCTCCGAGACCGTGAAGCGCACGAGCAGGGCGAGCAGCAGGCCCGGAATGCCGACGACGAAGAAGGCCCAGCGCCAGCCGAAGAACTGCTCCATCCAGCCGCCGACGAAGAATCCGAACAGGATGCCCACGGGGATGCCGAGGGAGTAGATGCCGAGGGCCGAGGCGCGCCGGTTCGGCGGATAGTAGTCGGCGATCATGGAATGCGAGGGCGGACTGCAGCCCGCCTCCCCGACGCCGACGCCGATGCGGAAGGCCATGAGCTGCCAGGCGTTCTGGGCGAGGCCCTGCAGTGCCGTGAAGCCGCTCCAGATGGCGAGCGCGATGGCGACGAGGTTGCGCCGGTTCGCCCGGTCGGCGATGCGCGCGATCGGGATGCCCATGACCGTGTAGAAGAGCGCGAAGGCGAGGCCCGTGAGCAGCCCCATGAAGGTGTCCGAGACGCCCAGGTCCTGCTTGATGGGCTCGACGAGGATCCCGAGGATCTGCCGGTCGATGAAGTTGAAGGTGTAGGTCACGAACAGCACGCCGAGGACGTAGCGGCGCGTGGACTCCGAGAAGAGCGCGGACGGCGCCGCGCCGGCAGTGGTGCTGCTCAAGGAATTCTCCGGGATGGCGAGTGATCAGGAGGGCAGACGCCGGCCTGTCAGCCGGCGCCCGAGGCGGCTCAGCGCTTGATCTGGCTCTTCAGCACGCCCATGAACTTGTCGTCCCAGGGCGGCGTCATGCCGAGCTTCTGCATCAGGTCGAAGCGCGACTGGCTGTAGACGGACTTGCGGTGGCTGAAGGTCCGGAAACCGTCGATGCCGTGGTAGGACCCCATGCCCGAGGGGCCGACGCCACCGAAGGGCAGGTCTTCCTGACCGACGTGCATGATCACGTCGTTCACGGTCACGCCGCCGGAAGTGGTGCGGTCGAGCACCTCGCGCTCCTCCCGCTCGTCCGTACCGAAATAGTAGAGACCCAGGGGCCGATCGCGGCCGTTGACGTAGTCGATGGTCTCCTCGAGGTCACCGTAGCGTTTCACGGGCAGCAGTGGACCGAAGATCTCGTCCTGCATCACCTGCATCTCGTCAGACGGATCGAGGATCAGCGTCGGCGGGATCTTGTGATGGGGCTGCTGACGGAAGTCCTCCTTCGCGGGATTCATCTCGACGACCTTCGCGCCCTTCTCGCGCGCGTCCGCCAGGTAGCCGTTGAGGCGCTCGAAATGACGTTCGTTGACCACCGAGGTGTAGTCCGGATTGTCGAGGAGCGTCGGGAACATCCGCTGCACGGAGCGCTGCGCCGCGTCGACGAACTCCTCCTCGCGCTCCTTCGGCACCATCACGTAGTCCGGCGCGAGGCAGATCTGACCGGCATTGAGCATCTTGCCCATCATGATCCGGTCCGTGGTCTGCTGGATGTCGGCGCTGCGTCCGACGATCACCGGCGACTTGCCGCCGAGTTCCAGCGTGACGGGCACCAGGTTCTCCGACGCGGCGCGCATGACGTGCCGTGCCACGGAGGTGGCGCCGGTGAAGAGCAGATGATCGAAGGGCAGACCGGAGAAGTTCGCGCCGGTCTCCGGGCCTCCGGTGACGACCGCGACCTCGGTCTCGTCATAGGCCGCCGCGAACACCTCGCGCATGAGTTCGCTCGTCTGCGGCGTGTACTCGGAGGGCTTGATCATCACCCGGTTGCCGGCGGCGAAGATGCCTGCGAGGGGGCCGAAGGTGAGCTGCACAGGGAAGTTCCAGGGGCTGATGACGCCGACGACGCCGAGCGGCTGGTGCTCGATGCGGGCCCGGGAGCCGACGATCCAGAAGGGAAACTCGGCGCTGCGCTTCTCGGGCTTCATCCACTTCGCGAGGTGCTTCTTCGCGTGCTTGAGCGGGCCGAGGGAGCCGGCGATATCGGTGAACATGGACTGATGCACCGAGCGGTGTCCGAAGTCCTCGCGCATCGCTTCGGCGAAGCGATCCGCCTGGTCCACCAGGATGCCTATCGCGCGGTCGATGCGGTCGATGCGCGTCTCGGCGCTGACGGCGCCCTCGGCCAGACAGGACGCGCGCTGGCGTTCCAGGAGCGCGAGCATGGTCTCGCGGGGAACTTCGGTCGCTGCGGGTGCAGTCACTCGCGTGCCCTCCCAGGTACGTCGTGATAGGGGGAGCGCTTCGAGGCGCCTCCGCCGGAGCGCATCTTTTACACAGCAGCCGCGCCACATGCCAGCCGGACGGTCCCGGCGGCAGCTCACACCACGGGCGGCTCCGTGTCGGCCGCGGCACGCTCGGTCATGCCGTCGAGGAACTGCTCGACACCGCGCACCACCTCGCCGAGCTCGTCGAAGCGCGCAATGTGGAACAGGGCCTCGCCCTCGTTCACGAGCGGGATGTTGTTGCGCCCCACGACGACACCGGCGGCCGGCGCGAGGATGTCGACCTCGTCCTCGCCGAGGGGCGAGCCGACGACACCGAGTACGTCGTTCTTCCGCACGCGCGTCCCGAGGCTGACGTGGGGCCGGAACACCCCGTCGGATTCGGCTCGAACCCACTGCGAGGAACGTGCGACGAAGGGCTCCCAGTCGTGGCGCCGCGCCCGGGAGGGGGCGAGCATGCCCAGGTGCCGCATGACGCGGAGGCAGCCGCGCACGCCCGCCCGGATGCTCTCTTCCTCGTAGCGCAGGGCCTCGCCGGCCTCGTAGACGAGCGCCGGGATGCCACGCGCACCGGCTTCGCCACGCAGGGAGCCTTCGAGAGGTGCGGAGTCGAGGATCACCGGCAGGCCGAAGGCTCGGGCCATGGCGAGCACGTCCTCGTTGCTGCAATCGGCACGGACCTGCGGCAGGTTCGAGCGATGGATCGCCCCGGTGTGCAGATCGAGCACGTGCGTACAGGCGTCGAGCACCTCGCGGCAGAACATGGTGGCGATGCGCGATCCGAGGGAGCCTCGCTCGCTGCCGGGAAAGCAGCGATTGAGATCGCGCCGGTCCGGCAGATAGCGCGACTTGTGTATGAAGCCGAACACGTTGACCACCGGCGCGAGCACGAGCGTGCCCCTCAGGCGTTCGATCTGCCGGGCGCGGCGCAGGCGGCGGATGATCTCGACGCCGTTCAGCTCGTCGCCATGGATGGCGGAGCAGACCAGGAGCACCGGGCCGTCCGCGCGACCATGGACGACCTGCAGTGGAATGTTGAGCTCCGTGTGCGTGTAGAGCTGCGCCACTTGCAGGTCGACGGTCCCGACCTCGCCCGGCGCGACCTCGAGGTCGAGGAGTCGGAAGGGGGCACGACGAGAGCGGCGTGGACGCGAGGCCGACGGCCCCGAGGACTCCATCAGCCGCGCCCCCGCGTGCGCGTCTTGTTCGGCGCCGCCTCGCGCTCGATGAACTCGTAGATGAGACCGGCGACGTCCTTGCCCGTGGAGGTCTCGATGCCCTCGAGGCCCGGCGAGGAGTTCACTTCCATGATCAGCGGACCGTGATTCGAGCGCAGGATGTCCACGCCCGCGACATTCAGGCCCATGACCTTCGCGGCACCGACCGCGGCACGGCGCTCGGCAGGCGTGATCTTCTCGAGCGACGCCGTCCCGCCGCGGTGCAGGTTGGAGCGGAACTCTCCGGGGGCGCCCTGTCGCTTCATGGCCGCGACGACCTTGTCGCCCACCACGAGACAACGGATGTCCGCGCCGCCGGCCTCCTTGATGAATTCCTGAACCATGATGTTCACGTTCATGCCCATGAAGGCCTCGATGACGCTCGACGCCGCCTTGCGGGTCTCCGCCAGCACGACGCCGATGCCCTGCGTACCCTCGAGGAGCTTGATGACCAGCGGCGCGCCGCCGACCATCTCGATGAGGTCGGGAATGTCGTCGGGGGAGTGGGCGAATCCCGTCACGGGCATGCCGATGCCCTTGCGCGCGAGCAGTTGCAGCGAACGCAGCTTGTCGCGCGAGCGGGTGATGGCCACGGACTCGTTGACGGCATAGGTCCCCATCATCTCGAACTGACGCACCACCGCGCTGCCGTAGAAGGAGATGGATGCGCCGATCCGCGGGATCACCGCGTCGAAGTGTTCGAGTTCCTCACCGCGATAGTGGATCGAGGGCTTCGCCGTCGCCATGTTCATGTAGCAGCGCAACGTGTCGATCACGCGCACTTCATGGCCGCGCTGGCGACCGGCCTCGACGAGCCTGCGCGTCGAGTAGAGCCGGGAATTCCGTGACAGCACGCCGATCTTCATCGCAGTCTCCAGTTCGTCAGCCTTCACGCCCCCGCGGGCCACGATCACCGATCAGGTAGGAGCGCCCGGGGTCGACGAGGAAGCGGCCACGCATGGCCGTGCGTCCGAGCAGCATGCGAAAGCGCATGTCGTCGCGCGAGGTCAGGGTGAGCTCTGCATCGAAGGCGTGGTCGCCGAGTTCGATGCGCGTGGCGATGACGTGACGCTCCGTGACGTGGCCACCGGAATCGCGTACGCGGCGGACGTCGAGCACGGGGGCTTCGCAGTCGAGGACGATGCTGTCGTCGCGCTGCAGTGGATGGATCCGGAAAGCGACCCAGGGCTCGCCGCCGCGCCGGTGCGCGTCGACCTCGAAGGCGTGCAGCGCCGAGGTACGCGCGCCCGTGTCGACCTTGACCTTGAGTGCGTCGATGCCGAGCGCGGGGAGTCGCACCCACTCGCGCCAGCCGATGGCCGCACGCCTGGTCACGCAGGATCGCTTGTCGTCCACATGGCGCCAGTGTGACCGGCTCGGGGCCGGCTTGCACGCCGGCTTCGGCCGCCCATCAGCGCTCGGCGAGGAACTGACGTCCGACCAGCCCGCCGAGCGTACGTACGAACCAGCGCGGTTGAATCTGGCTCCAGGCCGTACCGAGGCGATTCGCGAGGCCCGGCACGCGGATCACCTCACCGCGCATGCAAGCCGCGTAGCCCTCGCGCGCGACGCTCTCGGGACTCGAGAGGAACAGGCTCGGAACCTCGGGCAGGTCGGCCGAGAGCCCCTGGATCTGGTCGGCCATGTCCGTGTCGGTCAGACCCGGGCAGAGCGCGCCGGCGCGGACGCCGGTCCCCTTCAGCTCTTCCGACAGCGCTTCGGTCAGCGACAGCACGTAGGCCTTGCTCGCGGCGTAGGCGGCGAGACCGGTGACCGGCTGGAACCCGGCGACGGACGCCACGTTGAGGATGCGCCCCCAGCCACGCTCGAGCATGGGGTCGAGAAATGCGCGCGAGAGCAGCGTCAGGCTCGCCACGTTCAACATGATCAGCCGATGCAGCGCATCCCCACTCATGCGCGCGAAGGGTCCCGACTCCGCGACGCCGGCATTGTTCACGAGGACGTCGATCGCGAGGTCGCGCTGGCGCACGGCCACTGCGAGTTCGTCGGCCGCCCGACGCACGGAGAGGTCCATGGGAATGTCGAAGGCGCGCACGCCATGGCGTTCGCGGATCGTCGTGGCGAGCTCGCGGAGGGCGTCCTGGCGCCGCGCGACCAGGACGAGGTCGTGGCCGTGACTGGCGAACTCCAGGGCGAGCGCGCGGCCGATGCCGGCCGAGGCGCCCGTGACGAGAACGGTGCGCTTCTGATCGCTGCTCATGGATGCGTGACCTCCACCGAGGTGTGTCGATGCCGGGCGGGAAGCGCGACGGGACAGGGCGGCCGGAGCGTTGCGCTGAATGCGGAACGGCGCGACCCTGAGGCCAGGGCCGACCGGTGCGCGCAGGGGCGCCTGCTCCGCCGGGACGGCGCGCGATCATAGGGAGAGGCTTCGATGATGGTCAACGCCACGCGCCGCCGTGGCTCGCTCCGGAGCGCACGCGACGGCCTGCTCGCGATCTGCCTCGCGGTGCTCTTCACGGGCTGCGCGACCAATCCCGTGACGGGACGCACGGAACTCGCCCTCGTGTCCGAAGCCCAGGAGGTCGCGATCGGACGTCAGCAGTACGGTCCGGGGCAGCAGATGCAGGGCGGCGCCTACGTGGTCGACCCGGAGCTGCAGGCCTACGTGGCGGGCGTCGGCGAACGTCTCGCCGCGGTCAGTGACCGGGACCTGCCCTACGAATTCGTGGTGCTCAATTCCGGCGTCCCGAACGCCTGGGCCATGCCCGGCGGCAAGATCGCCATCAACCGCGGCCTGCTCACGGAACTCGGGAGCGAAGCCGAGCTCGCCGCGGTGATGGGGCACGAGATCGTGCATGCCGCCGCGCGCCACGGCGCCCAGGCCATGGAGCGCGGCATGATCACCCAGGGTGCCCTGCTCGCGACCGCGGTCGCGGTGAGCACCTCGGAGTACTCGGACTACTCGAATCTCGTCGTGGGCGCGGCCGGACTCGGCGCGCAGCTGATCACGCAGAAGTACGGCCGCGACGCCGAGCGCGAGGCCGACCGCTACGGCATGACCTACATGGACCGTGCGGGCTACGACCCGCAGGCGGCCGTGGAACTTCAGGAGACCTTCGTGCGCCTTTCCGAGGGGCGCAGCAGCAACTGGCTCGAGGGCCTGTTCGCGAGCCATCCACCATCCCGGGAACGGGTCGAGAACAATCGCGCCTTCGCGACGGAGCTGGGCCGCGGCGGCGAACTCGGGCGCGAGCGCTACGAGGCGGCGCTGGCCGCGCTTCGCCGCCGGGAGCCCGGCTACGCGGCGCTGCGCGAGGGCCGTCAGGCGCTCGCCGCGGGCGACCACCAAAGCGCCCTGCGCGCGGCACGGCGGGCCATCGAGATCGAACCGCGCGAGGCGCGCTTCCACGCCCTCGAGGCCGACGCGCTCGCCGCAGCCGACCGACGCGAAGCGGCGCTCGCTTCCTATGATCGGGCCATCGAACTCGAGCCGGGCTACTTCGCTCACTACCAGGCGCGCGGCTTCGCGAATCTGTCGCTGGACCGGCTCGAAGCGGCGCAGCGGGACTTCGAGCGCGCCAACGGTCTGCTGCCGACGGCGGAGAACGCCAATGCCCTCGGCCGACTCGCCCTCGCTCGGGGCGGCTCCGGCGAGGCCCGCGAGTGGTTCGCGCAGGCCGCCGCCAGCAACTCGCGGGCGGGCAGTGCCGCCCGCTCCTCCCTCGCGCGCATCGACCTCGGCGAGCGGCCGGGTGCGGTGATCCGGTCGGGCTGGCGCGTCGACGGCAACGGCGAGCTCGTCGCCGAACTGCGCAACGGCGCGCCCTTCGCGGCGACCGGCATCGTCCTGGAGCTTCGCGTACGGGGGGCGGATGGGCGCGTGGCGCGGCGCGAGCTGCCACTGCAGGGCCGGCTCGGCCCGGGTGAAGGCATCGCGCTGCGTACCGGCGTGCGCGTCCCGCTCACGGCGACGTCGGAAGACGTGGCCGTCGTGGTGACGACCGCGCGGCCGGCGGACTAGGTCATTCGGGCTGGCGCCGAAACGACCGCAGGAAATCAAGGTAAGTCCTTGACGCTCCAGCACCCGCCCCTTCTAATTGCACTGCTCTGACGCGGCCCGAGCGGCGGTTGTTGGTAACAGACCCGCACATCCTCGTCGTCGACGACGACGAGATGATCCAGGATCTGCTCGAGGCCATGCTCTCGCGGGCCGGCTATCGCGTATCGCTGGCCGGCGACGGTCCGGGTCTGCGCGATGTGCTGCAGCGCGAACCGGTGGACCTGGTGCTGCTCGACGTCCAGCTGGGCGAGGATCACGGCTTCGACCTCGCCCGCGAGGTCACCGATCGCTACCACACCCCGATCATCTTCGTGACCGGCGGACGCGACGTCTCGGACAAGGTCACGGGCCTCGAGATCGGCGCCGACGACTACGTCACCAAGCCCTTCGACCAACGCGAGCTGCTGGCGCGGATACGCGTCGTGCTGCGGCGCCAGGGATCCGGCATGGCGGCCGAGGATCGGCGGCTGCTGTTCGATGGCTTCGTGCTCCATCTCGATGCTCACGAGCTGCACTCGCCGTCGGGCGATCTCGTCGATCTCACCACCATGGAGCTGCAGATCCTCGCGCATCTCGCCCAGCGGCCGCGCCAGGCTCTGTCGCGCAACGACATCAGCATGGCGGTGAGCGGCCGTACCCGCGATCCGCGCGATCGCACCATCGACGTGGTCGTCTCCAAGCTGCGCCGGAAGCTCGACGCCGCGAGCACCAGCGCCGAGATCGACCCGATCCAGACGGTGCGCGGCGTCGGCTACAAGTTCGTCTCCGAAGTTCGCCAGGCCTGATGCGCTTCTCGCGCGGCCGACGCTAGAGCCAGCGCCGCACGCGCCGTCGGTAATCCTCGTAGGCGGCACCGAAGCGCGTCGCCATGAAGGCTTCCTCGTGGCGGACGAAGGCCGTCTGCAGCCAGCACCAGAACGTCAGCGGCACGATCCAGACGGACAGACTCCCGGACGCGAGCGCGAGACCCACGAGTACGCCGACCATGGCGAGGTACATGGGGTTCCTGCTGAAGCGGAAGGGCCCCTCCACGACCAGGGTGGTGGCCTCGGAGAAGGGCACGATGCCCGTTCCGACGCGCGAGAAGCGGCCTGCCGCGACGAAGGCCAGCGCGACGCAGGCGAGGACGAGCAGCGCGCCGAGGCCGCGCAGGAGCAACGGTGGGTCCAGCTCGGCGAGCGGTGCGAAGACGTGCAGCGCGCCGAGTGCGGCGAGCGCGATGAGCAGCCCGCGCGGCGGCAACAGCCTGGGAAGGCGTGAGAGAACGGCGCCCTCAGCCACGACGCCAGCTCCGGAGACCGTGGCGGTGCGAGAGCCAGTCCTCGACCTCCGCCCGCTGCTGCGCGTCGAGCGAAGCCACGAAACGCTCGAGCGCCGGCCGGACGCGGCGATAGTTCGCGAGGGAGCTCGCGAGCGCTTCCTCGCCGAAGGCCAGCATTCCCTCGATGTCGCCGCGCTCGGGATGATCGCAGAGCGCGCCGAGCTCACCGGCAGACGCCGACGCGGTGAGTTCGAGCTCCTCGAGGTGCGCGCGCTGGACCTCGTCCAGCTCGAGACGCCCGTCCACCCAGGCCGCGAGATCCTCGATCCGCGCCCGGGCGCGGCGCGTGCAGTGCTCGGGATCCGCATGGCGCCGCGCACCGAAGCCGTGGCCACCCTCGTGCCCGTCGCCGTGCTGGCAGCCCGCGCCGAGACCGCCGATGGTCACCGCGAGGATGCTCGCGCGCATGGCCCGCCACCTGTGCATGCTTCCGATCATGGCCCTGCTCCTGTCGATCCGTGCGTCCGTGGACGCGGCGTGATCATGCTGCGCCCTGCGCCGCCGCCGAGCGTGTCGCGATCGCCGCGGTGTGTAACGGAGTGCAACGCCCGGGCGTTGCACTCCGTTACCGGCGCGGCGGCGCCCGGATCGTAGAATTCGCCCATGGAAGACACAGCCAGCATCCTCGTGGTCGACGACGACGCGGAGATCCGTCGCCTGGTCGCCGGCTACCTTGCCGATCAGGGCTACCGTACGCTGACCGCGGCGGACACGAGCGCGGCCCGCGAAGCGCTGACCCGGGGCGACGTGGATCTCGTCGTCCTCGACGTCATGATGCCCGGCGAGGACGGCCTGTCCCTGGTCCGCGATCTGCGCACGCACTCGGAGCTACCGGTGATCATGCTGACGGCCCTCGGCGACGAGGAAGATCGCGTCGCGGGCCTGGAACTCGGCGCCGACGACTACCTGGCCAAGCCCTTCGGCCCGCGCGAACTCCTGGCGCGCATCCGCACGGTCCTGCGCCGCAGCCGGGGCCCGAGCGCGGAGCGTGGCACCCGCGATCGCTTCCGCTTCGAGGGCTGGACGCTGGACCTGAAGCGCCGTGAGCTGCTCGATCCTGCGGGCCGCCTCGTGGACCTCACTCGTGGCGAGTTCGATCTTCTGGCCGTGTTGGTGCAGCAGCCACAGACCGTGCTCGACCGCGACGCACTCCTCGATGCCACACGCGGCCGGGAGGCAGCGCCCTTCGACCGCAGCATCGACGTGCAGGTAGGGCGCCTGCGCCGGAAGATCGAGGCCGACGCCGGGACGCCCAGACTGATCCGTACCGTGCGCGGCGCCGGCTACCTGTTCACGCCGGCCGTGCAGGATGCATGAGCGCAGCCCTGCGCCACCACGGCAGCTTCCGCCGCCGCCATGCGCGGCGGCGCAGCATGACCGCCTCGCTGGCGCTGATCCTGGTCGCCGCCGTGTTCCTCCTCCAGGGCCTCGCGTCTCTGGTCTGGCTGCATCAGCAGTTCCTCGGCCGCGTCGAAGCGCTCGCCGAGGCCTCTCTCGAGCGCGCGGCGAGCATCCGTGAGCTGCTCCTCGAAACACCGCCCACGGAGCGCTCGCGGGCGCTCAGGCTGCTGGGCGACAGCCGTACGCGCCTCGCGATCTCGACGCGGCCCGCGGCCGGCCGGGAGAGCGGCTGGATCCACGCGGACCGGATCCTCGAGGCGATCGATGCCTCCGACATCCCGGCCGGGACGCGCATCGCCCTCGACGTTCCCCCGGGGAAGAGCGCACGCGAACAGCCTTCGACGCTGACCCTGTCCCTGCCCCTCGGCGATGGCTGGCTCGACGTCGCCTACGAACTCGATCCGTCGACGACGGGCAGTGAACTGCGCGGCGTCTTCTGGTCCGTGATGCTGTCGCTGCTGGTCACCGGCATCGCGATCTTCGCCGTCTCGCGCGCCACGCGCCCGCTCCGGGAGCTCGCCCGTGCAGCAGAGCGGCTCGGCCGTGATCCGGATGCGCCGGCCCTGCCGGAGCGCGGCGGCCGCGAGACCGTGGAGGCGATACGCGCCTTCAATCGCATGCAGGACTCCCTGCGCCAGCTCCTGCGCGATCGCACGCGCATGCTCGGCGCCCTCTCCCACGACCTGCGCACCCAGCTCACGCGCCTGCGCCTGCGCGTGGAGGCGATTCCGGACGCGGAGCAGCAGCGACTGGCGCGGACCGAGCTCGACACCATGCGCGCCATGGTGGACGGCGTGCTCGCCTTCGCGTGCGACGACGCGGCCGACGAGGCGCCACGGGAGCTGGATCTCGCATCGCTGCTGCGCACGCTCGTGGACGAGCGCTCGGATCTGGGCGAGGACGCATGCTTCCTGGGCCCGGACCGACTCCCCTGGCGTGGTCGACCGGTCGCCCTGCGCCGCGCCTTCGACAACCTGTTGGCGAACGCGATCCGCTACGGAGGCGCAGCGACGCTGCGACTGCTGCCGGGCGAGACGATCGAGGTGCGCGTGGAGGATCCGGGGCCGGGCATTCCCGAAGCGCACCGGAGCAGGGTCCTCGAGCCCTTCGTGCGTGTCGACGAGTCGCGTTCCGAAGCGGGGGGCGGCACGGGCCTGGGTCTCGCGGTGGCCACAGCCGTCCTCCACCTGCACGGTGGCACGCTCGCCTTCGAGGACCGGGACGAAGGGTTCGCCGCGGTCGTCCACCTTCCCGGCGAAGCCGGGCGCGAGGCACCCGGGCGCTGAGGCGGCCGCGCGGGACGCCCCACTCCGGGCGCGGCTGTGCCGCGGGCTACTCCGTGTACACCCAGCGTCCGTCCTTCATGGTGCCGAGGACCCGCAGGCCGATGATCGCTTCCGGGTCGACGGCGAGCGGATCGCCGGAGAGAAGTGCGAGATCGGCGCGCTTGCCGACTTCGATGGATCCCTTCTCGTCTTCCTCGAAGGCCTGGCGTGCCGCCCACAACGTCGTCGCCTTCAGCGCCGTGAGTGCGTCGACGCGCTGCTCCGGACCGAGGATGTCGCCGGAACGCGTGCGCCGATTGACCGTGGCATGGATCAAGCGCAGCGGATTCGGATCGATGATGGGCGCATCGTGGTGGATCGTGAACCAGAGGCCGCGATCCAGGGCGGAACGGGTCGGCGAGATGCGATCGGCGCGCCGGGGACCGAGCACCACGTCACGATGCCAGTCCCCCCAGTAGAAGGTGTGCGCGCTGAAGTACGACGGGTACATGTCGAGCTCGGCCATGGCGTCGAGCTGGTCGTCGCGCAGGGTCTGCGCATGGATGACGATCGTGCGCCGGTCCCCGGCGCCATGACGCGCTCTGGCGGCGCGCACCGCGTCGATGAGCTGATCGGCCGCGGCGTCACCGTTGGCATGGGCGATCACCTGACAGCCTTCGGCAAAGGCCCGATCGACCCAGGCCCGCACCTCCTCGTCGCGGTTGATCGGATAGCCCCGATAGTCCGGGCCACGGCCCCCCGGGGGCCGATGATAGGGCGAGGTCAGCCAGGCCGTACGGCCCTGCGGCGAACCGTCGAGAAGCAGCTTCGTGCCGGCGATCCGCAGGCCGTTGTCGTAGGCCCGGTCGCGCGGGAACAGCTCCGGATGCGCCTCGAGATGGGCGATGGTCGCATAGGCGGTGACGTCGATCGGCAACGGTGCGAGGGCCGCAGCACCACCGAGGGCCGCCAGCATGGGTGCGCCGGCGGCGCCCTCCTGCGCCGTGGTGAAGCCGTTGGCGACGTAGGCCTCGATGCCCCGCCGGACGAGTTCGCCGGCTGCCGCCGCATCGAGGCCGGCGAGGACGGGCAGCAGCGCGCCGGTGAAGGCGGTCTCCTCCAGGACCCCCGTCGGCTCGCCGTCCGCGTCGCGGCGGATGTGGCCACCCTCCGGGTCGGGCGTATCCGCGTCGATGCCCAGCCGCGCGAGCGCCACCGAGTTCACGGCGCCGAGATGCCAGGACTGGTGCACGGCGAACACGGGCCGCTGCGTCGACACCGCGTCCAGTTCCTCCCGCGTGGGGTGGCGGCGCTGCAGGAGTTGCGCATCGTCGTAGCCCATGCCGACGATCCAGCCGCCATCGAGATCGACCTGTTCCTCGGCGGCCCAGACCCGCAGGCCCTGCTGCAGTTCGGCGATGCTCCGCACGCCTCCGTCGGGCGGCGGCATGAGGTCCGCGAAGAGCGCCTGCAGGCCCGTCAACCAGAGATGACCGTGCGCATCGAAGAAGCCCGGTACAAGCGTGCCGTCGAGACGCTCGATGCGTGTGGCGTCGTCGGCGAGCGCCATCACCTCGCGCTCCCCACCCACGGCGGTGATCAGTCCGGCCTCCACCGCGACCGCCTCGGCCCGGGGCCGGTCGTCGTGGACCGTGACGACGTCGGCGACGAGGATCAGCTCCGGCGCGGCATGGGCGTCCACGGCGATCAGGAGCGCGACGAGCCAGAGCGCTGGACGGGAGATGCTCATGGTTCCTCCTTCGTCGGGGCGGACCGCGTCTCCCGAGGACCGCGCCGAACTCCGCGAGCAGATCGTAGTGGACGTACGGCGACGTTCACCCGAAAGCGCGGCCGAGCTCCCCCGCGGCGGCGCCGACGCGCAGCTCGACTTCCGGCGTCTGCCCCCCCGCATCCATGAAGCGCCGCATGTTCCGCTGCGCCGCCTCGGTCCTGAGCAGGCGCTGGAAGTTGTAGGCCTCCTCTCGCAGGCCGTCCTCGAGCGGTCCTTCGGCCGCGTCGACGGACGCCTTGGCGAGGCGGATGGCTTCCGGCGGAAAGGACGCGATGCGCCGGGCGAGCGCATCGACGAAGGGTGCGATCTCGCCGGGCTCGAAGATGCGGTTCAGATAGCCCCAGCGCTCGGCGGTCTCCGCATCGAGATCGTCTCCGCCGAGAATCACCTCCAGCGCCCTGTTGCGTCCCACGAGGCGTGGCAGATGCTGAGTGCCGGAGCCGCCGGGAAGGATGCCGAGGGGCACCTCCATCTGGCAGATCACGGTGCGGCCGCGCACTCCGAAACGCATGTCGCAGGCCATGGAGAGCTCGCTCCCGCCGCCGCCGACGCGACCCTCGATCTGGCAGATCGTCGCCTTGCCCATGGTGCGCAAGGTCTCGCACATGAGGTGATAGTCGTTCAGCTTCTCCTCACGCGCGGCCGGCGAATCCGTGGGAAACGCGAGGATCGCGGAGACATCGAAGTGCGCGAGGAAGAAGTCGGGATTCGCGCTGCGCAGCACGAGCACCCGAACCGTATCGTCGGCCGCCACGGTGGCGGCGAGCTCCGCGAGCTGGGCGTAGAGCGCCAGGGTGATGACGTTGCAGGGTGGGTTGTCGATCGTGGCGAAGCAGACACCCGCGTCATGCTCGACGCGGATCAGCGGCAACTCGTAGCCCATGCTCCCCTCCCGAAGGTGCGTTGGCCCTTCGAGTCTACACAGGCGCCGGCGTCCACGGCGCGTCAGCGAGGCTTGTCGAGGGAGCGGATCTCGAGCAGCCGGTTGCCGCGGAAGCGCAGGAGCTGGCGGAAGCGCTGCGGCGAGAACTCGTAGATCCACTCCTCCGTGACGATGCCGACCGCGAGGGTCTGACGGATCGGGACGCCGTCGACGGTGACGATGCGCGTCGGCGACTCCACCACCTCCGCGCGCGAGAAGGGCTCGCCGCAGGCGTCGAGCACCTCGACGGCGTGGTCGCCGATGTCGACGACCCCGTCGGGGCAGCGCAGGCCCCAGGCGGACGGCGCGAGCAGGACCAGCAGCAGGATCGACGATGCGCGCACGACGGTCTCCGCAGGGAGCTGCCGCGAGCATAGCGCCGCGACACGGTGCCGGTCAGCCGGCGAGGATGTCCTCGATCCGGTCACGGTAGGTGCGGGACATCTTCAGGCGCGCGCCGCACTCGAGGGACAGGAAGTACTCGCCGTTGATGTGCGAGCAGACCTTGCTGACGCGGGCGATGTTGACGATCGTCGAGCGATGGATGCGCGCGAAACGCGAAGGGTCGAGCTGCGCCTCGAGGGCCTTCATGGTGATGCGCATGACGTGCGTCCGACCGCTCTCGTGCACGCACATGTAGTCGCCGGCCGCGTCCACCCAGTCGATGCGTTCCATGGGGACGAGCGTGGTCTCCGCGCCGTCACGGATCGTGAGCTTCTCCGGGAATCGCCGCTCCTGGCCCTCGATGCGCTCGGGATGCTCGAGGAGCGCCTCGATGTCGGCGTCGTCCTTGCCCGTCATGGTGCGAACGAGACCGAGCAGGCGCGCCTTGTCGCTGGTCGCGTCCCGCCCCCGGCGCAGCTCCCGCGCACGCTGCACCGCCTGTTCGAGCCGCGCCTCCTCCACAGGCTTCAGCACGTAGTCGACGGCGTGCAGATCGAAGGCGTTCACCGCGTAATGGTCGTAGGCAGTGACGAAGACGATGAGGGGCATGTCGTCCGACTGCAGCTCGCGCACGACGCCGAGGCCGTCCAGCCCCGGCATCTGGATATCGAGGAACACGAGATCCGGCGCATGCTCGCCGATCGCCGCCAGGGCCTCGCGCCCGTTCCGGCACTCGGCGACGACGTCGACCCCGTCGAGCGCGGCGAGGCGCACCTTCAGGCCACGCCGCGCGAGCGATTCGTCGTCGACGACGATGGTTCGGAGGGCCGCGCTGCTCGTCGCGTCCGCCTGCGTCGTACTCATGCCTCGTGTGCCTCCGGTATCGATACGCCTGACTGGCTCTCGAAGGGCAGGCGGATCAGCACCCGCAGCCCGCTCGGTTCCGCAGCCAGGAGGTGGAACTCGTGGTCGTCTCCATAGGCCTGCTGCAGGCGGTCCGCCGTGTTGCGCAGACCGACGCCGCGCGCGTCGCGGCCGAGCTCGAAGTCCTCGGGCAGGCCCGGTCCGTCGTCCGACACCTCGACCTCGAGGCGATCCCCGACCACGTCGGCGAGAAGGCGGATCGTGCCACCGTCCTCGCTGCGCGCGATCGCGTACTTGATCGCATTCTCGACGAGCGGCTGCAGCAGCAGGCTCGGCACGAGGGCTCGGGCCGCCGCGTGAGTGATGCGCTGCTCCAGGCGCAGCCGATCCTCGAAGCGCACCTGCTCGATCTCGAGGTAGAGACTCAGGGCCTTCACTTCCTGCTCGAGCGGCACGCGCGCCATGGGATCCGTGTCGAGCGAGTGGCGCAGGAAGCTCGAGAGATGCGTCACCATCCGGTTCGCGAGCTGGGTCTCCTGTTCGAGGATGAGCGTGGAGATCGCGTTCAGCGTGTTGAACAGGAAATGTGGATTGAGCTGATAGCGCAGCATGCGTAGCTGCGCCTCGCGCGCACTGGACATGGCGCGCAGCGAGCGGGCGCGCTCCTCGTTCAGCATGCGGTAGTACTTGATGCCGAAATAGAGACCGAACCAGCAGAGCACGATGTAGCAGCTCGACATGACGCCGCGGGTGTAGTCGGACCAGCGCTGCGGCCGCCACTTCTCCTCTGCCTCGAGGTAGAAACCGTAGAACTCGTAGAGGGCGACGTTCTTCGAGATCTGCCAGAGCAGCGCAACCAGGTAGGAGCCGGCCACGAGTACCAGGAAGCGGATCCAGAGCGGGCGCGACCAGACGGCCGTGAAGGCCTCCCGGAGCACACCCGTCAGGAGCATGCCCGTGGCGATGCCCGTCAGTACGGCGAGGTTGTAGGAGGGCTTCATGCCCCAGTAGAGGCCCGTCGCGAGGGACGTCAGGCCCCAGCCCATGAAACCGGCGAGCTGCAGCGCCCAGAACTGCGTGTTCTGGTTGCGCAGCAGGTCGGGCATGGTCTCGAGCCAGCTGCGGGCCGCCGCCCGCGCGGCGTCGCGGCGGCGAGGCCGGGCCTCGGCGTCAGGCGGGAGCGCCGTACCCGGCGTGGACTGGGTCGTGGTCATCGCTCGATTCTACGCTGCGCCGTCGCCGCTCCGGACCGGGTCCCGAGCGTTCATCGCAGCAGCGGCTCGGCCCGTCGCAGGGTCCGCACGCGCTAGACGCGCCGCGCGAGTTCCGCACCGGCAGCGGAACCGCCCATGACGATGCGCGCCCAGAGCCCGTCGAGGGCGTCTGCGCCGACGCGAGCCGCGGCGTCGTCGCGATGATGAAGCTCGTCGGCCCGGAAGGCGACGAGACGCTCCCGGAGCCAGGCGTGCCCGGGATGCGCCTCGAGCATGTCGATCTGCACCCGGTAGTGCTCGTCCACGAAGGCCTCCACCGCGGCCACCGTCCGGTAGACGGCGTGGGTGCCGACGAGCGCCGGCAGGGCGCCGAGCACGAAGCCGGCCAGGCGCCAGAGCGGGGCGAGCCGCGACTGCCAGCGGCTCGGCAGCTCTGAGAGAAAGAAGTCGAGGTGCGCCTGTTCCGCACGCCTGTGCGCTTCGGCGAAGGCGCGCAGCTCCGGATCACGGGCGATGGCGAGCACGCCATGGTAGATCCACACGGCACCGAGCTCGCCTGCATGATCACTGCGCAGCTCACGCAGGATCGGTTCGGGCAGGGCATCGACGGGCGCGCTCGGGACCGGGCGCAGCGCCGGCTCGGCAAGACTCATGGACTTCCTCCAGCGACGGCCGTACAGCTTTCGTCTAGACTCGCGCAGGATTGTACAGCTTTCGTCCATGCCGGGAGACCCCGTGTCCGATCTCAACGACGCCTATCTGCTGCTCACGCTCGCCGGCCTCGCGGCCATGCTCGTCGGCGGCCTGCTGTTCACCGCCGGCACCACCGCGCCCGTCGCGGTCGCCGTGCTCCCGGAGGACGCCGCGGCGCGCTTCCTGCGAGCCTTCTGGCCACGCTACTACGCCGCCGGCGCCTGGGGCGGGACGGCCCTCGCCCTCTGTCTCGCCATCCTGACCCCCGGCAGCCCCCTGGGCGCCGCCTACAGCGGCCTGCTGACGGCGCTCGCGGGCTTCCTGGCAGCCTGCATGTGGGGCGCGCAGCTGATGATCCCGGCCATCAACGCGGCCCGGGACGCCGGCGACGGCGCCCGCTTCGGGCGCCTGCACGGTCTGGTCCTGCTGCTGACCGGGGCCGGGCTCGTCGCGGGCCTGGTGTTCCTGGCCGCCCTCGGCTGGGTCCTGCCCGGTCAGTACATGATCTGGATGCACTGACCACGCGAGGGGACGGCACTCCGTTCAGGGCACGCGCACGCGCGCCAGCCCGCCGGCGCCGCTGACACCGACGTCGGCGCCATGCGCGACCAGGCACGCGGCGCCGGCACCGAGCACGGCCTGCTCGTCGCCGACCCGCACGGACAGTCGCGTGCCCCCCGCCGCCTCCAGCGCGAGCAGGATCTCGGGACCTTCACAGCGCCAGCGAGCGGTTCCGCCGACCGCGGCGAGATCGAGGCGGCTGAGCTCGAATTCGCGCGCTGCGGTCGGATAGCGCAACGCCCCGATCGCATCGACTTCGGGCACGACGCGCCAGGCGCCGCCGGCCGCGAAGCGGACGATGCGCGCCAGTTCTTCCGGGGCGACGTGCTTGTTCGTCAGGCCGGCGCGCAGGACGTTGTCCGAGGCGCCCATGACCTCCAGCCCCGCGCCCCGGAGATAGGCGTGCGGTACGCCGGCGCGCAGGAACAGCGCCTGGCCCGGTTCGAGATGCACGTGCTCGAGCAGGAGCGTGAAGAGCAGGCCCCGATCACCGATCACGTCATCGTCCGCCGCCTCCGCGACCCGCAGGAGGAGGCGCTCCGCGTCGGTCAGCAGCGACGCGGTGGACAGCCGCCCGACGAGCGCACCCTGGCGCGCGCGCACGTCTTCGTCGGCGAGTTCGAACCAGCGCTCCAGCAGCGCTCGCTGGCCGTTCCAGCCCCGGCCGCAGAGCGCGCTCAGATCCTCGAGCTCCGGCTGACGCCGGAGCGCCGCCCGGAGCTCGTCGTCGGCGCGAAAGCCGCAGAGGGCCTCGAAGGACCCGAGCGCCAGGATGAGTTCGGGCTTCGCCCGCGGGTCGCGGTAGCAGCGCCAGGGCGCGTCGCGCGGCACGCCGGCCGCGTCCTCCCGCTCGAAGCCGGCGCGGGCCTGCGCCGCATCGGGATGGACCTGGATCGACAGGGGCCGCGCCGCCGCGAGGAACTTCACCAGGAACGGCAGGCCCTCCCCCCGCGCCGCGAGCGCGTCTCCGAGCCAGGCAGCGGGCTCCGCCGCGAGGCGGTCGAGCAGCGACTCCTCGCAGCCGTCGATAGCGGAAGGACCCTGGGGATGGGCGCCGTACCAGGCTTCCGCGACCGGCGCACCGGTCGCCGTCAGGCCGAGGACGCGCGGGATGTACTCCGCATCGCCCCAGTCGTAGTCCTTCAGAGCCGGCGTGATGACGAGCAGTCCGGGGCGCTGTGCAGTCATGGCTGGAGTGATCCGTCGATGCGGGCCGCGGCGGACGCCGCACCGAGCGCGACGACGCGGAACGGGTCAGACGCGTACCGGATCCACCTCGACCGGCTCGGCATCGCGGGCGGCGTCGAAACGCGCGCGCATGTCGTCGGGGATCGGCCGCGACGCGTGGTCACCGATGCCCGCGCAGACCCAGACGACCTGCCCCGTCGCTCGCGCCGCGCCGTCGCCGCGCGCGAAGATGGCCATCTCGAAGGTGATGCTCGAGCGGCCGATGCGACCCGGCCTGCAGCAGACGGCGATGACCTCGTCGAAGCGCACCGGCGCATGATAGTCGATGAGGTTCCGGACCGTGTGGAAGTCCACGGGCTCCGCGCCCTCGCGTGCATCGCCGTAGACGATCCCGAGGTGACGCAGGTACTCGGCGAGGGCCGTGTCCATCCAGGTCAGGTAGTGCGCGTTGAATACGATCTGCTGGCCGTCGATCTCCGAGTAGCGCACCCGGAACAGGCAGGCGAAGGGAAAGTCGCCACGCGTCACCTCGGCGCCGACCGGGTCCGGGGCGGTGCTCATGCGTTGCGCGCCATGAGACCACCGTCGACGGGAATGACGGCTCCGGTGATGTAGCTCGCCGCGGGCATGCACAGGGACACGGTGATCTGCGCCACCTCCTCGGGCTCGCCGTAGCGCTTCAGCGCCGTGCGCCGCTTGGCGAAGATCGTCTTGTGTTCGTCGGGTATCGCCTCGGTCATGCCCGTGCGGATCGGGCCCGGACAGATGCAGTTGACGGTGATGCCCTCGGGGCCCAGCTCCACGGCGAGGGAGCGCGTGAGACCCGTGACGCCGGTCTTCGCCGCGGTGTAGGGCGATCCCATGGGGGTCGCACCGAGACCCTCCGTCGAGGCGATGTTGACGATGCGCGGCGCGTCGGACTTGCGCAGCCACGGCAGAGCGGCACGCACCGTGCGCGCGTGGGCCGTGAGCAGGACCGCGAGATGACGGTCCCAGATGGCCATGTAGTCGTCGGCATCGATCGGCGTGAACTGCGAGATGCCGGCGTTGTTGATCAGGATGTCGATACCGCCGAACTGTTCGACGACATCGGCGAAGACGCGCCGCACGGCGTCTTCGTCGGCCACGTCGAGGCGCCAGCCATGCACGCTCTCGGACACGCCCTCGATCGTGGCGACGGTCTCCGCGAGTCCGTCCGCGTCGAGGTCCATGGCCGCGACCTTCGCGCCGAGATCCGCAAGCAGGTAGGCGGTCGCCCGCCCCATGCCGCTACCGGCGCCGGTGACGATGGCCACGCGCCCCGCGAGCGATCGGTTACCCGTGGTCAGTGCGGGCATCTGTTCCCTCCTCGATCTGTCCCGCTTCCGAGATACACCAGCGCTGCGCGCCTTGTCCACGCGGACGGCGACGATGCACGATGCATTGCTCGGCGTGGAGAGGACGCAGCATGTATCCGGGACACTGGGCGAAGGTGACGCCCGAGAAGGCCGCGGTGATCAATGCCCGCACGGGCGAGACACTCAGCTACGCGGAGCTCGACGCCGCCTCGAACCGCATCGCCAACTGGCTCGCCGACCGCGGCATGGTCCCCGGGGACCACGTCGCCCTGTACATGGAGAACAATCTCCGCTTCTTCGAGATCGCCTGGGCCGCGTTCCGTTCCGGTCTCTACCTGACCTGCATCAACCGCTACCTGACCGCCGAGGAAGCGGCCTACATAGTCGACGACTGCCACGCGCGTGTCGTGTTCTCTTCTCAGGCGCGCGCCGAGGTCGCGACGGCGCTGCCCGGACTGTGCCCGGCCGTGGAGCACTGGCTCATGAGCGACGGCGCCATCGCGGGCTGGCAGCCCCTCGAGGACGCCGTCGCCGACAGCCCCGTCGTGGCCCGCGGCAACGAGCCGGCCGGGGACTCCATGCTCTACTCCTCCGGAACCACGGGCCGGCCCAAGGGCATCAAGCGACCGCTCTCCGGCGAGTCGATCCGCGCCGGCATGCGCATCAGCGCCGTGCTCGAGACGCTCTACCGCTTCACGCAGGACAGCGTCTATCTGTCGCCGGCGCCGCTCTACCACGCCGCGCCCTTCGCCTACTGCATGGGTACGCACTCGCTCGGCGGCACGATCGTGATGATGGAGAAGTTCGACCCGGTGGAGGCGCTGCGCCTCATCGAGCAGCACCGGATCACCCACAGCCAGTGGGTGCCGACCATGTTCGTGCGCATGCTCAAGCTCGACGCCGCGACGCGGCAGGCCTTCGACGTCTCGAGTCTGCAGGTGGCGATCCACGCCGCCGCGCCCTGCCCCGTGGAAGTCAAGCGGCAGATGATCGAGTGGTGGGGCCCGGTGCTCTACGAGTACTACGCCGGCACGGAAGCGAACGGCTCCACGTTCATCACGAGCGAGGAGTGGCTCGAACATCCGGGTTCCGTCGGCCGCGCCGCCAGCGGTGTGATCCACATCTGCGACGAGGCCGGCAGGGAACTCCCGGCCGGCGAATCGGGGCTCATCTATTTCGAGCAGGAGGTGGTGCCCTTCGAGTACCACCGCGCACCGGAGAAGACGGCGGAGGCGCGCCATCCGGAGCACCCGAACTGGACCGCGCTCGGTGACGTGGGCTACGTCGACGAGGAAGGCTATCTGTACCTGACGGACCGCAAGGCCTTCATGATCATCTCCGGCGGCGTCAACGTGTATCCCCAGCAGGTGGAAGACGCCCTCGTCCTGCATCCGAAGGTCGCCGACGTCGCCGTGTTCGGCATCCCGAACGAGGATCTCGGCGAGGAAGTGAAAGCCGTGGTCGAAGCCGCAGCAGGCGTCGTGCCGGACGACGCGCTCGCCGCCGAGCTGCTCGCCTATGCGCGCGAACACCTCGCCGGCTACATGATCCCGAAGAGCATCGACTTCATCGACGAGATGCCACGCCTGCCTACGGGCAAGCTGTACAAGCGGATCCTGCGGGACGGCTATCTGGGCAAGACGGACTCACGCATCGTCTGAGTCGGCGCGCGCCCGCAGCCCTCGAACGGTGAGCCGTGCGGATCAGCCCTGCGCGAACCAGGCGAGGGCATCCGCACGGCTGCGGACGACACGGTAGATCGGGCCGTCGGCCCGCTCCGAGAGTGCCTCGAACATGCGCGACAGGCCGTAGGGGAGGTCTTCCTCGACCAGCACGGCCACGCGTCCGGGAAGCGCATCGCCGTCCAGGATCGACCGCTCCTGGCGGGAGATGATGCCCATGTCGCGGGCGACGACGCCGGTGAAGTCCATGGCGGACAGATCGAGGAGCACGTTCACGCCGGCCTCGAAGCGTGGCGAAGCCAGCACCGCGGCCATGGAAGCGCGAGCCCAGGCCGGCGTCATGGGTCCCCGGCCGCGCACCTGCAGACCGGGTGCTTCGGGTAGTGGTTCGACGACCAGGTCGTCGAACGCCCCGCTCGGATCGGTTTCTTCCGGTGCCACTGCAGCACTCCCGCGAACCACGGCCTCGTACGCTACCAGTCGTGGTCCTCGTTCTGCCAGGTGCGGAAGCAGCCGGTCGATTCCAGATCGATGGCGTCGATGGTCGCGATGACGCCCGCAGCGGATTCGTCGACGGTGATCGCCGCATTCGGACCGCCCATGTCCGTCTGCACCCAGCCGGGATGGATCAGGCCCACGGCGATGCCCTTCTCCTTCAGCTCGAGCGCAGCCATGCGCATCACCTTGTTCACTGCCGCCTTCGACGCACAGTAGGCGTAGGCGACGGGCCAGTCGAGAGACAACGCGCCCATCTGGCTGCTGATCGTGATCGCCTTCGGCGGCTCCGCGTCCGAGGCCTCGAGCGCGGGAAGGAAGGCCTGCAGGACGCGCAATGGCGCCATGGCGTTGACGGCGAACAGCTCCGCCCAGGCGTCGTAGTCCATGGACGTCAGCGACTGCTCTTCCGCAGGCCGGTTCGCACCGGCGTTGTTGACGAGCACGTCGATCGGTGTCCCCTCGAGGGACGCAGCCAGTGCCGCGACGGAGTCGCCGTCGACGATCTGCACGCCGTGGATCGACACGGCGTCGTGCGTACCGGCGAGCTCGGAGAGCACGTTCGCCTCCGCCGGTACGCGACAGCATGCGAAGACGCGATGCCCGTCGGCGGCGTAGCGCTTCACGAGTTCGAGGCCGATGCCGCGGTTGGCACCGGTGATCAGGACGTTGGCCATGGCGGCTCTCTCCTTCACCGTCGGCACAGCGTAGCGCCCTACTGGACCGCTCGCGATACGTCCTCTTCCTCCATCGCCTCGACACGCCGCTGCACGTAGTCCGCGGCCGCCGGCGCCACGCGCCCCGTTTCGCCCGTCGCGAGCCAGCGTCGGATACGCCCGGCGTCTCCGAGCGGCGAGCGCGAACCGAAGGAGTCGAGAAGCACGACGACGTGGGGCACGTCCTCGAGCGTCGTCACCATGACGAGGCAACGCCCCGCCTCGCTCAGATAGCCGGTCTTGCTCAGCGCGACGTCCCAGCGCGAACTCGCGACCAGCCGGTTCGTGTTGCCGTAGGTGAGCGTGTAGCGCGGTTCGCGGAAGCGCGCCTCGAAGTAGCGCGAGGTGGAGTACTCACGCACCAGGGGCTCGGCGTGAAGACGCCGCGCGAGGCGGACGAGGTCCGCCGCCGTGGACCGGTTCCCCGGAGACAGACCGCTCGGTTCCACGAAGGACGAACCGCTCATGCCGAGCGCTGCGGCCGTCTCGTTCATGGCCGCCACGAAAGCCTCGAAGCCGCCCGCATGGTGGCGCGCGAGCGTATGCGCCGCGAGATTCTCCGAAGCCTGCAGCATGATCCGGAGGAGATCGCGCCGCTTCAGCTCCGAGCCGGGCCGCATGTGCGAGAAGGGGTTGTTGGGTGGCCGCGGGTCCCAGTCGCGGATCTCGAGCCAGGCGTCGAGATCGGCGCCGGACTCGAGCACCACGAGCGCGGTCATGAGCTTGGTGACGGACGCGATGGGCACGGAGCGATCCGCCCGCCGCGCGAGGACGAACTCGTCCGGCGCGGCGTCGAGCCGCGCCACCGCCGCATGAACGGACGCGAGGCGCACCGCGTCCGGCGCCTCCCGCGCGGCGGCGGTAGCGGCGAGGGCCGCGAGGCAGAGCAGGCAGAAGGCGACGGATCGGCGAACGATGAGAGGCGACACGGGCATCCGGCGACGGACCTCGGGGTGCGCGAATCTGCGCGAAGCAGCGCTCGACGGCAAGCGCCGCCGGGCCTCACGGCATCTCGCGCGGGCGATAGCGGCGGCCGTCATAGGCGGTGAAGAAGCGTCCGAGCAGCGGGTGCTCGATCTGCGAGGTATCCGTCGAGGGCTCGAGATTGCGCTCGGCGACGTAGGTGGTGTGGTCGGCTCCGTCGACGAGCACGTGATACCAGGGTGCGTCCTTCGGCGGGCGGGAGCGCGCCACGGCCTCGTACCAGTCCTCCGAGGCGGCGAACACCGGATCCGCGGCGAACACCACGCCGCGGTAGCCGAAGCGCAGATGGTGGACGATCTGACCCGGGGAGAAAGTGGCCACGGCGGACTCCACTGGGCTGCCACGGGATCATTCGAGCACGCACGCATGCCAGAATCGACCCACCGATCCGATCGCACCGGCCCCCCCCATGGACAACCTCGAGGACCTGCGCGCCGACGTCGCCCGTTTCGTGGCGGAACGTGACTGGGCGCAGTTCCACACGCCCAAGAACATCGCCATGGCCCTGACCGTGGAGGCCGCGGAACTGCAGGAGCACTTCCAGTGGCTGACGCCGGAAGCCTCGGCGGCCCTGTCGTCGGAACAGCTCGGCGAGGTCGCCGACGAGATCGCCGACGTGCAGGTCTATCTGCTGCGTCTCGCCGACCTCCTCGGCATCGATCTCCTCGAAGCCTGCGAACGCAAGATGGCGAAGAACCGCGCGAAGTATCCCGTAGCGCTCGCCCGCGGACGGGCGGACAAGTACACGAAGCTCGGCGAGTGACCGCAGACGCAGGAAGCAGCGCATCATGCAGGCCCTGACCCAGTTCCTGTCCGTTCCGCATCACCAGCTCCTGCTCGGACTGGGTCTGCTGCTGTTGCTCCAGCTCGTCGCCTGGGTACACGCCGTGCGCCGCGCCGACGCGCGCAGCGCCGGACTGGCGGTGGCCCTGGTCGAGGCCCAGCAGCAGGCGCTGGGACCGCTCGTCGAACGGATCCAGCAG
>JAZBPO010000178.1:0-10510 GCA_036351675.1 Pseudomonadales bacterium
ATCGGGAGATCGGCATCCTCGGTCGCGTCGGCAACGGAGACGTGCTGCAGGCCCTCGCCATGGCGCTCGCGGTGCGTACGCGGATGCTCGCCGGTGGCTCCGAGCAGGTCGATGGGCGAGAGTCCCTTCACCGCCTGATCGACCACGGCGAGATCTCGCAGCGCCCCCTCGAGCAGCGGCAGCGACAGACGCCTGGTCGCCGCCTTCAGGAGGCCCTGACGCCGCGGGAACACGCGCGCCTCCTTGAGCGCCAGTTCGAGGCGATGGCGTTCGTGCGCGGCGCGCAGCATGCGCAGCTGCCGGAGTTCGCGGGCGAGCACGGCGACGAGAGCGAGCGGCTCAGTGCCCTCGGCGCGGAGCGTCACGAGCATGCGGTGGGCATGTTCGGCATCGCCGGCCAGCATGCGGTCCGCGAGCTCGAAGGGCGTGTAGCGCGAGTCGTCGTCGAGTTCCCCGAGAATCGCGTCGACGGTCCAGGGCGCCTCGCGCCCGGAGAGGGCGAGGCGCGTCACGGTCTGCGCCGCCGCCAGCAGATTGCCTTCCACGCGCGCCGTGAGCAGGGCGAGCGCCTCTTCGTCCAGCACCACGCCTTCGGCCCGGCAGCGCGCCGTGAGCCAGCGCGGCATCTCGGCGAGCTCCACGGGCCAGACGGGCAGGTGCACGCCGGCGCGCTCGAGCGTCGTGTACCACTTCGCCTTCTGGGATCGAGCGTCGAGGCGGGGCATGAGGATCAGCAGCACGTCGTCGCCGCTGGCGGCCTCGACCCAGGTCTGGAGCGCGGCGCCACCGTCCTTGCCCGGGGCCGCGGAGCGCATGCGCAACTCGAGCAGGCGGCGCGAGGAGAACAGCGACATGCTGCCGGCGGACTGCAGCAGCTGCTGCCAGTCGAAGCCCGCTTCGACGTGAAACAGCTCGCGTTCGTCGGCGCCCTGCGCGCGCGCGGCGGCGCGCACGGCGTCCGCGGCCTCCTCGACGAGCAGCGCCTCGTCGCCGGAAAGCAGGTAGACGGGGGCGAGGTTGCTCGCGAGCTGGGCCGGCAGGTCCTCCGGGCGCTTCAGGCGCATCAGGCGCCGGGATCGGCGGACACGACGGAGACGGCGGAGAGAATGCGGTCGACGAGCATGGCCTGCAGCTCGCGCGTCAGCCGCCGTTCTTCGCCGCTCGTGCCGAGCAGGTTGCCGACGTCACGGAGGTACTGGCTCTCGGCGCGAATGGTCCGCGGCTCGATGAGCACCGAACCGTCGGCGGCGAGGAGCTCGAAGGTCGCCGAGGCCACGAGCTCGTACTCCGCCGTCCGCGCGTCGGAGGCGATGGACAGCTGGCGCTTCTCCAGGTTCTCGCCCAGCACCCGCAGCACGCGCGCCGCGCCCATGTTCGGAGCCGGTTCGGGTACACCATAGAGGTCGAGCTTGCGCGAGAGCGCATGGCCGATGTCGGTCTCGCCGACCGTGTCGACGATGCGCGTCCCGGCGAGGCCGCTCGCCTGCAGCGTCCCCGCGGGGCGGAAGCCGCAGGCGGTGACGAGAAGCGCGCCGAACAGGACCAGGAGGCCGGAATGCAGGGCCGATCGTCGCATCTCAGCCTCCCACGACGATGTTCAGCAGCTTGTCGGGGACGTGGACGACCTTGCGCACGGTCTTGCCCTCGACGAAGCGCTGCACGTTGACCTCCGCGAGCGCCGCCGCCTGCACCGCGTCCTGATCGGCGCCGGCGGGCACCTCGACGCGCCCCCGCACCTTGCCGTTCACCTGCACCACGACCTGGACGCTGTCGCGCGCGAGGGCGCTCTCGTCCACGGCCGGCCAGCGTGCGTCGATCAGTGCGCCCTCGTGACCGAGCAGCGTCCACAGTTCGTGGCAGACGTGCGGGGCGATCGGCGACAGCACGATGGTGGCGAGCGTGAGCGCCTCGTGGCGCACGGCGCGACCCGCGTCGGTGTCGTCGTCGCAGCGGCCGATCTCGTTGGAGAGCTCCATGACCGCGGACACGACGGTGTTGAAGGCCTGACGCCGGCCGTAGTCGTCGTCGGCCTTGGCGAGCGTCTCGTGTGCCTTGCGCCGCAGCACCCTGAGACCGTCGTCGAGACCGGAGGCGGCGAGCGCGGTGGCGGGCGGCGGAACCGGCCCCGCGGCCATGAGCTCCACGGCCTGACCGTGCAGACGCTTCAGGAAGCGGACCGAACCCTCGACGCCGGAACTCGACCATTCCACGGTCTGGTCCGGCGGCGCGCCGAACATCATGAAGGTACGCGTCGCGTCGGCGCCGTACCGGTCCACGAGCTCGTCCGGCGAGACCACGTTGCCGGCCGACTTCGACATCTTCCTGCCGTCCTTGTTGACCATGCCGAGGAGCAGCAGGCGCTCGAAGGGCTCGTCGCCGACCAGCAGGCCCTCGTCGCGCAGCAGCTTGTGGAAGAAGCGCGAGTAGAGCAGGTGGAGCACCGCGTGCTCGATGCCGCCGACGTACTGGTCCACCGGGCACCACTGCTTCGCGCGCTCGTCCAGCATGGCCCCGTCATTGTCGGCACAGGCATAGCGCGCGTAATACCAGCTCGATTCCATGAAGGTGTCGAAGGTGTCCGTCTCGCGCTCTGCGGGACCGCCACACTCGGGACAGCAGACCTGCCGCCACTCGGCGAAGTCATCGCCCTTCAGCGGCGAGGCGACGCCCTTGAAGGTCACGTCGGTGGGCAGCTCGACGGGCAACTGGTCGTCCGGAACCGGAACCGGCCCGCACTTCGGGCAGAGGATCATGGGGATCGGGCAGCCCCAGTAGCGCTGCCGCGAGACGCCCCAGTCACGGAGCCGATAGTTCGTCTGCCGCTCGCCGGCGCCCTTCGCCAGCAGCGCGTCGGCGATGGCGTCGAAGGCGGCCTGGAACTCGAGGCCGTCGTACTCGCCGGAGTTCACGAGTACGCCATCCCTGGAGAGATAGGCCTCCTTCGAGATGTCGCAGGCCTCGTCGGCGCCATCCTTCGGCGCCACCACCTGCACGATCGGCAGCTCGTACTTCTTCGCGAACTCCCAGTCGCGCTGGTCATGGCCCGGGACGGCCATGACCGCGCCGGAGCCGTAGTCCATGAGCACGAAGTTCGCGACCCAGACGGGCAGTTCGGCACCCGTGAGCGGATGGATCGCCACGAGATCGGTCGGTCGACCGAGCTTCTCCATGGTGGCGATCTCTTCCTCCGCGGCCTTCACCTGCCGGCATTCCTCGCGGAAGGCCTGGAGTTCCGGATCCCGGGTGGCCGCGAGCTTCGCGAGCGGATGCTCGGCCGCGACGGCGACGTAGGTGCAGCCCATGAAGGTGTCCGGGCGCGTCGTGTAGACGGCGAGCTCCTCGCCGTCCGCCACGCCCTCGCCCTGCACCGGGAAGCGGATCTCGACGCCGTGCGAGCGGCCGATCCAGTTGCGCTGCATGGCGCGCACGTTCTCGGGCCAGCCGTCCATGCGGTCGAGCTCCTCGAGGAGCTCGTCGGCGTAGGCGGTGATCTTCAGCGTCCACTGCGGCATCTCGCGGCGCTCGATGAGCGCCCCGGAGCGCCAGCCGCGACCGTTCTCGACCTGCTCGTTGGCGAGCACGGTCTGATCGACCGGATCCCAGTTGACGATGGTGGTCTTGCGCTCGACCAGCCCCTTGCGGAACAGACGGTTGAAGAACCACTGCTCCCAGCGGTAGTAGCTCGGATCGCAGGTGGCGAACTCGCGCGACCAGTCGATGGCGAAACCGAGGCGCCGGAACTGGGCGCGCATGGAATCGATGTTCTCCCAGGTCCACTTCGCCGGTGGCACCTGGCGCTGGATCGCCGCGTTCTCGGCCGGCAGACCGAAGGCGTCCCAGCCCACGGGCTGCAGGACGTTCCTGCCCTTCAGGCGGTTGTAGCGGGCGATGACGTCGCCGAGCGTGTAGCAGCGCACGTGGCCCATGTGCATCTGCCCCGAGGGGTACATGAACATGGACAGGCAGTAGAACTTGTCGTCCGCGGCGTCGTCGGCCTCGAAGCACCGGGTCTCGTCCCAGTAGGCCTGGGCGCGGGCTTCGATCTCGCGGGCATCGTAGGCGGTGTGCTCGGGCGCCTCTACGGGCTGGTTCTGGGGCTCCATGGGGGTGATCGGTCCGGCGCAGCTGGGAATTCGGAAGGGCGCGCAGAATAGCACGCGCACATCCCGACGCCGCGCCCGCATCGCCACGCGCGGGCGCGGACCGGGACCGCGCCGGGGTCAGCCGGGGTCAGCCGGGGTCAGCCGGGGTCAGCCGGGGTCAGCCGGGATCGTCGGCCTGTGCCGGCGGCGCCTCGAAGCGGTCCGGCATCAGGAAGACCACGGTCTCGCCCTCCCGACTGCTCTCCTCTCGCTTCCAGTGGGCGCGGTCGACGCGACGCGCGTGGTCGTCGAGGAGCGTGATGGACCCGTTGGCCCGGTTCGTGAGACGCATGCTCGCCACGGGCTGGATCCTCCGTGCGGTCCCGGCCTCGAGGGTCCCTTCGAGCCCGCACTCGCGGCCGGCATGATCGCGCAGCTTCCAGCCCGCCAGGGAGATCGTGGCGGCGCCGATGTTCGCGATCGACACCCACTCGCCGGCCGCCTCGGCGCCCGCGGGGTTCACCATGGCCGCGAGGATGCGGACCGGCGCCGGGCTCTGCTCCTCGACGGCGCGCTGCTGGCCGGGGTCGACGATGTTCGTGTCCGCGTCGACCTCGCGGATCTCCGGCAGCGACGGCACGCCGACGCGTGCCGCACCTTCCACGTCCTCGTAGTAGAGCGGGTTCGCCTGCACGACCTCCTGCGGGAACACGAGATTCGTGTACTGCTCGATGAGCCTGACCGGCACCTGATAGGTCTGCAGATCGGCCATGCGCCACTGGCCGGAGGCGCGCATGGTCGCGGCGTTCTGGGGCACGATGAAGGCGCGGACGGAGAGCGCGTCCGGCGTGTCACGATGCCGGAACATCACCACCTTGAAGAAGGCGCCCGGCACCGGCGCCGGCGTACGGGCCTGCGGCTCGACGTAGGTGTTCACGTCGCCGTAGATGGGGCCGGAGATGCTGCAGACCCGATCGTTGTCGTCCTGCTCCAGCGTACGCACCCAGTTCTCCACGCCGACCCACTCGTCGCGGTTCAGCCACTGGTGCTGCAGTACGCTGTTCGTCCAGTAGAAGGTCTCGCGCGAATTGCGATTGCGCTCTGCGCGCGTGTCCCCCCAGGCCGCGGAAGCGCGCATGGCCATGTGGCCGCGGTCCCAGACGTTGCGGCGATAGTAGTCGTCGTCGAGCTGGAGCTCGTGATCCAGACGCGTGTCGTAGGACCAGCTGCGGCTGCCCTCGCCGCCGAGCTTGCGCTGATGGATGTTGAGGGCCACGAAGGCAGGGCTCCGGCGCCGCGCGTTCATCACGACCGTGAAGGTCGGATAGTCGGCGTAGACGCCGTCGCGCAGCTGCTCGCTGCGCACGATCTCACCCTCCAGGGCGGGGCCGAAGCCGGGCAGCGGCGCACGGACGCCACCGCCGAGGAAACCGATGTCGTAGGCCATCATCCACCTCCCAGGGGGCACG
Source organism: Pseudomonadales bacterium (assembly GCA_036351675.1). Taxonomy (GTDB): domain Bacteria; phylum Pseudomonadota; class Gammaproteobacteria; order Pseudomonadales; family Azotimanducaceae; genus JAZBPO01. The sequence goes on from JAZBPO010000178.1 coordinate 5,552, forward strand.
GGCGGTGGCACCCACCGGTCGCTGCGGCGAGCCTGCACCCACCTCGCCCCGGCGTGTGCACTGCGGACGATTGTCCCACGCGCGGCCACGCGGCGTGCAGGACGAGTCGCCGGCGACCGACGGGACGTCGTTGCCCTCGGCCGGCCCTTCCCCTAGCGTCCCTCGCGTGGGCGACAGAACGCGCGTTCGACGAGCGCGGTGCCCTTCCGGCCCTGGGGAGGAGCCAAATGAGCGAAGTCACGGAACACGCGCAGGCCGAGGAACAGGTCCATCCGGCAGACCCGCAGCTGTTCGCCGACGAACGGATCCTGCCGCTCTTCGAACGACTCCGTGAGGAGGACCCCGTTCATCTCACCGAGGACAGTCCCTACGGACCCTACTGGTCCATCACCCGCTTCGACGACATCAAGCGCGTGGACATGGACGCAGACGCCTTCTCCTCGGAGGCCTACCACGGCGGCATCATGATCGACGACGACATCGTCGGTAAGCCGGACAGCGACTTCTTCGTTCGCAGCTTCATCACCATGGACGCACCGGACCACGGCCCGCATCGCAAGGCCGTGAACCAGATCGTGGCGCCGAAGAGCCTCATGAATTTCGAGAGCCTCATCCGCAGCCGTGCGCAGACGACTCTCGACTCGCTGCCGGTGGGCGAGACCTTCGACTGGGTGGACAGGGTGTCCATCGAGCTCACCACGCAGATGCTCGCCACGCTCTTCGACTTTCCCTTCGAGGAGCGCCGGCGCCTGACGCGCTGGTCGGACGTCACCACCGCCGAGGCCGGCTCGCCGCTGATCGAGAGCCCGGAGGCGCGCATCGCCGAGCTCATGGAGTGCCTGACCTGGTTCAAGGAGCTGAAGGCACAGCGCATCGGCGGCAACGACATGGACCTCGTCACCATGCTCGCGAACGATGCGGTCACCAAGGACCAGCCCGACAACGAGTTCCTCGGCAATCTCATGCTGCTCATCGTCGGTGGCAACGACACGACGCGGAACTCCATGAGCGCGTCCGTGAACGCCTTCCACCAGTTCCCGGATCAACTGGCGCTGCTGAAGGAGCGACCGGAACTGCTCGGCAACGCGGTGGCGGAGATCATCCGTTGGCAGACGCCGCTCTCGCACATGCGTCGGACGGCGACGAAGGACGTGGAGGTCGGCGGGAAGACGATCCGCGCGGGCGACAAGGTGGTCATGTGGTACTACTCGGGCAATCGCCAGCCCGACGTGTTCGAGGACCCGGACCGCGTCGACATCACACGCGAGAACGCCCGGCACCACCTGTCCTTCGGCTTCGGCATCCACCGCTGCCTCGGCATGCGCCTGGCCGAACTGCAGCTGAAGATCCTCTGGGAGGAGGTCCTGAAGCGCTGGTCGCACATCGAGGTCGTCGAGCAACCGAAGCGCGTGTACTCGAACTTCGTCAACGGCTACGGCGAGATGCAGGTACGCATCCACGCCTGAGGGCAGTACCGCTCGTCATGGAGGATGGAGCCCTGCCGCGCGAGGAGGCGCCCGCTTCGGTCGAGGCGCGCCTCGAGCGCCTGCTGGAGCTGCCAGCCCTGCGGGCGCGCTTCCGCGATGCCGCCGCATCGGGAGCCGACGGGCATGCCTGTCTCGAAGCCAGCCACCTGCGCGCGCAGCACGACGCGCTCACGCCGCCGCTCGTGCGCGCCCTGCTCCGCACAGGCGTCTGGCAGCCAGACGATCTGCGCCGCTTCGTCGCCGGGTGCGAGGCCCAAGGCGCAGCGGTACTCGTCGCGAGCGCCTGCTGCGAGCTGCTGGGACCGGAGCGGCTCCCGGAGGTCCTGCACCTCATCGAGGCGGAAGCAGACCCGGAGCTCGCAGCGCACGCGACCAGACAGCTCGTCGCCCACTGCCTGCGGAACGATCACTTCGCACTCGCCGAGCGCGCCGTGGACGCGTTCGCCGCCCGCGAAGGCAGGCACCTCTCGTCCGGGTCCGACACGGACTGGTTGAGAACCGCGCTCGCTGCCCACGAACGCCTCCACGGCCACGGCGACCCGGACACGCGCATGCGCGACGTCCCCGAAGGCCAGCCGCGCGAACTCTACGACGAGTGGGTCTCCGGGACCCGCGAGCGTTGGCGCGCCCAGCGACCGCTCGAGAGCGAGGAAGCGGCGCGCCGCGAGGCGCTGCTCGCCGTGTTGAAGGACCCGGGAGGCGATCCGGAGGGCGACCGAGGCACTGCGCTCGATCGCCTCGGCGAAAGTCGGGCCCGACGCCGCGCGCTGAACGCCGTGCTGCGCCATGCCCGCGCAGCTGGCGCCCCGGGCATGCTGTTCCGCGCAGCGGCCTCGATGGCGCCCGGCCGGCGCAGGCGCGCGCTCGTGCGCGAGGCGATCGCGCTCCGCGAGCGTGCTGCCCGCGGTGCTTCAGAGGGAAGCATGGAAAGCGAGCGGCAGTACCTGCGGACCCTGGAGGGGAGTACCCGGGCGCCCTCGACGACCCCTGATCCGATCCTCGGCTGGCTCACGGAAGTGGGGCTCTTCCCGGCGAGTGCAGAGACCGAGGGCGACGCGATGAGAACGCTCGCCACCACGCACCACGAGATCGGCGCGCATCTGCTACGCCAGCTCGAGGATGCCGCGATGGTCACGCAGCGGGCGCGCGCCGAGGCCCTTTGCCTCATCGCGCCTTTCCTCCATGCGCCAGCGCAGCTGGACGCGGCAATCGCGCTGGCGGTCGGGCTCGCCGGTCCGGACGCCTGGGCGAAGGGCTATGTGCGTTCTGGTGCACGAGGCATCAGAGGCGCTGCGGGCCCGGCGTCCGCTCTGGCACCCCGCCTCACGCGCGAGGCGCTCCTGCGCGCCCCGGATCTCTCCTGCCTTTCGCCCGCGCCGAAGCAGTGGAGCTGGTACGACCTGCGTTCGGCCCTCGAACGCGTGGGAAGGCTTCCTGACGCATCGGCCGCGTCGCTCACCAGCCTCGCCCGCAGGGCGCCGGACCGCCTCGACTTTCCCGAAGTACTGCTTCGGCTCGCCCCCACCGAGACCCTGAAAGCGGCATCGCTGCTGCCGCCGGATCAGCGCTCCGTGCTGCTGGCCGGGGCGGCCGCGGACGCCTCGCTGGAGCAGTGGACCGAGCGCGACCGCTTCGACCTCCTGCGCAGGAGCCGGCAGTGCCCGCACGCGCGCGCAGTGCTCGAGCTGCGTGTGCGCCCGCCGCGTTCGGAGAACGCCCTGCTCGCGGTCCTCGCGGGGCTCAATCCACGCCTCGTCCGGATCGAGAAGATCGCGCCCGTACTGCACCCCCTGCTGGTCGACATGCCGGACTACGCCCGGCTCCGCCTGCTGGAACGCGTCCGACGCCTGCCACTGTGGCTGCGTCTGGAGCTTCTGCCGCCCCTTCTGGAACACACGCTCGCGGCGGACGGCGAAGTCCTCGACGGAGCACGCCGTCAGCTCCGGGAGCTGCTCCCTGACCTCTGCGGCGAACACCCTGTACAGCTCGGCCGCCACGCCAGTGATCACGTCGTCGAGCTCGGCTCCGACCTGCTGCACCTGTCGAGCAGCCAGTTGATACGCCTCGTCGACCGGCTGGCGCCCGGCACGGATACCCGGCGCCTGCGCGCGCTCGCGAAGATGCTCCTCGAACGTGCAGCGCACGAACCGTCGGCGGTCGATCTCGTGCCGGTGGCGGCGCGGCTTCCCGGTTTCGGCGCCGACGCGCGCGCCGCACGCCTCTTCGAGTCCTGGATCAGAGAGCAGGAAGAGAGCAGCCGCGAAGCGGACCGCCTGCCACAGGCGGCCTGGGACTGCCTCGACATGGACGCGCTGGAGCGCCTGGAAATGGTGTTCCGGCGGCGCGCGACGGACCCGCACCGGTCCCTGCCCGGCATGCTGTTCGCCAACTGGTGCCGGCGCTGCTGGCTGGAGCGTTCACCGCACGCAGTGCTGGACCGCATCGAGCGCATGCTCGGGACGGATCGCTTCCTGCGCCGGCCGATACCCGAACGCGGGGCCCTGGAGGCGGTGGCGGAATTCGTGGAGGAGGCGCAGCTCGACCGCTACCTCGAACTCTACCGCCGCGCCTACGCGGCTACGCGCATCAGGCCGGACATCGCCGGCTTCGCCGGCATCATGCGACGCGGGTTAGAGCTCGGCCGGAGCATGGGCGAGGTCCTCTCCTGGACGGAGTTCGCGCTCGACGAGCAACGACTGGAGCCGGTCGGGCCTCTGCTGGACGAACTGGGCGATCGCGAACTCGTCGAGCTCTGGCAATGGCAACTGGGTCGAAGGTCCGCTCGTCCCGCGGCCCCCGATGCGGATCGCCCGAGTCCCTTCGCGGTCGACGTCCGCATGCTCGCCAGAACACTGCACCGGATCGACGGCGAGGATGCCCGCAGACTGTGGAAGGAGGCTGGCAGACGCGCGCCGGATCTCGACGAGGAGGCCTGCTTCGCGCTGCTCTGCGCGTTCCTGCCACAGCTGATGCGCGAGCTCGGGTCGTCAGCCGTGACGATGCTGGTTCACAGCTTCGAGCAGGGTCTGGAGAGGTCGACGCGAGCCGCGACGGCAGCGCGGTCTCCGCTCCGCTGACGGGCGCGCGACACCCGTCGCAGGGCCCCTCTCAGTGCGGATGCACCTGCACCGGCAGGTGCGTGATGCCGTGCACGAAGCTCGAGTTCAGGCGTTCCTCGGGACCCATGACCTCCACCATGCGGAAGCGCGGCAGGATCTCCTCCCAGAGGATGCGGAGCTGCATCTCGGCGAGGCGGTTGCCCATGCAGCGGTGGATCCCGAAGCCGAAGGACAGATGGTGGCGCGCGCCGGGGCGATCGATCCAGAAACGGTCCGGATCGTCGATGACCTCGTCGTCGCGGTTGCCCGAGACGTACCACATGAGCACCTGATCGCCCTTGCGGATCGTCTTCCCGCGCAGCTCGACGTCCTCGTTGGCGGTGCGCCGCATGTAGGGCAGCGGCGTGTGCCAG
>JAZBPO010000179.1:0-11438 GCA_036351675.1 Pseudomonadales bacterium
CCCCTGCGCCGGGTGGGCACCCCGCCGCCCCTCGCGGATTCGCCTCGCGGGTTCAGGCATTCCCGTATCGCGGGTCGGATCAGGGTTCGGTGCTCGGATTCGCGCGGGTCCTCGAGCCTGCCGCCGCTGTACGGGTGAACGAGGGCTCGTGGGGCGGTGCGCACCCCACAGGGGGCTCACCCCCGCTCTTCGCCTCCTGTGGGGTGCGCACCGCCCCGCGAGCCCGGGTGGAACGCCCTCGAAGCGGGAGCCCCTGTCGGAAGTCAGATCGCCGCGAGCGCCACCGCCGCGACCATGCCGCCGAGCAGCAGCAGGGCCGATTCACGGGCATGCACGAAGGCTCCGGCCACGAACCACAGCGGCCAGGCGTTCTCGGGCCAGCCCTCGGGGCAGCTCTCCGGCCGCGGCGAACGGTACATCTCGATGAGCCGGCGGGCGCCGGGAATCGACGCGAACACGAGGAGCGTCGGCCAGGGCAGGGTGCCGAGGGCGACGAGCAGCAGCACGGCCGGGTACTGGGCGATGGTCATGAACACGACCCAGCGCCGCGAGCGGGCCTCGCCGAGGCGGACCGGAAGTGTGCGCACGCCCTTCTCCTCGTCGAAGGCGAGCTTGTCGATGTGCTTGCCGAAGATGACGAGCGTCGGCCCGATGCCGAACAGCGTGCCGGCGACCATGGTGCCGAGGTCCACCGCGCCCCCGGCGGCGAGCACCGTCCCGCAGACCATGAGCGGGCCCCAGACCAGCAGCACGGCCAGCTCGCCGAGGCCCCACTTCTTCAGGGGCCAGGTGTAGAAGAGGAGGAAGAATGCCCCGAGGACGAGCGGCACCAGCAATGCCGGCCCCGTCTGCCAGACCAGCGCCAGACCGATCACCAGGGCCGTCAGGCCCGTGGCGACGATGTAGCCCCACAGCCCCTTCTGGTCGAGCAGGCCGTGCTGGAGCACGTGCGTGCCGTAGCGGGTGCGGTAGTAGTTACCGTCGTCGACCCCGTGCCAGGTGTCGGTCAGGTCGTTGAGCAGGTTGTTGGTGGCGTGGGCGAGGATCAGGCCGACGCAGCAGGCGAGCCAGGCGAAGGGATGGAAGGTGCCGGCGCCGTCCGCCAGGGACGCATGCAGCGCGAGCAGACCGCCGAAGGCGGCCGAGGAGAAGGTCAGCACCAGCACCGCGGCGCGTACGGCCACGAGCCAGCGCTTGACGATGGACAGGCGCGCCCAGCGCTCCGGGCTCACGCTCGGGATCTCGGTCAGGATGTCGGCAGTGCGCAGGCGGTCGTCCAGTACCAGCCCCGGCTCCGTCGTTTCACTCATGGCGCGTGTTTCCCTCTTCAGCCCTCTCTGCGCCCGCAGCACCGAATATAGCGGGGCCTGCCCTCGGTTGCCTGACGACCGTCAAGGCGGCGGGTGATCCGCGGCCGCCGCCAGGATCATGGCCTCGATCTGCCGCACGATCGCGGCGATCGACGCCGGGTCGTGGCCACGGATGCGTGGCGTGTGCACGTGCCCCGAGCGCGGCGCGTCCGGCTCGGCGCGCAGGGCGTTCAGTACCCGGTAGCTGATCTCGTTCGACAGATAGCCGCCACCGCCGCCGCGGACGGCCGTACGACCGTCGAGTGCCTCGAGGGACGCGGCCTCGAAGGTGCCCTCCTCGAGCGTGGTGACCACGCGATTGTCGCGCACCTCGAAGGGGCCCTTCACGGCGAGCATGGCGGCGATGGGGAGCGTGGACTCGACGAACTCCGGGCCTGCGAGGGGTGCCTCGCCGAGGCGCGGCAGTACCGGTCGCTCGGCGCTGCCGCCCGTGAGCACGTTGCGGTTGTCCGGCGCGCTGGCCGAGCGCCGCCGACCCGGGAAGCGCTCGAGATCGAAGGCCTCGCGACCCATGCTGATCGTCACCAGCAGGTCGACCTCGTTGCGCAGTGCCAGCGGGACGATCTCGCGCTCCACGAGGCCGTCGTCGAAGTCCTGGAATCGTACCGGCACGACGATGCTCTGGATCTCCACACTGCGCCGCGATCCGCCAGCGTCCACCTCCGTGCGCAGATCGTCGAGATAGAGCGCGGCGACGCCGGACGGATTGCTCTGCGTCACGTCGCGATCGAGCAGGAAGGGGTCGAAGCCGGTGACCAGCACCTTCACCTCGGACCCGGCGTCGAAGATCACGTCGGCGAAACCGCGTGAGGCGGCTTCGAAGGCCGCGATGGCGCGGGGGCAGTTGCCGCGTGCGTCGCGCAGCGTGGTGAGGCGCTGCCAGTAGAGTGGCCGATCGTCGCCTGCGCCCTCGAGATCCCGGTGCACCCGGCTCGCGGCGTCGCGCCAGAGCACGCGGCCGGCGAGGCGCGCTGCGCGCTCGGCGCCCGCGTCGCAAGGCAGCTCGAGGGGCGCGAGGTCGCCGAGCAGGTCCGGCAGGGCCGAGCGGGCCGCCTCGATCCGGGCTTCCTCCACGTCGCCGTCCGCCGCCCAGGCCGCGAGCGGCGCCGCCAGCGCCAGCAGCAGCCGCGCCGCAACCCGGTCCTTCACGCGTCCGGTCCGGCGAAGATGCGGTTGCGGCGCGCGTAGCTCCAGGTCAGGAAGGCCATGAGCAGGAACGCCAGCCCCCAGACCGGTAGGAAGGCGTCGCCGAGCACGACCTTCGGGCGCTTGGCGAAGAACAGCCCCATGAACAGCGTCGAACTGGCGAGGGCGCCTCCCCAGAACACGATCTCCTGCGCCCAGCCCGCGCCCCGCATCGCGTAGCGCGCGAGGTTGCCCGCGAGCATGGCGAGCAACAGCCAAAAGGTGGGGATCAGGTAGTGCTGGCCGATGACGAAGGTGCCGAGGGTCGCGGCGAAGGCGGCCGCGGCGGCGGCGGCGAAGAGCAGGGCGAGGCCGTTTCCGAGGTTCAGCCAGCTGGGCATCGGGGCGTGCGCTCCGGTGGTCGGGGTCTGCGCGGATTCTGCACCGGCGCCCGGGGGCATGACCATGGAAGCGTCAGGCGCTGCGGGGTCGGACGTAGGTGCCCTGGGCCACGGCCACGGTCGTGTCCGGGTCCGGCTCCATCCAGCAGCGGATGGTGCCGATCACGGAGCGCTTGCCGACGTGGTGGAGGTCTGCCCGTGCGAGCACGGCGGCGCCGATCGCGGGCCGCAGGTAGCGGATCGAGAGTTCGCTGGTCAGCGCCATGGGCTCGATGCCGACGGCGCCGAAGAGGGCGTACCAGAGCACTGCATCGCACAGGCCGAACAGCGTCGGACCGCTGATGATGCCGCCCGGTCGCAGGTTCTCGGGGCGGGCGTCGTAGCGGGCCAGGGCCCAGTCCGGGCCGACGTCCACGCAGCGGTTGCCGGTGCCCGGGAACTCGCGCTCGAGATAGGCGTTGATCTGCGCCGCGGAGACCGCGGCGCCCGTATCCGACACGCTCAGCCCGCCTGCTGCGCCTTGAACTCCTTGCGGCGCCGGATGAGCGTGTGTTCCGTGTAGCCGTTCGGTTCGGCGACGCCGTTCATGACGAGGTCCATGGCCGCCTGGAAGGCCACCGACGACTCGAAGTTCGGCGCCATGGGGTTGTAGGCCGCATCGCCGGCGTTCTGTCGGTCCACCACCGCGGCCATGCGCTGCATGGTCTCCACGACCTGTTGCGCATCGACGATGCCGTGAAGCATCCAGTTGGCGATGTGCTGGCTGGAGATGCGCAGCGTCGCGCGGTCTTCCATGAGGCCGATGTCGTTCATGTCCGGCACCTTGGAGCAGCCGACGCCCTGCTCGACCCAGCGCACGACGTAGCCGAGGATGCCCTGGGCGTTGTTGTCGAGTTCCGCCTGGACGTCCTCGTGGGACAGCGTGCGATGCGCGAGCAGCGGCGGCGAGAGGATGGCGTCGAGGCTCGCCCGGTCACGGCTCGCGAGTTCGCGCTGGCGCGCCTTCACGTCGACCGCGTGATAGTGCATGGCGTGCAGCGTGGCCGCCGTGGGGGAGGGGACCCAGGCGCAGCTCGCGCCGGCGCGCGGGTGGCCGACCTTGGTCTCGAGCATGTCGCTCATCTCGTCGGGCATGGCCCACATGCCCTTGCCGATCTGCGCGTGGCCCGACAGGCCGCACTCGAGCCCCACGTCCACGTTCCAGTCCTCGTAGGCGAGCATCCAGGAGGCGCCCTTGATCTCCGGCTTCGGGATCATGGCGCCGGCGCGCATGTGGGTGTGGATCTCGTCGCCGGTGCGGTCGAGGAAGCCGGTGTTGATGAAGATCACCCGTTCCTGCGCGGCGCGGATGCACTCCTTGAGATTGACGGTGGTGCGGCGTTCCTCGTCCATGATCCCGATCTTGAGCGTGTTGCGCTCGAGCCCCAGCGCGTCCTCGATGCGGACGAAGAGCTCCACCGAGAGGGCCACTTCCTCGGGGCCGTGCTGCTTCGGCTTGACGATGTAGACGCTGCCCGTGCGGCTGTTGCGGTAGTCGCCCGTGCCCTTCAGGTCGTGGATCGCCGCGAGGGACGTGATCATGCCGTCGAGGAAGGTCTCGGGGATCTCCTCGCCCGCGACCGTGGTCACGGCGTCCGTGTAGACGTGGGCGCCGACGTTGCGCACCAGCAGCAGGGAGCGCCCGTGCATGATCTTCTCGGCGCCGTCCGGCGCGGTGTAGACGCGGTCCGGGTTCATGCGCCGCTCGAGCGTCTCCCCGCCCTTGGCGAAGGACACGGACAGCGTGCCCTTCATGATGCCCGCCCAGTTGCCGTAGACCCGCGCCTTGTCCTCGGCGTCCACGGCCGCGACCGAGTCCTCGCAGTCCATGATCGTGCTCACCGCGGCCTCGAGCAGGACGTCCTTCACGCCCGCCCTGTGCTGCTGGCCGACCGGGTCCGTCGGGTCGATGAGGACGTCGGCGTGGAGCCCGTTGTGTTCGAGGAGCACGTTCGTGAGGACGCCGTCCTGCTCGCGGTAGCCGGCGAAGGCCGCGGGTCGGGCGAGGGCGGTCTTGCTGCCGTCCTGATCGAGGAGGAGCGTCGCGCCGTCGATGGTCAGGCGCGTGACGTCCGACCAGCTGCCCGAGGCGAGCGGGAAGGTCTCGTCGAGGAAGGCGTCGGCGCGGGCGATGACCTGTTCGCCGCGGGCGGGGTTGTAACCCTTGCCCTTCTCCGCTCCGGGCGTCTCCGGGAGGACGTTGGTGCCGTAGAGCGCGTCGTAGAGGCTGCCCCAGCGTGCGTTGGCGGCGTTGAGCGCGTAGCGGGCGTTGTCGACGGGCACGACGAGCTGAGGACCCGCGAGCTCGGCGATCTCGACGTCGACGTTGGCGGTGCTGACGCGGTAGTCCCCGCCCTCGGGCACCAGGTAGCCGATCTCGGTCAGGAAAGCGCGCTGCGCCGGCGGGTCGGCGGCGGCGGCAGGGTTCGACTCCAGCCAGGCGTCGATCTGCGCCTGCAGGGCGTCGCGCTTCTCGAGGAGGGCCCGGTTGGCCGGGCCGAGGTCACGGACGATCTCGCCGAGGGCCTGCCAGACCTGCTCCGGCGCGACCCCGGTGCCCGGGGCGATCTCCTTCGCCACGAGCTCGTGCAGCTGGCGGGCGACCTTGAGGCCACCGGTCTCGACGTATTCGGTCATGCGTGCGGGCTCCTCGGCCGGCGTGCGGGGGGGCGTAATGGTGGCGACGGGCAGGGCGGCAGGCAAGTCGGCTGCTTGGACCCTGCTCCCGGCCGGGAGTATGGTCCCTTGGCCGGGCCTCGCCCGCAGGCGGGGGAGACGCATGACGCTCGAGACGCTGATCTACGTGAGCAGGGCGACTCCGGAGCTCGGGCTCCGGGACCTCAAGCAGGTGCTGCGGCGATCGCGGGAGCACAACTTCCGCGCTCAGGTCACCGGGTATCTGGTCTACGACGGCACCTCGTTCCTTCAGTTGCTGGAGGGGAGTGGGGAGGCGCTCGATGCGGTCATGGCGCGCATCGAGGCCGATCCGCGTCACCGCGAGCTGACCGTGCTGCTGCGAGAACCGATCGCGGATCGCTGCTTCGACGGCTGGGCCATGGGATGCACGAACCTCGCTGCGGCGGCGCACGTCGACACGCGCGAGCTGCGGGCCCGGGCCGAGGCGTTCGTGACCGGCGAGCGGCGTCCGGTCTCCGAGGCGCAGGCCTTCTTCCGCGACTTCGTCGCGGTCCGTACGCCCGAGCAGGCGGCGCTGCTGAGCCTGTGACCGCCTGAAGCCGTGAGCGCATCCTCCCGCATCCACTACGGCTGGTTCGTCGTCGCGGCCCTGTTCGTGGTGCTGACGATCACCTCGGGCCTCGCCTTCTACAACCTGTCCGTCTACATGAATGCGCTGGTGGTCGGCCAGGGCTTCCCGGTCTCGGCCGTGTCCTCGGCGATCGCCGCCTTCTTCGTCGCCAGCGGCTTCGGGGGGCTGCTCGCGGGCCACCTGCTCACGCGGAGCGATCCGCGCTGGACCATCGTCGCGGGCGGTGTGATCGGTGCCCTTGCGCTCTGGCTCCTCGGCGCAGTGGAGGAACTCTGGCAGCTCTATGCCGTCTACGGCCTGTTCGGCCTCGGCCACGCCTGCTGCACGCTCGTCCCGGCGACCACGCTCGTGACGCGCTGGTTCACCGAGAACCGCTCCATCGCCCTGTCGGTGGCGTCCACGGGACTCTCCGTCGGGGGCATCCTGATCACGCCGGCGTCGGCGGCCTACATCGGCAGCGTCGGCCTGCCGGCGGCGACCGAGCTGCTCGCCTGGGCCTGGCTGCTCGGTGTGGTGCCGGTGACCGTGCTCGTGGTGCGCTCCGCGCCGGGCACCACACTCGAGACGGGCGCCACCGGCGCACCCCCCGTCCTCGACGGTTGGCGCTACGGGCCCGCCGTCCGATCCCGCTGGTTCCTCGCGATCACGGCTGGATGGATCCTCGTCATGCTCGCGCAGGTCGGCGCGATCTCCCACCTGTTCAATCTCGCGACGACGCGTGTGGACGCCACCACCGGCGCCAGCGCGGTCTCGCTCATGGCGACCACGAGCATCCTCGGCCGCTTCCTCGGTGGGTGGTTGATAACGCGCAGCGACACCCGCATGTTCGCCATGGTCTGCATCGCCGGACAGTGCGGTTCGCTCGCCTGGCTCGCCTTCGCGGGCGACGGCACCGCGGTACTCGTGGGTGCCGTCTGCTTCGGGGCGACCGTGGGCAATCTGCTCATGCTGCAGCCGTTGCTGCTCGCCGAGGTGTTCGGAGCGCGCGACTACAGTCGCATCTACTCCCTGAGTCAGCTCCTGACGACGCTCGGCATCGCATCCGGGCCCGCACTCCTCGGGCTGCTGTTCGACGCGCTCGGAGGCTACGAGGCGTCCTTCGCGATCGCGGCCAGCGCCTCCGCGCTCGCGCTGCTGGCCATGGCCGTCGTCGGGGCCTTCCCGGACTCGGCGCCCGCGGACGCTGCGGACGATCAACGCTCTCGAGGATCGGAGGAGGTCGCCTGATGCGCGGCGTCGTCGTTCTGCTGCTCTGTGCTCTGCTGCCCCGCGCCGAGGCGGCACTGCCCGCGCGCATGCCCGACGGCAGCGTGCCGACGCTCGCGCCGGTCATGGAGCGGGTCACGCCGGCGGTGGTGAACATCGCCACCTTCACCACCGTGGCCGTGCGCAATCCGCTCTTCGACGACCCCTTCTTCCGCCGCTTCTTCGACACGCCGCTCAACCAGCGGCGCTTCCGGCGTACACGCAGCGCCGGCTCGGGCGTCATCGTCGACGCCGAGGCGGGCTACATCGTCACCAATGCGCACGTCGTGGAGCGCGCCGACGAGATCGCCGTGACGCTCGCCGACGGGCGTACCGTGGCTGCCGCGCTCGTGGGCACGGACGCGCAGGTCGACCTCGCCCTGCTGCGTCTCGAGAACCGGGCGGAGGACGAGGGGCTCCGGGCCGATCCGCTCGTGCCCGTGGAGTTCGGTGACTCGTCGAACCTGCGCGTCGGCGACTTCGTCGTCGCCATCGGCAATCCCTTCGGCCTCGGCCAGACCGTCACCTCCGGCATCGTCTCCGCCGTCGGTCGCATGGGTCTCGGCGTGGAGGGTTACGAGGACTTCATCCAGACCGACGCGTCCATCAATCCGGGCAACTCCGGTGGTGCGCTCGTCGACCTGAACGGACGCCTCGTGGGCATCAACACGGCGATCATCGCGCCCTCGGGCGGCAACGTCGGCATCGGTTTCGCGATTCCCGCCGACATGGTCCGCGCGGTGCTGGACGAACTCATCGACCACGGCGAGGTGCGCCGCGGCAATCTCGGCCTCACGGTGCAGGAGATGAACCTCGACCTCGCGCGCGCCTTCGACGTGGACGAGCGCGACGGCGTGATCGTCACGGCCGTGGAGGACGGCTCGCCAGCCGAGAAGGCGGGCCTCGACGTCGGCGACGTGATCGTGCGCATCGGCGAGCGCGCCATCGACGGCATCGTGGACTATCGCGCGCGGGCATCCGTCGTCATGGTCGGCGATCAGGTCGAACTCGAATACGTGCGCGGCGGGCGCCGGCGCGAAGCCGAGCTCGAGGTGCCCGAGGACCAGTTCGAGAAGATCGGTGGCCGGCGCCTGCATCCCGGCCTCGCCGGTACGCGGCTGCAGAACCACCGCGGTGACGACGACCCGGACGTCGCCGCCGGCGTACTGGTGCTCGACGTCGCCCCGGGGAGCACGGCGGCCCGGGTGGGCCTGCGGCCGGGCGACATCGTCGTCGCAGCGAACGGGCGACCGGCGCGGAACCTCTCCGAACTGACGGCCGGCATCAAGACCAATCCGCGCCGGACCGTGCTGCGCTTCTGGCGCGAGGGCGTGTTCTACGACGTGCGCCTGCTGCGGTGAGTGGTGGCGCGATGGCAGTCTGCGGGTCGCCTTCGAGGACCTGATGGCCGCCGTTGCGCTCGCCGCGCGCCTGCGCGGGATGCCGGGCCCGGAGGCGACGGCGGCGCCTTCCAGAGTGTCCGGGGGGCGCTGCCGGCCTGCTCGTTGAGTGTGCTTCCGGACGAGAGCTGAGCGCCCGTGGCTTCGGGCGGGACGTGGCGCTTGCGGGGGAACTCGACTCGTCGGAGACGGCTGCGTCGGCACCTGAGTGCCGGTCAGTCTTCCTTCAGCACGTAGTCGATGCGACCACCGAGATAGCCCTCGAGCGGTATCGCGCCGAACCGGATCTGCCTGCCGCGACGCATGGCTTCGTCGAGCGGCACGCCCTGATGGGTGACGAGCCACGCGACATAGAGGTGGGTCGCGCGTGTGCCGCTCCTGCAGTGCAGCAGGACGTCCTCTTCCGTCGAGGCCATCACTGCGTCGAAGCGCTCGACCGCTGCCGGCGAGAACGGATGATCCTCGCCGCCGGACGGGATGGACACGTAGTTCAGGCCGAGAGCCTCGGCCTCGGCCTTCGGATCGAAGTCCCCGATCTCGGCAGCGGTCTGCAGACTGACGATGGTGCTGATGCCCAGGTCCTTCGCCTGCCTCAGGCCCTCCGGGGACGGTTGGCCGGCGATGTACAGGTGCTCCGTACGCGCGAGCGTGTCACTGAACTCGGTGCCGTCGAGCGACGTGACATCGGCCTGCGCGAGCGAGGCGCCGAACAGCAGGGCTAGGCTCAGGACGAGTACGTGGCGCATGGTCGGATCTCCGCTCCGGGTGAGTGCACTGACCCTAATGGCTGGGGAGCCGTTCTTCATCAGAAGCGCCGTCCCGCGGTGCGTCCCGGCCCATCGCCTCGCGGGATCGCGTGCAGTCGTCGCGGGCGTCGACACGCGCTCGACGCGTCGCCGATGCGACGTCCGAGTCTTCGATCCTCGCGCCCGCCTTCGCGATGGCAGGCGCTGATCAACCCTTGGACATCACCACCTCGATCGGGCCGGACAGGTGCAGGTCGCGCTGCGGGAAGGGGATGTTGATGCCCTCGGCGTCGAAGCGCTCCTTGATGGTCCGCGTCAGGTCCCAGTAGACGTCCCAGTAGTCCGGGGTCCGCACCCAGGGGCGGACGATGAAGTTCACCGAATTGTCGCCGAGGGAGTGGACCTTGATGGTCGGCGCCGGTTCCTCGAGGACCTTCTCGTGGGCGGCGACGGCGTCCTCGATGATCTGCTGAGCGCTCGCCATGTCGTCCGAGTAGGCGATGCCGAAGGTGAGGTCCACGCGCCGCGTCGGCATGGCCGTGGCGTTGGTGATCACGTTGTTCCAGATCGAGTTGTTCGGAACCATGTTCACCTGGTTGTCGAAGGTGAGGATGCGCGTGGACACGAGGTTGAGCGCCGCGACCTTGCCGAAGACGCCGCCCGCGTCGATCACGTCGCCGACGTCGAAGGGCCGGTAGATCAGGATCAGGATCCCGCTCGCGAAGTTGGACAGGGTGCCCTGGAGCGCCAGACCGACGACCAGGCCCGCGGCGCCGATCGCGGCCGCGAGCGGCGTGATGTCGATGCCGAGGGCCGAGATGCCGACGAGCAGGCCGATCAGCATGACCAGGCGCCGGATGCCGCCGACGAGGAAGTCCCGCAGCAGGGCCGATGGTGACCGCATGCGCTGCAGCGCCGTGGTCGTCAGCGTGCCGAGGAGCCGTCCGAGCAGCCAGAAGGCGAAGAGAATCGCGACGAACTTGGCCAGCGCGAGGGCGAGCGAGACGCCACCTTCCGGGCTGAGCAGCCACGCGCGGACCTGGGCGTAGAGGATGGTCGGATCGGTGACGTCGATGCTCTGGCCCGTGGCGTTGGCGATGTACTGCTCGTAGGGACGCGTCTCCCCGCCCCGCGCAGCGAGTTCCTTGATCAGCACCTGGGCGCGCTGCACGATCGCCTGGATGCGACCCTGCTGCGTGTTCGCCAGCTCGGCGAGCATGGCCCGCTCGTCCAGACCCTCCGTCTTCTGCAGGGCGATGTCGATGCGCACACGCTCGCGCACCTCGCGCTGCAGCAGGTTCATCCAGGCCTGGATCCGCTCGTCGAGGCCGGCTTCCTGCAGTGGCTTGATCTCGAGCTGGAGCTCGTTCAGGGGCACGTCCCAGGGTGCGTCGCGTTCGTGGACCGGGGGCTCCTCGCGGACCTGGGCGATCGCCCGTTGCGCGAGCTGGGCCGTCGACGGGGCGTCCGCGTCGGTCGTCTCCCGACCCGGGACCTCCAGCGCGGCGACGACACCGACGTAGCGCCTCGATTCGGCCCGGTCCGCCCCCTTCGCCTCGGCGGCCGCGAGCAGCAGGTTCGTCCGCCGCACGAGGTCCTGCTTGAAGGCCTCCAGCTGCCGCGCCCGCTCGAGCAGTTCGGGGTCGGGCTGCTCGTCGCCGTCGTAGCGCCGCAGCTCGATCAGCGTGTCGGTGAACTGCCGGGAGACGCGCTCGAGGTAGTCGAGTGCGGATCGCGAGCGTTGCTCGAGCTCGTCGAGACGCATCGGCGCGAGACGCAGTTCGAGTTCGCGCAGGGACTCGCCCGCGAAGGCCGCCGCGTCCTCGCCGCCGACGGCGACGCGG
>JAZBPO010000180.1:0-3653 GCA_036351675.1 Pseudomonadales bacterium
CCATGCGCACGATCGTGTCGTAGACGGCAGAGTCGCCATGAGGGTGGTACTTGCCGATCACCTCACCGACGACGCGTGCGGACTTCATGTAGCCGCGATTCCACGTGTTGTTCAGTTCGCTCATGGCGAACAGCACGCGCCGGTGCACCGGCTTGAGGCCGTCGCGGACGTCGGGCAGGGCCCGGCCGACGATGACGCTCATGGCGTAGTCCAGGTAGGACTGCCTGAGCTCGTCCTCGATGTTGACGGGGAGGATCTCGCGACCGATCTCTGACATCTCGTGCCCTGTAAAGAACCATGGTTGCGCCCGCATCCGGCCCCGCACCCAGGGCGGAAGGCCGTCGCAGCGATCGCCGAATGCCCGCTAAAGCAGCGCCTCGCGCACCCTCTCGGGGTCGCCGGGATCGCTGCGGTGCGGGTTCCGATCCGGGTGCCGGCCGCTCTGCGAGCCCGCGTGCACGCTCCGGTGCACCGTGGCTGCGCGGCTGCCTCCCCCGGGACGCTCGGCAGGCGGGAAATACTACCACGGCCGCGGACTTGCGGCACTCGCGCACACCCCGCGGGTGCCCTGCCGAGGCGAACGCGTCTGCTATGATCGCGCGTCCCACGCCGAGGAGCCCCTCATGGCCGGAACCGCCGTCGCCCCGCCCGATCGCGCGCTCTGCGCGCGCTGGGTCCTCCCCATGGCGGACGCGACGGCCGGACGCGCCGAGGCCTTCGTGCGCGAGCATCACGCGGTGCTGCTGTCCGGCGCGCGCATCGCGGCCGTGGTCCCGCGCAGCGAGGTGCCCGACGGCATCGCGGTGACCGACCTCGGCGAGCGCGCGCTGCTGCCGGGCTTCGTCAACGGCCACGGCCACGCCGCCATGACCCTCATGCGCGGCTTCGCCGACGACATGCCCCTCGAGCCCTGGCTGACGGAGCGCATCTGGCCGCTCGAGGCACGCTGGGTGGACGCGCGCTATGTCGCCGACGGCACGGAACTCGCGATCGCCGAGATGCTGGCGGGCGGCATCACGACCTATTCGGACATGTACTTCTTTCCCGAAGCGGGTGCCGCCGTCGCCCATCGCTGCGGCATCCGCGCCCAGATCCTGGCACCACTCGTGAAGTTCCCGAACGCCTGGGCCGACGGGCCCGATGCGGGCTTCCGCAGGACGACGGCGCTGCACGACGAATACCGGTCCACGGATCGCATCACCATCGGCTTCGGCCCCCACTCCACCTATGCCCTCGATCTCGACCATCTCGAGCGCATCGCCGTGCTCGCGGAGCAGATCGACGCGCCAGTGCAGATCCACCTCCACGAAACCGCTGCCGAAGTGGCGCAGGCGCGCCGGGAACACGGCGAGCGGCCGCTGGAGGCGGTGATCCGCGCCGGGCTCTTCGGACCACGGCTGCAGGCCGTGCACATGACGCAGCTCGAGGAAGGGGATCCGGAACGGCTCGCCGAGCACGGCGTGTCGGTCATCCACTGTCCGCAGTCCAACCTCAAGCTCGCCTCCGGCTTCTGCCCGACGACGGCGCTGCGCCGCGCCGGCGTCCGGGTCGGCCTCGGCACGGACGGTGCGGCGAGCAACAATGCCCTCTCGATCCTGCGCGAGATGCACGTGGCGGCGATCCTCGCCAAGGTCGTGGCGGCGGACGCCGCCGCCCTGCCGGCGCGCGAGGTCCTGCGCATGGCGACGCTCGGCGGCGCGGAAGCGCTGGGCCTCGAGGACGAGATCGGTTCGCTGGAGCCAGGCAAGGCCGCGGATCTCGTCGCCGTGGATCTGACGAGTCCGGCCTGCACGCCGGTCTTCCATCCCGAATCGCAACTCGTCTACACGGGTACGGAGGCGCGCGTGACCCACGTCTGGGTCGACGGCGAAGCGCTGCTCGAGGACGGCCGCCACACGCGCATGGACGTGGCCGCGATCGTCGCGCGCGCCAATCAGTGGCGTGACCGGATGCTGGAGGCGAGTGTCCTGGATCGGAAGTTCGTCGAATGAACGCGAGTCTGCGCGGCTGCCTCGCGAGGCGCGCCGGAGTACCGGACCATCGCGAAGGCGTGGTGGTGACACGTCGAGCGGGCGCGACACGGCGAGGCGGCTGCACAGGCCGCGCCCTGCCGGAGCGCGGCAGTGCCCGCCTGACCGCGTCGGGAACGCCGGACCGGTCGTTCGTCGCCGAATTCCCGATTCGACTCCTCACGACGCCCTGCCAGGCAGGCACTGCCGCTCTCTCATTCAACGAATTTCCGATTCAGGACACTTTCAGATGAACGATGCAGTGCGCGAGAACGTCGACCCGGCCGAGGTCGCCAAGTTCGAGGCCATGGCGCACCGCTGGTGGGACCCGGAAGGCGACTTCCGTCCGCTGCACGACATCAATCCCGTGCGCCTCGACTGGATCGCCGGGCGCCGGGCGCTCGCCGGCGCGCGCGTGGTGGACGTCGGCTGCGGGGGTGGCCTGCTCTCCGAGGGCATGGCGCAGGCCGGCGCCGACGTCGTCGGCATCGACGCCGGCAAGGGCCCGCTGACCGTGGCGCGCCTGCACGCCCTCGAGGCCGGTGTGGAGGTGGACTACCGGCTTCAGCCTGCCGAGTCGCTCGCCGCGGAGCAGGCAGGCACCTTCGACGCCGTGACCTGCCTGGAGATGCTCGAACACGTCCCGGACCCGGGTTCGGTCGTGAAGGCCTGCGCGGCGCTCGCGAAGCCCGGCGGCGATCTCTTCTTCGCGACCCTGAACCGCAACCCCAAGTCCTGGGCACTCGCCGTGGTCGGCGCCGAGTACCTGCTCGGTCTGCTGCCGAAGGGCACGCACGACTACGCGCGCTTCATGCGTCCTTCGGAACTCGCGCGCCTCATGCGGGAGGCGGGGCTGAAGGTCGAGGAGATCGTCGGCCTCACCTACAACCCGCTGTCACGCCAGTGCCGGATCTCCAAAGACGTGGACGTGAACTACCTGCTGCACGCCAGGAAGCCCGCATGAGCTTCGCGAAGGACTGGACCGCGAGCCCCGATCTGCTCGCCGATCGGGTGATCCTGGTCACGGGCGCGAGCGAGGGCATCGGCCGCTGTGCCGCCAAGACCTTCGCGGCCCACGGCGCTACCGTGATCGCCGTCGCGCGTACCGTTCCGCGTCTCGAGTCGCTCTATGACGAGATCGTCGCCGCCGGTCACCCGGAGCCGGTGATCCAGGGCGTGGACCTCGCGGGCCTGACCATGAGCGACTGTCGCCAGCTCGCCGACGCCAGCGGCGAAGCCTTCGGACGCGTCGACGGCGTGCTGCACAACGGCGGCCTGCTCGGTGACCGCGTCCCCCTCGACCGCTTCGACCCGGAGACCTGGCGCCGCGTGATGGCCGCCAACCTCGACGCCTGCTTCCTGCTGACGCAGGCGGTGCTCCCCTGGCTCGAACACGGCACGGATCCGCGTGTGATCTTCACCAGCTCCGGCGCCGGCCTACGACCGCGGGCCTACTGGGGCGCCTACGCCGTATCCAAGGCTGGCGTCGAAGCGCTCATGCGCGTCTTCGCCGACGAGAACGAGCGGGTCACGAAGACCGCCTTCGCGACCCTCAACCCCGGCGGCACGCGCACGCGCATGCGGACCGCGGCCGTACCGGGAGAGGACGCGATGCGTCTGCCCACGCCCGAGGACCTCATGCCC
>JAZBPO010000181.1:0-6482 GCA_036351675.1 Pseudomonadales bacterium
ACGAGCTGCTCGAGGCGCTCGGGTTCGGCCGCCGCGAGGTCGTCGCATTCGGACGGATCGGCGTCGAGGTCGTAGAGCTCCCAGACGTCGTCGTCGAAGGGCACACCCTTCTGGTGGCGCGTCACGGCCTTCCACCAGCGCCCGTCCAGTTCCGCCACCATGGCGCGCGAGCCGGCCATCTCGAAGTACTGCAGACGATTGGACGCAGGCGCCTCCGGCTCGGCGAGGACGTGCGCGAAGGAGTGGCCCGTGACCGGGAGCTGCTCACGGCCCGCGAAGACCTCCGGCGGTGTGATGCCGAGCAGGTCGTAGAGCGTCGGCACGATGTCCGAGACGTTCACGAACTGGCGGCGCTGCGTCCCGCGCTGCGCAGCATCGATGCCCGCCGGCCAGTGCACGACCATGGGCACGTGGACGCCGCCCTCGTGCGTGTTCTGCTTGTACCACTTGAAGGGCGCGTTGCCGCACTGGGCCCAGCCCCAGGGATAGTTCGTGTGGCTGCGGGGTCCACCGATCTCGTCCAGGCGCCGGACCGCGTCGTCCGGCGATTCGGTCAGGCCGTTGAAGTACTTCATCTCGTGCAGCACGCCGAGTGGACCGCCTTCCTGGGAGGCGCCGTTGTCGGCGAGCACGACGAAGATCGTGTTCTCCATCTCGCCCATGGCGCGCAGGCCCTCGACGAAGCGGCCGATCTGCGCGTCGGTGTGATCGAGGAAGGCGGCGAAGGCCTCCTGCAGGCGGCAGGCGAGCGCCTGCTCGTTCTCGCTCAGCTCGTCCCAGGGCTTCACGCCCGGATTGCGCGGCGCCAGCTTCGTGCCTTCCGGGATCACGCCGAGCTCGAGCTGCCGTTCGTACCAGCGCTGGCGGACCACGTCCCAGCCCTCGTCGTAGCGACCGCGGTACTTGTCGAGCCAGGCCTGCGGCGCCTGATGCGGCGCGTGCGTGGCGCCGAAGGGCAGATAGGCGAAGAAGGGGCGGTCCGGCCGGACGCTGCGCGCATCGTTGATCATGCGCAGGAGCTGGTCGACCAGGTCCTCGCTGAGGTGATAGCCCTCCTCCGGCGTCGCCGGCGGATCGACGTGGTGATTGTCGATCACCAGCTCCGGCGTGAACTGGTCCGTCTCGCCGTCGAGAAACCCGTAGAAGCGATCGAAGCCGCGCGCGAGGGGCCACTGGTCGAAGGGGCCGGCCGCCGACAGCTCCTGCACCGGGGCGAGGTGCCACTTGCCAGCGCAGAAGGTCACGTAGCCCTCGGCCTTCAGCACCTCGGCGACGGTCGCCGCGTGATTCGAGACGTGGCCGAGCTGATGCGGGAAGCCCGTGCGGAAGTTCGAGACGTTGCGCATGCCCACGGCGTGCTGGGCGCGCCCCGTGAGGAGCGCGGCCCGCGTCGGCGAGCACAGCGGCGTGACGTGGAAGTTGGTGAACTGCAGGCCGTTCGCGGCGAGGGCGTCGACGCTAGGGGTCTCGATGTCCGACCCGTAGCAGCCGAACTGCGCGAAGCCCGTGTCGTCGAGGAGGACGACGACGACGTTCGGCGCCGTCTCGCCCGGGTGCGGGCGTTGCTGGAAGTGCGGTTCGGACTCGGCGAGCGTGCGGCCGATCTTGCCCTCGAAGCCCGGCGGTGCGGTCGGATTCGGCATGTGCGCTACCCCTCCCCGGTGGTCGCGGACCTGACGTCTCGTGACCTCGAGCGAACGTTAATGAAAGCCATTAGGGCATGCAACGGGTTGGGGAGCCGGGTGCCTGCAGACCTCGCAGTCGCGTCGGCTATCCGGATCTGCGGAAGCGGCTGGAGCAGGCAACCACCCTGTCGATCCAGATCAGGGAACGCGCAGCGTCGGCGAGAACCTGATGGACATCGACTTGTGCGGCCTTGCCGCGAGCAATATCGCGAGGAGAGGACTGATGGCTGAGTCCACCATCACGAGCAGGGGTCAGACCACCATCCCCCACGAAGTGCGCCGGCAACCGAGCCTGTGCGCCGGCCAAGGGCTGAGCTTCACGGTGCTCCCGGATGGCGCGATGCTCGTGCGCATGAAGGACCGCAGGATCGACGACGTGATCCGATGCCTCGCCCGCGAAGGCGAGGAGACGGTGCCCACGGCAGGCCTCTCGCGCTGATGCGCGGGATCGCCACGAACGTCCCTATTCGGCGCGCGCCTGGTCGATCCTTGTCGGGATTCGGAACGTGCAAGGCAGTCGCCGGCCTCGACCCGATCGGCGCTCTCGATGACGCAGTAGCGCACGACGCGACTCGGCGCACTGCGCATAGCCGAGGCTGACACGCAGTGACGCTGCACCGGAGTTCGAAACACCAGTGCGCCAGCACGCCGCCGTCAGAGGCCGATGCGATCGAAGGGTCCGGTGATCGCCACCGTGATGCCCGGCGTCTGGATGTTCACGAACAGCGTCTCACCGTCCGGCGAGAAGCAGCCGCCCGTGAACTCACCGCCGCGGAAATCACCGACTTCGATCCGTGGCCGGCCCCGAGGCGGCGCCTCGAAGCGCGTGTTGTTCTCGGCGAAGGTCGTCGCCACCCCCTGCGGGCTGATCGCCAGCAGACGTGCGCCGACGAAGTCGCCAGCGGCGTTCGTGAAGCTTCCGCCATCCTCGCAGGTGAGGATGCCGCCGCGCCGGCTGACCGTGATGTTGTCCGGATGATTCGCCGTCTCTTCGCCCGGCGAGACGAACAGCGCCGTCAGGCGCTCGGCGGCGGGTTCGTAGGCCCAGATCGCGCCCTTGCCGGCAGCGCCACCCGAGGTGTCCACCATGTAGATCACGCCCGCGAACTCGATGCAGCCTTCGCCGCGCGCGAAGCGGGCCGCACCGAGGGCCTCGCCCTGGAGATAGGGCCCGGAGCGGCCTTCGCCGCGCAGTAGAGGGAGGCCCGGCGCGGCCTCGACGAGCCTTTCCGGATCCTGATCGGGATACGCGATCGGCACCCACTCGACCTCGAAACTCCGACCCTGCTCCGGCGCACGCAGGTCGGCGCCGTCGACGCCGCGGACCTTCAGCATTTCCAGCCTGCCACCCCTTTCCAGGGCGCCGACGCGGCCGGAAGTGTCTTCTGGCAGGAAGCGATAGAAGCCGGAATGTGGACCGTTGTCCTCGGACAGATAGACCGTGCCGTCGCGCGGGTCCACGGCCACGGCTTCGTGCTTCATCTTGCCCATGGCGACGATGGGGCGCGCGCTGGCGGCGCCGAGACGCGGTGCGGGCACTTCGTACACGTACCCGTGCGGGAGTGCCGCGCGACCGAAGCGCGCTGCGAAGGCACCCTCGGGATCGGAAACCACGGCTTCTTCGCAGGAGAGCCAGCTGCCCCAGGGCGTCGCGCCACCGGCACAGTTCACCATCGTGCCTGCGAGCGTGCCCCGGGCCGCGACGACACGGCCATCGAGCACCTGGATCGCCGTGGTGCCGCCGCCGACGCCCTCGAAGGCGCCTTCGATGGCGAGATCGTCGTACACGGGCGTCTCCGGGCCACCGACCCTCGGCGCCGGTGCGCCGGCACGGATCGGTCCGCGCTCGTGGTTGCGGATGATCGTCAGCGCGCCGCTCTGCGGGTCGACGTCCACGACCGCCATGCCGTCGTGCCGATCCGGCGTCGGCGCGCCATCGTCCATGAGATCGCCGGTCCAGCTCAGGCTCCGATAGCGGAAACCCTGCGGCAGCTTCAGCAGCTCGAGCCCGGTGGCGTCATCGGCGACGGGACGCAGTGCGGGCTGTGCCGCGGGGCCGCCACTGCGTGCCCGGGCGTTCGCGGCGGTCAGCCCTGCGAAGAGCGGTGCGAGGGCGATTCCGGCGCCGGCGCGCAACCCGCGCCGCAACAGGCGTCGACGGACGAGATCGGGGGCATGCGCATGGCGTTGCATGGAAGGGACTCCACTGGCTTCGACACTTCTGGTCATCATGGGCGACGGGAATGACAGGCGCGAGACAGCCCTTCGGCCTCCTGGACATCCGCAAGCGAACGGCAGGTCCCTGCCGAGGGGGCCGAAGTCCGCGAGAACCTCGCCACGGACAAGGCTGACCAAGGCCCGGAACGGCGGCATCGACGTGACTGACGCGGAGCGAGGCGAAGTCGCATCGGTGCAGGGGATCGACCCTCGTCGAGAACGGTTCGATCCCGGAAGCCGCCACTAGGTCGGCGACACGGACGCCATCTCGGGCGGATCGTCCAGATGGCGCACCTGGCCTGGGTGTCCGGGCAACACCGGCGCCCTTCTCGAGACCTGAACGCTGAGCCCCGGATCGACGTCCCGTTTCGGTGGGCGGGCCTCGGTAGCGATCGTCATGAAGAGTGGCCGAGCATGGAGCCTCGAGTTCGCACGCGCATCGCGGCGAGCGCGTGACGCCACTGGAGACGAGGATGGACGTCAAACCGGAAGAACTCTACGAGCGCACGATCGGCCGCCTGCCGCCCGAGATCGCGGAGCGGATCGCTCTCGGAATGGAGGTCGACCCGGAGCTCACGCGCTTGTTCGAGGCCATCCGCATCCACGTCATGGAGCCCGAGGCGCTGGACGTGAAGACGGTGCAACTACTCCTGTTCGGCATGATGGCGACGCGCCTGGCGAGCGCTCCGATCCGCTACCACGCGGACGCAGCGAAGCGCGCCGGCGCGAGCCGGGAGGAGCTGTACGCGGTCGCAGGCCTCGCGCTGCTGACGGGGGGCATGCGTTCCTACAACGAGGCCGGAGCGGCGATCGCCGCGGCCTTCCGCGACGACGGGAGCATCTGAATCATGGCGCGACAGACCTACGGATACCTGTCCATCCCGGAGCGGGCGCCGAAGCCCCGTCGGGTCGGGTGCACGCTCGTGCAGGACAAGGGGACGAGCCATGACGGGCTCGAGGCGGTCTTCCGGACCGTCGGCGGCTGGATCGACTACTACAAGCCCAGCTCGATGTATCACGCGATCTTCGAGGAGTCGTTCACCTCCAGCAAACTTCAGCTCGCGTTGCACTACGACATCAAGCCCTTCATGGGCGGCAACGTGCTCGAGCTCGCCTATCTGCAGGGCGTCCTGGAGGCGCATCTCGACTACACGAAGGACCACGGCTGGAAAGCGATCGAGATCTCCGAGACCTACGTGCAGCTGCCGGAGGCGCTCAAGCTGCAACTGATCGAGCGCTACGCTTCGGAAGGCCTGGAGGTCTTCTACGAGTGGGGCGAGAAGACGCCGTCGCAACCGCTCGACCCGGACGCCGCGGCAGCCGACATCGAGCGCTATCTCCGCGCAGGCGTGTCGGTGGCGATCCTGGAGCAGGGTGAGATCGACCTGCTCGTGGGTCAGGACGGCCGCGCGCTCCATGCGGACCGTCTGAAGGCCCTGTTCGAGCGCATCGGCCCGGAGCGGCTCATGATCGAGAGCACCAGCCAGGCGCAGCTCGGCTGGTTCATGCGCGAGATGGGCACGGCCGTGAACGTCGGCAACGTCGCCCTCGACCAGGCAGCGGAGATCGAGGCGCTGCGCCGCGGCATCGGGCGGGCCGTCGACTACTCGATCTACGACCCCTGGCTCGCTGAGCCGCCCCGCACGGGCGATTCCTGAGGCGCATGCGGCCGAGGTGCCGGGCGCATCGGCCGCTTTCGGCGCGAGCCGGGCCGCGCTGCGGCGGCCGGCCGCAGACAGCGATCCGGCGCAACGTCGCCCGACCGCGTACGCCTCTCGACGCTGCCGGACAACGAAGTCGCCCTCGCGCGGCCCCATCGACTATCCCCTTCGCGCTCTCCACGCCTCGGCAGGAGCCGAGAGTGATGGGCCGGCGACCCGCGAGCACCGCCTCGAACGACTCGAGAACGACACGGTTTCGTGTCGCTGCGCTCCGCCGAACCGCGAAATGTGAAGTCTTCGCGGATGTTCCCGCATCGAGGCGCGACTGCCGTAGCGAGAGGCCTGCGCGCATCCTAGAGTCGCGTCACCCTGGCAGTCGTGGAGCCGTGTCGTGCCACGCAACGCGTACGTCGTCTCCGGAGCGCCGTCGTGATCCTTCGCCAGTCTGAACCCCTCTGGCGCCGAACGCGCGGCTGCGCCTGCGCGACCCTGATGCTCATCGCCTCGAACGCCGCCGTCTCGGAAGAGGCGGCGGAGACGACGATCGCCGATCCGTCCGCGCCGGTCGACGAGGTCAGGGTCTTGGCGCGGCGCATCGATCTCTCCGTGAGCGGCGGCCTGGTGCCGGAGAACACCTTCGACGAGGGCGCGATCCGCGGGCTGGCCACGAGTTCACTGGAGGAGCTGCTCGACGAGCTCTCTCCGGAACTGACCAGTGGCCGCGGCGGCAGCGACGGACGCCCGGCCTATCTCGTCAACGGCCGCAGGATCTCGAACTTCCGCGAGGTGCGGAGCTATCCGCCGGAAGCCGTGGACCGCATCGAGGTGTTTCCGGAGGAAGTCGCCGTTCGTCACGGCTTCCGCCCCGATCGCAAGGTCGTGAACATCGTCCTGAAGGAGCACTTCCGTTCCCTGGAGC
>JAZBPO010000182.1:0-2667 GCA_036351675.1 Pseudomonadales bacterium
ACCTTCACGGCCTTTCTTTGTCTTTCTCTATGTCGCGCTTTTGCTCGGGCTTCCGGCCCTTGCGGGCGACGCGCCAGCGCCCCTGCTGAGGCTGCAGGTCGGCGACATCGATCCGCTCGTGCAGGCCAGGCGCGCGCCCGCGGACGTCGATGGCGCGCCGCCCTCGACGCTGCGCGTCGTGCAGCTCCGCGCGGTGCCGGACGCCGCAACCCGCGCCCGCATCGAGGCGCTCGGCGCTCGCACGCTCGGCTTCCTGCCCGAGAGCGCGCTGATCGTGCGCGCCCCGAGCGCCGCAGTGATCGACGCGATCGAGGCGCTGCCGGGCCTGCGCTGGCAGGGGCCGCTGCCCGCGGAGTGGAAGGTCTCGCCGGAGCTCGGCACGCGTCCCTTCAAGGACGCCTCACGCCGTGACCCGAGCGCGCTGCTCGCGGAGATCCACCTCTGGAAGGATGCGGACCTCGCCGCCGCCGAAGCCGCCGCGATCGCGCAGGGCCTCGAGCTGCGCGCCGCGTGGGACAACGACGGCATCCGGCGACTCCTGGTGCGTGGAGACCGCGAAGCGCTCGTCGCCTTCGCCGAGCGCGAGGACGTGGCCTATGTCATCGACGCGCCCGAGGCGACCAAGCGCAACGACGACGCGACCTGGGTCGTGCAGAGCAACGTGCGCGGTCTGCGTCCCATCTGGGACCAGGGCCTGCACGGGCAGGGGCAGATCATCGGCAACATCGACGGCCGCCTCGACATGAACTCCTGCTACTTCGACGACGGCGGCGCGGCGCCGGGGCCGAGTCACCGCAAGGTGATCGCCTATCGTTCGAACAGCGGACTCGGCGCCGACAGCCACGGCACGCACACCAACGGCACGCACTCGGGCGACAGTGGCACGCGCGGCGCGTGGGATCCGGGCGACGGTCACGCCTTCGCGTCGAAGATCGTCTTCGGCAACCTCTCCGACATCGACGGCTCGGGCAGCTCGCCCTCGAACCTGATCAACTATCTCTCCGACGCGCACGACGACGGCGCGCGGGTGCACGCGAACTCCTGGGGCGACGACGGCACGACCGCGTACACGACGTGGAGCCGCGACATCGACGAGTTTTCGTGGCAGAACGAGGACAGCCTCGTGCTCTTCGCGATCACGAACGGCGGATCGCTGCGCACCCCCGAGAACGCGAAGAACGTGCTCGCTGTCGGCGCGACGCAGCGCGAGGAGAACGCGGACAACCATTGCTCGGGCGGCGAGGGCCCCACCAATGACGGCCGCCGCAAGCCGGAAATCTACGCGCCGGGCTGCTCGACCGAATCGGCGGCCAGCAACCAGGCCTGCGGCACGCGCTCGCTGACCGGCACCAGCATGGCGTGTCCCGCCGTCGCGGGCGCCGCGGCGCTCGTGCGGCAGTACTTCACCGAGGGCTACTATCCTGCCGGCGAAAGCAGCCCGGTCGACGCCTTCACGCCGACTGGTGCGCTGCTGAAAGCCACGCTGATCAGCGGCGCGATGGACATGACGGGCGTCAACGGCTACCCGAGCGACCTCGAAGGCTGGGGCCGCGTCAACCTCGATCGCTCGCTCTTCTTCGATGGTGACGCGCGCGGACTCGTCGTGCTCGACGACCTGCGCCGCAGCGAGGGCCTCGAAACGAACGACGAGCGCAGCTACGACCTCGACGTCGTCGACGCCTCGCAGGGGCTGCGCGTGACGCTCGTGTTCACGGAGCCGCCCGCCGAGCTGCTGGCTTCCGCTGCAACCATCAACAACCTCGACCTGGAGCTCACCGCTCCCGACGGCACGACCTACTTCGGCAACGTGACCGACGGCTTCGGCAACTCGCAGCCAGGCGGTAGCCCCGACGGCATCAACAACCTCGAGCAGGTGCTCTTCGACACGCCGCAGGAGGGCACGTGGACGGTGCGCGTGCGCGCCGCGTCCGTGCCGGTCGGCCCGCAGGGCTTCGCGCTCGTCGCGACGGGCGGCGTCGTGGCGGCCGTCGAGGGCGTGCGCCTGCGCGGCGACGGTCAGCGCATCGTCGATGAGGCCCCGGGCGGCAACGACGACGGCCGCTTCGATCCGGGCGAGACCATCACGCTGCCCGTGACGCTGCTCAACGCCGGCCGCGACAACGCGACCGGCGTGACGGGAGGCCTCACTTCCAACAAGCCGAACCTGGCGCGCATTACGCGTCCCTCGGCGATCTGGCCCGACCTCCCCTCGCGCGAGGCTGCCGAGAGCATCGCCCCGCACTTCGAGGTGACGCTCTTCCCGGAGGCTGCCTGCGGCGAGCGCGTCACCTTCACGCTGACGGCGGACTCCGAGACCTCGGACCCGAGCGACTCCTTCTTCACGCTGCCCATCGGTGACCCGCGGCGTGACTACCCGGACGGAGCACCGGCCGACATCCCGCCCGCCGCCTTCGACTTCGTGTCCTCAGCGCTGGTGATCAGCGACGTCGTCAACATCGAGGAGATCGACGTCAGCGTCGACATCCGCCACGGCAACATCGGCGAGCTGCGCGTCTTCCTCGTCTCGCCGAGCGGGACGCAGGTCGTGTTGCACGACCGCTCTTCCGAGGGCACGAGCGATCTGATCGCTCGCTTCGACCTCGACCGTCCCGTCGACGGGCCCGGCTCGCTCAGCGACTTCGTCGGCGAGCCGGCGCCGGGCGAGTG
>JAZBPO010000183.1:0-4001 GCA_036351675.1 Pseudomonadales bacterium
AGGAGATGCCCGGAATCGAGATGCAGGGGCGGTAGATCACGGAGAAGTCGAGGCGCCGTCGCAGCAGGGCGTTCGGCGACTGCTTGCCGGTGACCGTCGGATACTTGAGCCCGACGCCGGTCCTGCGAATGGACGCTTCGGCCTCGTCGATGGCGATCAGACCCTTCGCCTCACGCGTGGCGAGAGACCAGTCGATCTTCTCGAAGCGGAAGTCGATGGGCAGGGCGTCGGCCACGCTCGCCACGGCGACCTCCAGCTCCGGGCCGATGCCGTCGCCGCACAGCTCCGTGATCTCGAGCACCTGCATGTCACTCACGTCTTCCATGTCCTCTTCCAGTGGTGCGCAACGAGGCGCGGTAGGGGCGACGCGCCGTGACGGCTCGGAGCCGGGCGCCCCGGGGCGGTGTCAGCCGCCGATGAGCTTCATGACCGTCGCCCCGCCCGTGAAGGCGACGTCCTGCTTGTCGCCCAGAGCCCGGCGGAGCGGCGCCGCGATCGCGGCGACGGCCTCGTCGCGGGGCAGCGCGAGCAGGTCGCCGACGTAGTGGCGCGAGGTCGACGACAGGCAGCCATGGAGCCAGCCGTCGGCGGACAGGCGCAGGCGCGTGCAGTTCGCACAGAACGGCTCCGATTCGTTCGGGATGATCCCGAACACGCCGCGGCCGGGGATCTCGAAGCGCACCGCCGTGGAGTCGAAGGGGGCGTCCGTGCGGCTGAACTCGTAGCGCTCGCCGATCATGGTCAGCAGCGCGTCCATGGACAGGTAGTCACGGTCGAAGGCGGAGCTGTGCGCCAGATGCCCCATGCGCATGAGCTCGATGAAGCGCAGCTCCATGCCCCGCTCGAGGGCGTAGTCGAGCATGGGCAGGACCTGTTCGGCGTTGCCCGTGCGCAGCGGCACCATGTTGAGCTTCACGCGGATGCCGGCATCGAGGCAGGCGTCGATGCCGCGGAGCACGGTCACGAGATCACCACCCCGTGCGATCTGTCGGAAGCGCTCCGCGTCGAGCGTGTCGAGCGAGACGTTGACGCGCCGGAGGCCGGTGTCGCGCAGCAGCGGCACCTTCGGCTCGAGGAGCTGGCCATTGGTCGTGACGCTGACGTCGTCGAGGCCGAGGCGCATCACGCCGCGAAGGAAGTCGTCGAATTTCGGCGTCACGAGCGGTTCGCCGCCGGTGAGCCGGACCTGCTCGATACCCGCCGCCTCGATCAGCAGCTCCACGCCCCGGACCAGTTCCGCCGCCGTGAGCTCGTCGCGCGCACGCAGCAACCGCTTGCCGTCGGGCACGCAGTAGGTGCAGGCGTAGTTGCAGGCCGCTGTGAGGCTCACGCGCAGATTGCGGAAGCGGCGGCCGATACGGTCGACGATCATGGAATCGGTTTCCCTGGCGCGGGTCGAGTATGCCACGGGCGTCCGCCCCGGCCGATGCGGCGTTGCCTGCGGAATCCTCAGGCGTCGCGGTCGGCAAGCGCGTTCGCGAGGGCGGTCACCGTACCGTGCTTCCAGAAGCCGCGATTCGAACCCTTCACGAGCACCACGCTGCCCGGCGGCGCGGCGGCGATCACGGCCGCCAGGTCGAGTCGCTCGCAGTCGGGCCACCAACCGCCTCGCTGCCCCGGCGCGAGCGCTTCGTGCAGCGACGCCATGAGCGGGCCCACGCAGAACACGCGGTCGAAGCCCGTGCAGGCGTCCGCCAGGCCGGCGTGCAGGGCCTCGGCCGCATCGCCGAGCTCCAGCATGTCGCCGAGCAGGGCGACGTGTGCCGCGGCGTCGAGTTCGAGGGCGCCGGCGAGCGCCAGGCGCACACTCGCGGGATTGGCGTTGTAGGCATCGTCGACGATCCGCACGCCGCCCCGCGTGACGATCCGCCCACGACCGGCCGGTGGCGCCACGGCGGCCACGGCCGGAAGCGCGGCGGCGGGATCGAGGCCGGCAGCGTCGATCGCCGCGAGGACCGCGCAGGCGGTGCTGCGCCGATGGGGGCCCTCTGCGAGGAAGTCGGTGCGCAGCACGCGGCCATCGGCGAAACGGACCTGCACCGCTCCGCCGTCGTCCTCGAGCCGCACGTCCGCTCCCGCGCCCCGACCGAAGCGGCAGAGGCAGAGGCGAGCGCGCAGGTCCTCCGGCGGCCGCACCGTCTCCTCGATCACGAGGCAACCGGACGCGCCCAGACCCGCGGCGATGGTCAGCTTCTCGCGCCGCACCCCGGCCAGATCGCCGAGGCCCTCCAGATGCACGGGCAGCACGTTCAGGAGCACGGACACGTCCGGGCGCACGAGCTCGGACAGGGGCTCGATCTCTCCGTGCGAGTTCGTGCCGATCTCGAACACGGCCGCCTGGGCGTCGGCCGGCGTCCGTGCCAGCGAGAGCGGCACGCCCAGGTGGTTGTTGAGGCTCCCCTCGGATGCGTGGACACGGAGGCCGCAGGCCTCGAGCCCCGCGGTGAGCATGCCGCGCGCAGTGGTCTTGCCGCTCGAACCGGTGACCGCGAAGACCCGGGACTCCGCCGCGAGCCGGTCCCGGGCAGCACGTGCGAGGGCGAGCAGCGCACCGTAGGGGTCCGGTACCACGAGTTCCGGCAGGTCTGCACCGGTGCGGTGCGAGACCACCGCCGCCGCTGCGCCGGACGCAGCGGCGGCCGCGACGAAGTCGTGGCCGTCCCGCCCACCGCCACCGGCGCCGCGATAGCGGGGGTCCTCGCCAGCGAGGGCGAAGAACAGATCGCCGGGGCGCAAGGTCCGCGAATCGATGGACACGCCGCCGACATCGGGCACGGCGTCCGCCTCCGGCGCCAGGGATTCGCGCAGGAACCGCGCGTCGTGGAGTACTGCCATGGCTGTCCTGTCCGGTGGGATCCGCAATCGCGCCGTCGAACTCGGTAGACTGCCCTAGTGTGCCGTCCCGGAAGTCCCTTTGCCTCCGCGTTCCGTGGCGTGTCGGCGGCGAGCCGCGCCGTCGCATCGGGGATGCGGCGACGCGGCACGCCGCGAGCGCGGGCACAGCTCGGAACGCCCGCGGGGTGCGGCCTGCAGGACCCATCGGGCGCGTTGCGCTCGCTCGTCTCGTGGCGGACACGACCTCGCCAACGGGTCTCGACGGAGGGCACTGCCGGCTCGCGCGGATGCGAAGGGATATCCGGGACGGCACACTGGACGAAGCGTCGATCGAGCCCGCTTCCTTCCATGACCCGCTGGAAGAATCCATGACCATTGCCTACTGGTGCCTCCTCGTGGCGGCACTCATGCCCTACCTCTTCACCGGCGTCGCCAAGAGTGCACCCGGCTACGACAATCGGCGCCCGCGCGCGTGGCTCGAGGAACGCGAGGGCGTGCACGAGCGAGCGCACGCAGCGCAGCTCAACAGCTTCGAGGCCTTCCCTCCCTTCGCTGCCGCCGTCCTCGTCGCGCATCTGACGGGCGGTGCCGAGCAGGGCACGATCGACGCCCTCGCGCTCGCCTGGTTGCTGCTGCGCGCGGGCTACGGAGCCGCCTATCTCGGGGACCAGCACCTGCTGCGCTCGTCCCTCTGGGTCGCCGCGATGGCGGTCGTGATCGCCCTCTTCGTCGTCGCCGCCTGAGGCGAAGAATGGGTTCCGTGCAGACCGTGCGCGATCGTGGCGGCGCGGGGCGCCCTCGTCTCGTCGCGCACGCGACGGAGCCCACCCGACGGACTGCTAGACTCGCGGGCACTCTGAACGGAGTACTGCCATGAACGAGCCGACGCCGCGCCGCCGCGGCATCCTCGCCAGCATCGGCGCCGGTATCACGGCGCTGCGCACCTTTCTCGCGAACGTGCTCTTCGTCCTGCTTCTCGTCGTGATCTTCGTCGCGCTGCTGAGTTCCACGGACGAGGTCGGCGTCGTGCCGAATGGCGGCGCCCTCGTGCTGCGCCTCGATGGCCCTGTGGTCGAGGATCCGCCGGAACCTGACCCACTCGCGCTCCTGTTCCGTGACGAGGATGCTCCACGCGCGCTGGTGCTGCGCGATCTCGTGGACGGCCT
>JAZBPO010000184.1:0-3577 GCA_036351675.1 Pseudomonadales bacterium
CCAGCGCCTTCAGCGCCTGCTCCGCCGCACTGAGGTCCGCCTCCGCCTCGGCCAGCCGTTGGCGCGTTTCTTCCACCACGTTCGCCGGCGCGTTGTTGACGTAGCCTTCGTTCGAGAGCTTGCCGCGGTAGCCCTTGGCCGCTTTTCCCTTCTCGGCGATCAGCTTCGTCAGCCGTTGCCGCTCCGCATCCACGTCCACCGCGTCCACCAGGCCGCTCAGCAGCAGCTCATCGCCCTCGAACGCGAGGGGCAGGGCGTCCGCCGGCCGGCCGTCCTCGACGCGCAGCACCTGCTCGAGTCCCGCCAGCGTCGGCACGACCTCGCCCGTCGCCTCCACCAGCGCCGCCGCGCTCGTCGTCGCCGACAGCGTGATCTTCTTCTTCGGCCCGACGTTGTTCTTCGCCCGGAGGCCGCGGATGGCGTTCACCAGGTTCTGCGCCCGTTCGAACGTCGCCTCCGCGTCATCATCCGCGAGCGATTCGTCCACCACCGGCCACGCCGTCAGCGCCAGCACGTCGCCGTCCGGCAGATCAACGCCGCGCACGCCCGCATCGCCCGTCGCGCGAACACTCGGCCACAACGTCTCCGTCACGAACGGCGCGATCGGGTGCAGCATCCGCACGATCGCGCTCAGCACCGTCCGAAGGACCTGCTGCTGCTCCCGCGAGTTGCGGATCGTCGGCTTCACCGCCTCCAGGTGCCAGTCGCAGAAGTCGCGCCACACGAAGTCGTACATCTGGTCCGCGTAGACGTTGAATTGATACGCGCCGACTGCGCAATTGATCGCGTCCACCGTGTGCCGCAGCCGGCTGAGGATCCACCGGTCCAGCAGGCCGAGCTCGTCGACCGCGAGATCCGGGTCGCCCGGATCGGCGTCCTTCAGGTTGCTCAGCGCGAACCGCGTCGCGTTCCACAGCTTGTTGCAGAAGTTCCGGCCAAGATCGAACTTTGGGCTCGTGTTCCGGGCCAGCGGTCGATCGTCGCTCGGCTGCGCCTGTCCCGAGGCAGCGCCGTATCCGCTCACGATCTCCTTGCCCGTCTTCGGACATTTCTGCACCGGCGCCGCCACGCGGTACCCCTGCGGGCTGGTGATCTCCTTCGGATGAAACGTCTCGTCGCAGTGCGGCGACACCATATCCACCGGCAGGCGCACGTCCTGCGTGCTCGTCGCCATCTGCACCATGGTGAACCGCAGCGCGTCCGCCCCGTGGCTGTGCACGATGTCCCTCGGATCCACCCCGTTGCCGAGGCTCTTGCTCATCCGCTGGCCGTGCCCGTCCTGGATCATCGGGTTGATGAGACGTGGTGGAACGGGACCGCCCCGTCGTTGAAGTAGCGGTTGAACATCACCATACGGCTCACCCACAGCGTGATGATGTCCCGTCCCGTGCACAGCACGCTCGTCGGATTGAACGCGCCCAGCAGCCCGGTCGTGCCGTCTTCATCGTTCGGGTCCGGCCAGCCCATGGTCGAGAGCGGCCACAGGGCGCTGGAGAACCATGTGTCGAGGACGTCCGGATCCTGCACGAGGTGGTGCGACTCGAGGAACTCGACGATCTCCCGATCGTCGCCCTCCGGATCGCGCACGCAGACGAAGACCGCGGTGAGATCGAGATCCTCCTTCTCCAATCGCTCGAGCGGCACGAACTCGCCGCGGTACTGCACGGCGATCCGGCCGGCCCGCAGCCATTCGAGGAGTTGCTCGGTCCACTCGGCGAACTCGGCGGGCAGCTCGCTCACCGCCCGGTCCCGCCGCCACACGGGGATTCGATGCCCCCACCAGAGCTGCCGGCTGATGCACCAGTCCCGCAGGTTCTCGTGCCACGACTGGTACATGCGCGCGTACCGATCGGGAGAGAAGCGCAGCGTGCCGTCGTAGCCGCGCACCGCGCCTTCGCCCTGCATCTCCCGCCTCGTCTTCGGGTCCAGTCGGGCCGGTTTATCGCCCACGTACTGGTCGTCCGCCAGGGCCCGCTGCGCCTCGCCGACCAACCGGTCGTCCGACACCTTCACGTACCATTGATCGCTCAGATACGGCTCGATCGGCACGTGGCTGCGATACGAATGCCCCACCGTGTGGCGGTACGCCCGCGTCTTCTCCAGCAGCCCCCGCGCCTCGAACTCCTTGATCACCTTCCTGCGCGCATCTTCGCGCGTCATCCCGACGAACAGGTGTCCGCCGCCCACGTCCTCCCAGCCGTGCGCATCGCTGATCGACGCGTCCGGCGCCATCACGTTGATCACCCGGAGGTCATGCCGCTGGCCGATGTCCCAGTCGTTCGGATCATGGGCCGGCGTCACCTTGAGGAAGCCCGTCGCATACTCCGCCTTCGGATCGCCCTCCTCGCCGCCCATGCTCACGGGCAGCACGACGTACTCGTCCTCGATGATCGGGATGATTCGACCCACCAGCGGCAACTGCGCCATCAGCCCCCGCAGGGACCCGGCCCGTGGATCATGCGGGTTCACCGCCACCGCCGTGTCGCCCAGGTACGTCTCCGGCCGCGTCGTCGCCACCGTCACCCAGGCCGGCTTGTCGTCCGCGTGGTCGGCGTTCTCGGGGACCGGATACCCTCGCGCCGACAACTCCGACCACGTGACCGGCTCCGTGTCGTGCGGATCGTCGGGATTCCGCGGCGGATGGACCAGCGGGTACCGCATGTACCAGAAGCTGCCGTCGACCTCGACGTTCTCCACCTCGTCGTCCGCCAGCGCGGTGAGCGTCACCGGGTCCCAGTTCACCAGCCGCTTCCCGCGGTAGATCAGTCCGTCCCGGAAGAGCTGGAAGAACGCCTCACGCACCGCCTTGGCGCAAACGGCGTCCATCGTGAACCGCTGCCGCTCCCAGTCGCACGAGCAGCCGATCGCCTGGAGCTGGCCGGTGATCGTCGCCTCGTACTCGTCCTTCCACTGCTGGACGCGCTCGACGAACGCCTCCCGCTCGAAATCCGTCCGCTTCTTCCCCTCCGACTGCAGCAGGCGCTTCTCGACCACCGTCTGCGTCGCGATGCCGGCGTGATCCGTGCCCGGCAGCCAGAGCGTGTTGAAGCCGCGCATCCGGTGATAACGGATCAACACGTCCTGAAGGGTATTGTTCAGCGCATGGCCGATGTGCAAAGCCGCCGTTACGTTCGGCGGCGGGATCACGATGCAGTATCGTGGGGGCTCCGCTCCCGTCGTCGGCTCCGTGTGGAACGCCCCCGACTCCATCCACCTGGCATGGATCGTCGGCTCGTGCTCGGACGGCTCGTACGACTTCGGCAGTTCGGTCGTGCTCGCTGGTGCAATAGACATGGTGACAGGCATCATACTGATCCCGTTTCTCCCCCGTCCAAGCCAGCTCGCTTCTCGATGGCGGCGCTGCGCCGCCGTCGTCCCCCACGCATGCGATTCGCGACCGGCCGTTCTCCTGGTGCTGATCCTCGGCTTCTGCGCCATCTGTGTCGGCTGTGACGGTGAGGCGGCTGAACCGCCATTGCCGGATTCGGCGCCCGTCGACCCATCCGAACCGGTCCAGCCCGTCCCGCCCGATTCGCGCCCCGACGCCGCGCCGCCCCTGGAAGAGGCGTCATTCGTC
>JAZBPO010000185.1:0-27605 GCA_036351675.1 Pseudomonadales bacterium
AAGCTCGACAGCAGCTCGTAGAACTCGATGGCGCGCGCCTCGCGATCGTCCTCGTCCATGGCGAGGCCCATGGCCACGCGCATGAAGAAGCACTGCGGCAGCTCGAGGCGGACGTCGTTCGAATGCAGGAAGTAGCGGTCGTAGAGGGTCTGCAGGCCGAGATAGGTGAACTGCAGGTCGCACTCGGGCTTCAGGGCCGCGCCGAGACGTTCGAGGTCGTAGTCGGCGAGGCGCGGGTCCAGCAGTTCGAGTTCCACGCCGCGGGCGACGTAGACGGGAAACGCCCGGGCGTACACTTCCTCCATCTGCGCCTGCGTCGCCGTGTAGTCACCGGCGACGGCGCCGAGGCGCTGCACGCCGAGGAAGGTCAGGGCCTCGCGGCGCAGCTCGTCGAGCAGCAGGCGGGACGTGGCGAAGGTGTAGTTCGGCTCTTCCTCGACCAGCGTGCGAGCGCTCATCACGAGCGAGGTGCCCACGTCCTTCTGGGAGATCCCGTCGAACATGTTCTTGAGGGCTTCGTCGAGGATGCGCTGCGCCTCGACGTCGGCGAGGCCCGCACAGGCCTCCTCCACGACCGTACCGATGCGGGCGAGGTCGAGGGGGGCCGTGCTGCCGTCGTCGAGCGTGACGTTGACGCCGGCACCCTCGGGCAGCTCGATCCGTTCCGCTGCCTCTGCCTGCTCCCGGGCCCGGGCGCGTTCTTCCCGATAGAGCACGTAGGAGCGCGCGACCTTGTGCTCCCCGGCGCGCATGAGCACCAGTTCTACCTGGTCCTGGATCTCCTCGATGTGGATCGTGCCGCCGGAGGGCATGCGTCGCTGGAAGGTCGCGGTGACCTGCGCGGCGTTCTGGGCGATGAGCTCGCGGATGCGCGAGGAGGCCGCCGCCGTGCCGCCTTCCACGGCCAGGAAGGCCTTGGTGATGGCGACGGCGATCTTGCTCTCGTCGTAGGGCACCACCGTGCCGTTGCGCTTGATGGTGCGCAGCTGGCCGGGCGCCGTCGCATCCAGCGTCGAGCGCGCCGCGGCGGTCGGCGCCATGGCCGGTGCGGGCGCGACGCCCGCGGTTCCCCTGTTCACTTCACTTTCGGTCTGCATGCTGCCCTGCCCCCAGGATGTGCTCGGGGCACGGCGCGCCCCGCGATCGGTGTCTCCGTACGCCTCGGGTCGGACCACCAGATCTTGTGGTCGCCCCGATCCCGCCGACTTGCCCGGGCGTGCCGTCCGGCGCGCCCCGCCCTGCTGCCTCGGCCGTTGTCGGCGCCTCGTCCGCGTCGCGTCCCGTAGCGCCGTCGACGTCGGACGACGCGCCGAACGACACGAATCGGCAACTGCGACGCAGCGCGCTGCGCGTCGTGTCCGCCGCTCGGAGTGGTGCCGTACGCTCGAGTCATCGCGACTCTAGACGCAAGATATGGGGCCCCGCAAGGTTCGGAGCCCCTCGATGATGCGGAAGCGACCGACGGTCGATCGACCCCTGGGGACAAGTCGTGCGCTGCGCGTGGAGAAGCTGTGGACAACGCCCGCGGATGGGCCGGCCCGCTGACGCGCGGGCGGTGCACCGACGCCAGAGCGCACCGACGCGGCGGCGCGGCGGGATCCTCGAAAGGCCGGGCGCGTTCGCGGGGCCGCACGTCCACGTCTGATCTCGAACCCTACATGTTGTGTTCCCGGCTTTTCGCTTCCACGCCCCCCGACGGGGCGCTTACCATCGACCGCGACCGGGCCGGCGGGGGTCCGTGGAGAGGAGGGGAGACGCCATGCGCAGCCATCTGCTGGCGCTCGATCAGGGCACGTCGAGCTCACGGGCCATCGTGTTCTCGGACGCGGGCGCCGTCGTCGCCTCGGCGCAGGTCGAGTTCGCGCAGCACTACCCGCGTCCGGGCTGGGTCGAGCACGGTCCCGAGGAGATCTGGGCGACGACCCTGGACGTGGCCCGCGAGGCGATCGAAGCGTCCGGCCTGGCGGCGAAGGACCTGGCGGGCATCGGTATCACCAACCAGCGCGAGACCGTGGTGCTCTGGGATCGCGCCACGGGCGCCCCGCTGCACAACGCCATCGTATGGCAGGACCGCCGCACCGCTGACCGCTGCGAGGGCCTGCGCGAGGCCGGGCTCGAGCACGACGTCCGCCAGCGTACGGGCCTGCTCCTGGATCCCTACT
Source organism: Pseudomonadales bacterium (assembly GCA_036351675.1). Classification (GTDB taxonomy): domain Bacteria; phylum Pseudomonadota; class Gammaproteobacteria; order Pseudomonadales; family Azotimanducaceae; genus JAZBPO01. Next base: position 2,163 of record JAZBPO010000185.1, read on the forward strand.
TCTCGGCGACCAAGCTCGAGTGGCTCCTCGACCGGGTCGATGGTGCGCGCGCGCGCGCCGAGCGGGGCGAACTCGCCTTCGGCACCATCGACAGCTGGCTCGTGTGGAAGCTCACGGACGGCCGCGTGCACGTCACGGACGCCACCAACGCCTCGCGAACGCTGCTCTTCGACCTGAACAGCGGTGACTGGTCCGACGAACTCTGCGAGCGCTTCCGCGTCCCGCGCAGTGTGCTTCCGCAGATCGTCGACTCCTCCGGCGTCGTCGCGGAATGCAGCTCCGCCCTGTTCGGCGCACCCGTTCCCGTCGCCGGCATCGCCGGAGACCAGCAGGCCGCGCTCTTCGGGCAGGCCTGTCTGGCGCCGGGCGCATCGAAGAGCACCTACGGCACCGGTTGCTTCGCCATGACCCACACCGGCGATGCGCCGGTGTTCTCCGACAACCGGCTCCTGACCACCGTCGCCTCGCGCCTGGGCGGTCGCGACGCCTATGCCGTCGAGGGCAGCATCTTCGTCGCCGGGGCCGCGGTGAAGTGGCTGCGCGACGCGCTCGGTGTGCTGACCAGCGCCGCCGAATCCGAGGCGGCGGCGCGCCGGACCGGCGGCGACACGGGCGGCGTCTACGTCGTACCGGCCTTCGCGGGCCTCGGCGCTCCCTGGTGGGACGCCGACGCGCGCGGTCTCGTCTGCGGTCTCACGCTCGACACGGGCAAGGACGAACTGATCACCGCGACGCTCCGGTCCGTCGCCTACCAGACCCGCGACCTCGTCGATGCCATGGCTGCCGACGGCGCGCGTCCGGCCGTGCTGCGCGTCGACGGCGGCATGGTGGTGAACGACTGGCTCTGTCAGACCCTCGCGGACGTCCTCGAGCTGCCCATCGAGCGACCTCGGGTGACGGAGACGACGGCGCTCGGGGCGGCCTGCCTCGCGGGCCTCGCAACGGGGATCTACGCGGATCCTTCGCAGGTGGAGGCGAGCTGGAGCTGCGAGCGACGCTTCGAGCCCGTGCTCGATCCTGCCCGCCTCGCCGAGGAACTGGCGGGCTGGCGCGACGCCGTCGCCCGGACCCGCGCATGACCAGGCAGCCGGGGCGGCTTTCGGGCGACGGACGGGCGAGGGCCGTCCTCGTACGGTCGTCTCCGTGCTCGGCGGCACCGTAGAATTCCGGTCTTGCGCGCGGACCGAGCGAGAGTCCGGCCACTACCCGGACGAGGGAATGCCGGGATCGGACGCGGCACGACGCCGCCATCCGGGCAGGCGATGGCTAGCGAGATCACTACCCAGGCTCTGAGGCAGAAGCTTCGCCGGAGACGCGCGATCGTCGCTCTGGCGGGCTGTGGCGCCTTCGTGTTCGTCGCGTGGATCGCCTGCGGTGCCGGGCTCGTGGAACTCGGCCCGGTCGGCTTCTGGGTCCTCTTCGGCCCGTGGCTGGTCGGCGCCGCCGCCTTCGTCCTGTTCATCGACAGTGGTCTGAACCTCGACCGGCGCGATCCCGCGCTCACCATCCCTCAGATCCTGTGGGCGGCGGCCGGTCCGATCCTGCTGGTCCCCTTCGTCCCGGATTTCACGGAGCTTTCCCTGCTGGGGCTGCTCACCATCGGCCTGTTCGGCGCCTTCCGCCTCTCCAACGTCCGTTACCTGCTCACGAACCTGGTGCTGGTCGGCGGTCTCGGCGTCGCCCTGGTCCTGCAGCAGGTGCTCTGGAGTGGTCGAGTGGACCTCTCTGCTTCGCTGATCGGGTATGCTGCGCTCGTGTGTGCCTTCGGTGTGGTGACAGCGGTCGGCTTCGAACTGAACGGCTTCCGGCGCCAGCTCACCGAGCGCAACGACGAGCTGACGGTCGCCTTCGACCGCCTGCGTGAGATGGCGGTCCGCGACGATCTGACGGGCATCCACAACCGCCGTTTCCTCATGGATGTGCTCGCTCAGCAGAAGGCCCTCGCCGATCGCTCACCGAATCACCATTTCACGCTCTGCTATCTCGATATCGACCACTTCAAGCGCGTCAACGACGTCTTCGGGCATGCGCAGGGCGATCGGGTGCTGAGGCAGTTCGCGCGGATCTCCGCGGAGGCGGTGCGCGACGTCGATTACGTCGCGCGCCTCGGCGGTGAGGAATTCGTGCTCGTCCTCGTCGGAACGGACGCCGAGGGGGCGCGCGTGGTCGCGGAGCGTATCCGTGACCAGCTGAGCACCCTGGCCATCTCCGATGCGGACCCCGAATTCCGGATCAGCGCGTCGGCGGGTATCACGGAGTACGTGACCGGCGAGCCGGTCGACAGGACCTGTGCGCGAGCCGATGCGGCGCTCTATCGCGCCAAGGCCGACGGGCGCGACCAGGTGGTGCTGGTGGATGCGGACGAGCCGGACGCGGGGCAGATGCCGCTTCCCATGGTCGTCGGCAGCGGTGAGGGACGAAGATCATGAGTTCCATCGCGGATCGCAGCGAACCCCGCATCGCCATCGAGCTCGATGCGATCGTCCATCCCGAGCGGGGCCGGACCTGGTCCTGCACGATCCGGGATTTCTGTGGCAGCGGCATGCTCCTCGAGGGCGCCGAGGCCGACCGCTCGCGCTCCCTGCGAGACTCCGGCGTCGACGCGCGCAACGGTGACGAGATGCACGTTCATTTCTCGGTACCGAGTGCAGGCGGCAATCGGAACTACCGGCTCACGGCCGAGGTGCGTCGCGTGATGGAGAACGCCGTGGGCGTCTTCTTCCCCGACGGCATGGCCGTGCGGGCGTTCCAGGACCTGCAGGAGTACGCACGGACGCACACGGGCCAGGGCATGACCGTCGGCGAGCACGCCGACGGCGACGAGCGCCCCATGCTCGAGGCCGCCGACGCGGAGCGGCTGAAGAGCCAGGTGCGCCGGCTCGCGGCGCGGGCGCTGCCGTCGCTCTACAAGGCCTTCTTCGACCGGGCGTCCGAGGAACTCGTCATCCTCGCCCGGGATGCCGGTTCGAATGCGCGCCAGAACGAACTCTTCGAGGCGCTCAACGTCGTCGAAGGCAGTGCGAAGGACGTCGCTCGGGCCGCCGGGCGCCAGGTCCTCGACCACATCGCCAGGCCGCGCGACCGCAGCATGGTCGCGGATCGGCGCGCGGCCCCGGCCGAGGGGGGGCTCGATGGACTGTCGCTCGTCGACACGAGTGCCTTCGAGGACTGGCTCGCGATGGCCGACGTCATCTCCAGCTCCGAAAGTCGATTCGCCGATGCGCTCGCGCCCCTGACTGCTCAGCTCGGCCGCGTCGCGCCGGGCTGGTCCGAGAAGGACGTGATGCCGCTCGGCCCCACCGTGCTCGCGGCGACGCTCGACGATGCCCTGCGTGACCTCGATCTTCCGAAGGACGTCCGTCAGCTGCTGTACGGCTACTTCCGCGATGCGCTCATCGCCTTTCTGCGGAAGTTCCTGCCTGCTCTCCAGAAGCTCCTCGATTCCTCCGGCCTCGTGCCGCCGAGCGCGGAGCTGGGCGACGAAGCATGGCGGCGAGCGCGACCGCGCCGGGCGTCCACGCCTCCGGAGCCTCCGGCGGAAGCGCCCGCCGAGGCCGAGCGCGAGAACGCCGCCGAGGAGGAGGCTGAGGAGCCCCCCGGGTCCGAGGACGGCGGCGGCTGGACCCCGAGGATCGTTTCGTCGCGGCCGTCGCCGCCGCCCGGTGCCACGACGCAGATGTTCCAGGCGATCGGCGCCGAACAGGCCGGCGACGTGGCGACCGCGGCAGCGAACGCCTATGCCCCGGCCGCCCGTGCGCCCATGGGCGACGTCTTCAGTACGGCGCGCGAACTCATGCAGCTGCGTCGCGCCCTCCCCGGTCCGGACGGTCTCCCGCACGAGATGCCCATCGCCCGGGACGTGCAGCTCGCGCCGGAAACGGTCTACAGCCAGGACGAGATCCGTGCGGCGCTCACGGCACTGCGGCGTGCGCCGGCGGCGCCGGTGCCGAGCAACGGCACGCTGAGCGTACGACGGCGCCTGACGGACGCGCTCGCCGCGACGGCCGGTGCGAAGCAGTTCACGCCCGAGGCGCGCGACGCGCTCGAGGTGGTGGACGATCTCATCGGTTCGATCCGCGGCGACGCGATCCTGCCGGACTCCGTCAAGGGCTGGCTCGGCGACCTGGAGATGACCTACGGCCAGCTCGCCACGGAGAACGCGGAGTTCCTCGACACCACCGCGACGCCCCTGCATCCGGCGTTGCAGCTGCTCAACGAACTCGCGGATCTCGGCAACACGACGGACGCGGGCGAGGGTCTGGACCCGGCGCTGCGCGATCAGGTCGAGGCGGTCCTCGCGCTCGTGCGGGAGGGCTACGACGGCGACGAGGCCATCTTCGAGCGCGCGCTGGAGCAGCTCCAGCCCATCGTCGAGCGCCAGCGTCGCGCCTTCCAGGGCAATCTCCGCCGTGTCGTGCGTCAGTCGGAAGGGGCGAGCCGCCTGATCCGGGCGCGCCGGGCCGTCGTCGACGCCATGGACGCGCGACTCGCCGCGCGCGAGATCCCCGAGCCGGTACTCCGCCTGCTCAATCCGGGATGGCGCAATCTCCTCGTGCACAGCCATCTCCGGCACGGACCCGACAGCGAGGAGTACCAGCGCCAGCTCGAGGTCGTCGACGAGCTCGTCCGGCTGCTCGGTTCCGGTGAGGGCGATTCGGATGCCCTCATCGAGGAGGTGACCGCCGGCCTCGAGGACATCTCCTACGAGCCGGGCCGACGCCGCCAGCTGCTCGCCGCGCTGCGCGAGGCGATCGACGGCGCGGAGACACGCACGGTGCGCGTCGAGGAGGGGGAGGCGGCGGACCTCCTCGGGCTGAAGGACGCGCTCCCCGAGACCGAGCCCGAGGCGCCGTCGGAAGAAGAAGATGCCCGGGCCGAATGGGAGCGCTGCCTCGGACTCGCGCGCAGCCTCCACGTCGGCGCCTGGGTCGGTCTCGACGACGAGACCGGACGCACGCGGATTCTCACCATCGCCTGGATCGGGGAGGACCACACCGCCTTCACGCTGGTGAACCGGAAGGGCGTGAAGGTCCGCGACCTCGAGCTGCGCGAGATGGTCCAGGGGCTCGTCGACGACGACATCGAGATCCTGGAAGAGTTCGACATGCCGCTCATGGAGCGCGCATCGCAGAACATGCTGCAGAACATGCACAACCAGCTCGCCTATCAGGCCACGCACGATGCCCTGACCGGCCTCGTGAACCGCAAGGAGTTCGAGCGCGCCGTCGACGCCGCGGTGCACCAGAGCCAGGCGACGGGCAGCGACGGGGTCGTGATCTTCATGGACCTCGACCAGTTCAAGGTCATCAACAACACCTGCGGCCATGACGCGGGCGACGAACTCTTGCGAGCGCTCGTGCCGAGCCTGCGACACGAACTCAGGGGCGTCCGCGGCCAGATCGCGCGCCTCGGCGGCGACGAGTTCGGCGTCCTCGTCGAGCGTTGCGACGCCGACCGTTGTCTCGACGTGGCCGAGGGCCTGCTGGCTTCCGTGCGCGATTTCAGTTTCGAGTGGAAGGACCAGAGCTACGCCCTGACGACTTCCATCGGCTGCGTCCCCTTCGGCGACGACGGTCGCGACGCCGTGACCCTGCTGCAGCAGGCCGACGCGGCCTGCTATGCGGCCAAGGACGCGGGGCGCAACCGGGTGCAGGTGCATCAGCTCGAAGACGAGAAGATGGCGGAGCGTCGGGGCGTGATGGAGTGGGTCGCGCGCGTCGATCAGGTGCTACGGAACGACCGGATCCTGCTGACGGCGCAGAAGATCGCGCCGATCCGCGATCCCGGGAACGCGAAGCCGCACTACGAGATCCTGATGACCGTGCTCGACGACGACGGTGAACCGCTGCCGCCGGTGGACTTCATCACCGCCGCCGAGGCCTATGACCGCATGCCCGTCGTCGACCGCTGGATCGTGACCCATGCCCTCAACTGGATGTCCCTGAATCTCCAGCACATGGAGAAGGTGCACGGCTTCTCGATCAACCTCTCCGGCACCTCGCTCAATGATCCGGGCTTCTGTGACTTCGTCGTGCAACAGCTCCAGCGCACGCGCGTGCCGACGGAGAAGGTGACCTTCGAGATCACCGAGACCGCGGCCTTCTCGAGCATGGACGCGGCCAACCGCTTCATCTCGCGCCTTCGCGATCTCGGTTGCACCTTCGCCCTCGACGACTTCGGAACCGGTCTTGCGTCCTACAGCTACCTGCGCAACCTGGAGGTCGACTACGTCAAGATCGACGGCATGTTCGTGAAGGATCTCGTCGAGAGCCCGGCCGACTACGCGGTCGTCAAGTCCGTCTCCGAGATCGCCCACTTCATGGGCAAGCAGACGATCGCCGAGTTCGTCGAAACCACGCAGATCCTGGACGCGTTGCGCGAGATCGGGGTCGACTACGCCCAGGGCTGGGGCGTGGAGCGGCCGAAGCCGCTCGATCTCTTGTTCTGAGGAGCGCGGCGTCCGCCGCGCTCGTCGGTCGCCCGCGGACCGGTGACGGTCGCGGCGCCTCTTTCGCTCCTTCACCTTCACCGATGGCGCGGGCGCTCGACCCCTGACCGCGTCCCCGCGACCCGTGCCGCCGCGACCCGGGGGCCGGGCCTCAGGCCACCAGATACTCGAGCAGGGCCTTCTGCGAGTGGAGGCGGTTGCCGGCCTCCTGCCAGACCACGGCGCGCGGGTCCTCGAGCAGATCCTCGGAGATCTCCTGGCCACGGTGAGCGGGGAGGCAGTGCATGAAGAGCACGTCGTCCCGTGCCCGGTCGAGAAGCGCCTGGTCGACCTGGAAGCCCTGAAAGCGCCGGAACCGCAGCAACTGCTGATCCTCGTGGCCCATGGATGCCCAGACGTCCGTCACCACGAGGTCTGCGTCCATGACGGCTTCCTTCGGATCGCGCAGCACGGTGGTGCGGCTGCCGTGGCGTTCGAGAAGCGATGGCGCCGGTTCGAAGCCCTCGGGCGTGGCGACCGCGAGGTCGAAGCCGAACACCTCCGAGGCGATGAGATAGCTCTGGCACATGTTGTGGCCATCGCCCACGAAGGCGACCTTGCGTCCGCTCACCGGGCCGCGCAGCTCGTAGAAGGTCTGCATGTCCGCGAGGATCTGACAGGGATGCTGCGTCGAGGACATGGCATTGATCACGGGGATCGTGGCGGCCTCCGCGAAGGCCTCGATCTTCTCCTGGTCCGGCGTGCGGATCATGACCACGTCGACCATCTCGGAGAGCACGCGGGCGGCGTCGTCGACGAGTTCGCCGCGGCCGAGCTGCGTGTCGGCCTCGGAGAGGAACAGGGCGTGGCCGCCCAGCTGGCTCATGCCCGCCTCGAAGGCGACGCGCGTCCGCGTCGAGGGCTGCTCGAAGATCATGGCGAGCGTGCGTCCGAGCATCGGCTGGTGCGCCGTGCCATCGCGGAGCATGCGCTTGAGTTCGCAGGCGCGCGCGATGAGGCGCTCGAAGGTCGGGAGATCGAAGTCGTCGATGGAGAGGTAGTGGCGGGGATTCATGCGCTGGGGTCCTGTACGTATGAGGTCACGCTGCCGGGGACGGCGGCTTCAGGCGTCGTGCGGGATCGGGCGAACGCCGTGGCGCAGGGTGCGCGTCAGGCGTCGCCCAGGATTCGTCGCAGGCGCAGGACGATCTCGTCCGCTTCCTCGTCGCTCAGGACGAGAGGGGGGAGCAGGCGCAGGACGCGCTCCGCCGTGACGTTGACCAGCAGCCCTTCCGCCAGCGCTCGTTCGACGAGTGCCGGGACCGGTTCCCTGAACTCCATGCCGATCATGAGCCCGCGGCCCCTGATCTCGTTCACGCGTGGATCCTCGCCGAAGGCCGCCGTGAGACCGCTGCGGATGCGTTCGCCGAGCACCGCGGCGCGGGCTGGCAGTTGCGCTTCCTCGAGGACGTCCAGGGTCGCGAGGGCCGCCGCGGCCGCGAGCGGATTGCCGCCGAAGGTGGAGCCGTGGTTGCCGGGGCCGAGCACGTCCGCTGCCGCGCCGCGTGCGAGGCAGGCGCCGATCGGTACACCGTTGGCGATGCCCTTGGCGATCGTGACCACGTCGGGCAGCACTCCGGCGGGCGTTCCGACGCAGGCGCCCGCACAGTCGCAGGGGCCGGCGCCTGCCCTTGCGCAGGCGTTCTGGAAAGCGAACAGCGTGCCGGTGCGGCCGGCGCCGGTCTGTACCTCGTCCAGCATCATGAGCCAGCCGCGGGCGTCGCAGAGTGCCCGGACGCGGGCGAGATAGTCCGGCGGAGGCAGCACGATTCCGCCCTCGCCCTGGATCGGCTCGAGCAACACGGCGACGATGTCGGGCGTCTCGTCGCCGATGCGCGCGAGCGCGTCGACGTCGCCGTAGGGCGCACGCACGAAGCCGCCGAGGAGCGGCTCGAAGCCGGCCTGGGCACCACGCGAGCCGGTGGCCGTGAGCGTGGCCATGGTGCGGCCGTGAAAGGCACCCTGCATGACGATGATGGTGGGCACGTCGATGCCCCGCGCGTGGCCCGCGCGTCGCGCGAGCTTGATCGCGGCTTCGTTCGCTTCGGCGCCGGAGTTGCCGAAGAAAACCTTGTCCATGCCCGACGCCGCGCACAGCCGCGCCGCGAGCTTCGTCTGCAGCGGAATCTCGTAGAGGTTCGAGGTGTGGACGAGGCGTGCGGCCTGCGTCGCGATGGCTTCCGTGACGCGCGGGTGCGCGTGGCCGAGACCGCATACGGCGATGCCGCTGAGCGCATCGAGGTAGCGTCTGCCGTTAGTGTCCTGGAGCCAGGCTCCTTCTCCGTGGTCGAAGGCCACGGGCAGGCGCCTGTAGGTCGCCATCAGCGCCGAGTCGTTCACCGCCGGCGTCCGTCCTTGCGCGGGAAAGGCGGCATCGTAGGGAACCTCCGGAGCACTCGTCCAGCCCTCTGTGGACGTGGCGGTGGAGGCGCCCGGGTGATGCGCGTCGCCGCGCGTGCAGTCCGGAGCGCGCCGGGCCAGACTTCGCGGAGCCCCGAACCGGAGGATGCCGCGCTGGACGCCGTCGAACTCGCTCTCCTGGTCGCCCGCTCGCAGGGCGTCTGTGACGAGATGGGCGCCATCCTGCGCCGCACCGCCACGTCGCCGAACATTAAGGATCGCCTCGATTTCTCCTGCGCGCTGTTCGATCCGTCGGGCGCACTGTTCGCGCAGGCGGCGCACATCCCGGTACACCTCGGCAGCATGGCCTACGCCATGACGGACCTGGTCGCCCGCTTCGACTGGCACCCGGGTGACGTGGTCATGCTCAACGATCCCTTTCTCGGCGGCACGCATCTGCCCGACGTCACGGTCGTCGTGCCCGCCTTCGACACGGCCGGCGAGCTGCTCGGCTTCGCCGCGGATCGTGCCCATCACGCCGACATCGGCGCCGACGTACCGGGTTCCATGCCGCTGTCGACGCGGATCGAGGAGGAGGGTGTGCTGATCCCGCCCATGCGCCTGCAGACCGCCGCGGGTATCACCGACGACGCGCTGCGCGTCTTCGCGCGTCTGCTCGGTGAACCCGGAGCCCCGCAGACGGCTGCGCGGCAGCCCGATGCGTGGCAGCGCGCGCCGCGCCTCGCGGACTTCGCGGCGCAGCTGTCCGCGGCGCGCGCCGGCGCCGAAGGTCTCGTGGCGCTCGCGCGTGACTTCCCGAGCAGCGCCGCCTTCCGTGAGGCCGTCGCGGCCCTCGATGCATGGGCCTTCCGGAGCGCCCAGCAGGCGCTCGCAGAGCTGCCGGTAGGGCGCTTCGAGGCGGACGACGAGCTCGAAGGCGACGGCGCCGCGATCGAGCTGCACGTCGCCATCGACGTATGCCGCGATGCTGACGGCGCGACCGAGGTGCATGTCGACTTCGCCGGCAGCTCGCCGCAGCTGCCCTCCAACCTGAACTGTCCCCTGCCGGTCACGGCTGCCGCCGTGCTCTACGCCTTTCGCGGTCTCATGGCCGCCGGTACCCCGGCCGTCGCCGGCGCCTTCCGGTCCATACGGATCACCGCGCCGGAAGGCAGCCTGCTGAACGCGCGGCGCCCCGCGGCGGTGGCCGCCGGCAACGTCGAGACGTCCATGCGGATCGTCGATCTCGTGCTCCGGGCCCTCGCGCTGGCGCTGCCCGAGCGCATCCCCGCGGCGGCGCAGGGAAGCATGAACAATGTCGCCATGGGGGCGCGTGGCGCCCGCCGCTGGGACTACTACGAGACCCTGGCGGGCGGCCACGGTGCCCATGCGGGAGGTCCCGGGCTGTCGGCGCGACACGCGCACATGACGAACACGCTGAACACACCGGTAGAGAGTCTGGAGGCTCACTACCCACTGCGCGTCGAGCGCTACGCGCTGCGGAGGGGATCCGGCGGTCGCGGGCGCCACCATGGCGGCGACGGCGTGGAAAGGAGCTACCGCTTCCTCGAGGACGCGGAGGTGACGCTCATCGGCGAGCGCCGACGCCGCGGGCCCTGGGGCCTCGCCGGCGGCGACGCCGGCGCGCCGGGCGAGCACGAACTCAACGGCATCGCCGTTGCCGGTCGCGCTCAGCTCTCGGTCGAGGCCGGTGACCTGCTCACCATCCGAACCCCGGGCGGCGGCGGCTGGGGGCCCGCCGACGACTCCACCTGACACCACCAATGGGGTCGGAGTGCATTTCTTCCGACCACTCCGGCACCAACCCCAGGGGTCGGAGTGCATTTCTTCTGACCACTCCGGCACCAACCCCAGGGGTCGGGGTGCATCGTGCCTGACCACTCGGGCACCGACACCGCCGGCTTGCGCCTGTTCCCTAGGGCGAGCTGCGGTCGAGGATCGAGGCCGTCCGCCGCTGCGACGACGATCTCGCACCCTTCTCTGCAGGCCCTGCGAGGATCGCGGGCGGCAGATCGGCTGCGGATGCTTGCACCGCGGCCTGCGGCTGGTGCCGGAGTGGTCAGCGAAAAACCACTCCGACCCCCGGGGTTGGTGCCGGAGTGGTCAGGAACAATTCACTCCGACCCTGCTTCGAGGGCGCTACGCATGCGGCGGATGCCTTCTTCCAGCATCGTGCGGGAACAGCCGAAGTTGAAGCGCACGAAGCCGTCGCCCGCATGGCTCGCGCCCCCGAACTGGGGCCCGGGCGACGTGCCGACGCCCGCGGCCTCGAAGCGGGCCTGGGGATCCTCGATGCCCGTCTCGCGCGCGTCGATCCAGGCGAGGCAGGTGGCTTCGACCTGGGTCATGGCGAGGCCGTCCATGCCCGCCACGGCGCTGCGCAGGATCGCTTCGTTGCGCCGCAGTACGGCCAGCATGCGCTGACGCCAGGGCTCGCCGTGCCGGTAGGCGGCTTCCGAGGCGGCGAAGCCGAGCGGGCCGATGCCGGCGAGCAGGCCGCGGCCGGCGCGCCGGAAGGCGCTTCGCAGTCGTGCGTCCGGTATCACTGCATAGGCGCAGGACAGGCCGGGGATGTTGTAGGTCTTGGTCGCGGCCATGAGGGTGATCGTGCGCGCCGCGATCTCCGGCGCCAGGGTCGCGAAGGGCACGTGCTCGAGCGTCGGCCCGAGAAGCAGCTCGGCGTGGATCTCGTCCGAGAGCACGACGAGATCGTGGCGTTCGGCGATCGCCGCGAGGTCGGCCAGCTCGCTGCGGGCGTAGACGCGCCCCGTGGGGTTCTGGGGGTTGCAGAGCATGAACAGGCGCGTACGGCCCGTCAGGCGCGCCTCGATGTCGTCGAGGTCCATGATCCAGCGGGTCCCGTCCAGAGTGAGCCGGGTCTCGATCTTCTCGCGTCCGGCATTCGCCGGGGCGCCGAGAAAGGGGTGATAGACCGGCGTGGCGGTCATGACGGCCGCGTCGGGTTCCCCGACGGCGGCGCAGGCGAGATTCAGGCCGGGGACCACCCCTGGGATCCAGACCAGCCAATCCGGTTCCACGGCCCAGCGGTAGCGTTCGAGGAGGAAGGCGAGGGTGGCCTCGACGAGCGAGTCGGGGACCTGCGTGTAGCCGAAGACACCGTGATCGATGCGCGCGTGGAGTGCGTCCAGCACCGGCTCCGGGGCCCGGAACTCCATGTCGGCGACCCAGAACGGCAGCACGTCGCGGTACTCGACGCCGGACGCCGCCCGGTCCCGGTAGCGGTCCCACTTGGTCGACCAGGTGCGGCGACGCTCGACGGGCTCGTCGAAGCCCGGGACGAAGTCGTCGGCCGCGATCGGCTCCTGGGCCGTGCTCATGGATGCACCCCCCGACTACTGTGGAAAAACCAAGCGCGAGACTACACTATCGCCGAGCCCCGGCCCTCAGGGCCGGCACCCCATCGGTCCCCGGAGAAGCTCATGGACATCATGGAGACCCTGCGCGAGCAGATCGAGAGCAACACGATCATCCTCTACATGAAGGGTTCGCCGCAGATGCCTCAGTGCGGGTTCAGTGCACAGACCGTGCAGGCGCTCATGGCCTGCGGTCAGAAGTTCGCCTACGTCGACGTACTCTCGCACCCGGAAGTGCGTCAGAACCTGCCGAAGTTCGCGGACTGGCCGACCTTCCCGCAGCTCTGGGTCGAAGGCGAACTGGTGGGTGGCTGCGACATCGTGGTCGAGATGTTCCAGTCCGGTGAGCTCCAGCAGCTCGTCACCAGCGCCGCGGAGCGCGCGGGCGCCGCGGCCGGGGAGGCGGACGACGCCTGAGGACCAGCCCGAGGAAGGTCCCGGGGCGCCTGCGCGCCCCGGTCACGGCGGGGCGGCGGTCAGTCGCCTTCCATCTCCCCGGCGCTGGTCTGCAGGTAGTTCTGCTCGCCGAGCTGATCCATCAGCTTGAGTTGCGTCTCGAGCCAGTCCACGTGCTCTTCCTCCGACTCCAGGATCTTCTCGAACAGATCGCGGGTCACGTAGTCGCGCACCGTCTCGCAGTGGGCGATGCCGTCGCGGAGGTCGGGAATCGCCTGATGCTCGAGCGCGAGGTCGCACTCGAGCATCTCCCGCACGTTCTCGCCGATGCGCAGGCGGCCGAGGTCCTGGAGATTCGGCAGGCCCTCGAGGAACAGGATGCGCTGGGTCAGCTCGTCGGCGTGGCGCATCTCGTCGATCGACTCCTCGTACTCCTTGGCGCCGAGGGCCTTCAGCCCGAAGTCGGCGAGCATGCGCGCATGCAGGAAGTACTGGTTGATCGCGATCAGCTCGTTGCCGAGGACCTTGTTCAGGTGTTCGATGACCTTGGCGTCACCCTTCATCACTCGCTCCGTCTTCGGAAAGGGCCCGTTGAAGGCAGCGATGATGCTGGCGCGAGTTCTCGTTTACAAGCGTAAGCGCTTGAAAAACAAGCGAAATGAGAAAGAGAACGAGAACCGGTCTCGCTCTGATCAGGCAGTCTCAGGCGGTCGCGTCGTAGGCGAGGGCGGCGTCGGCGCGCTCGGCCACGAGCGTGTTCTCGATGACGCGACGGGCGTCCTCCGCGCATTTCCCGCAGCAGGTGGCGACGTCGAGTTCGCACCGGAGATCGTCCAGCGTACGGGCGCCGTCACGAACGGCCTCCGCGATGTGGCGGTCGTTCACCTGGTTGCAGATGCAGATGTACATGCAGCACGTCTCCGAACCCGACGCCCGCAATATCCTGCGAATGAGAATGGTTGTCAATCAATCGGAGCGTCCGCTCGTCCGCTGCCCGGCGCCGGCGGCCATCCGCCGAGCGCCTGCCATCGGTTGACGATGCCGCAGAAGAGTTCGGCGGTCTTCTCGGCGTCGTAGAGCGCCGAATGGGCCTCGCGCGCATCGAAGGCGATGCCTGCCGCGGCGCAGGCCTTCGCGAGCACGGTCTGGCCGTAGGCGAGGCCGGCGAGCGTCGCCGTGTCGAAGCAGGAGAAGGGATGGAAGGGATTGCGCTTGATCTCCGCGCGAGCCGCCGCGGCCTGCACGAAGCCGTGGTCGAAGTGGGCGTTGTGCCCGACGAGCACGGCGCGATTGCAGCCGCTGCCCTTGAGGGCTCTGCGCACACGGCCGAAGACCTCTCCGAGCGCCTCGCGTTCCGGAACGGCGCCGCGCAGCGGACTGCTGGGATCGATGCCGTTGAACTCGAGGGCCGCCGGTTCGATGTTCGCGCCCTCGAAGGGTTCGACGTGGACCGTGAGCGACTCACTGACCGCCAGGGTGCCCGCCTCGTCGAACTCGAGCAGGACCGCGGCCAGCTCCAGCAACGCGTCGGACCCGGCCTCGAAGCCACCGGTCTCGACGTCGACGACCACCGGCAGGAAGCCGCGGAAGCGCTGCGCCATGGCCGAGGAACGATCGCTGGCGCTAGACCGCTCCGCTCCGCTGCTGCCGTGTTCGCTCAAGGAGGCTGCCTGCGCATCGGGAAGGGGCGCGCACGTTAGCACACGGGCTCGCTCGCGATCGGGCGCGCGCAGTACCATCCGCGGTCGCGCAGCTGAGGAGGAATGCACATGGTCGATCGCGTCGTACTGGCCTACTCGGGAGGGCTCGACACGTCCGTGATCCTCAAGTGGCTGCAGGAGACACACGGCTGCAGCGTGGTCACCTTCACCGCCGACATCGGTCAGGGCGAGGAACTGGAGCCCGCGCGCCTGAATGCGGAGCGCCTCGGTGCCGAGCACATCTACGTCGAGGACCTGACGGAGGAATTCGTCGCCGACTTCGTGTTTCCCATGTTCCGTGCCAACGCGGTCTACGAGGGCGAATACCTGCTCGGAACCTCGATCGCGCGCCCGCTGATCAGCAAGCGTCTGGTGGAGATCGCCCGCGAGACGGGCGCCGACGCCATCGCGCACGGCGCGACCGGCAAGGGCAACGATCAGGTGCGTTTCGAGCTCTCCGCCTACGCCCTCGAGCCGGGCATCCGCGTCATCGCTCCCTGGCGCGAGTGGGACCTGAACTCGCGCGAGGCACTGATGGACTTCTGCGAGCGCCATCAGATCCCCGTACAGCGCAGCGGTGCCGAGCAGAAGCCGCCCTACTCCATGGACGCGAACCTGCTGCACGTGTCGTACGAAGGCGGGGAGCTCGAGGACCCCTGGGTCGCACCGACGGAGGACATGTGGCGCATGACCGTCTCGCCCATGCAGGCGCCGGACGTCCCGCAGGAGATCACGCTGAGCTTCGAGCACGGGGACGTCGTCGCCATCGACGGTGAGCGACTCACGCCCGGCGCTGCGCTGCGGCGGCTCAACGAACTCGGGGGCGCACACGGAGTCGGTCGGCTCGACATCGTGGAGAACCGCTACGTGGGGATGAAGTCCCGCGGCTGTTACGAGACCCCCGGGGGGACGATCCTGCTGCGCGCCCACCGTGCCATGGAGTCCGTCACGCTCGACCGTGAGGTGGCGCACCTGAAGGACTCGCTCGCCCCCCGGTACGCCGAGCTGGTCTACAACGGCTACTGGTTCGCGCCGGAGCGGCATGCGCTGCAGGCGCTCGTCGACGAGACCCAGAAGTGGGTGAACGGCGAGGTTCGTCTGCAGCTCTATCGCGGCAACGTCACCGTGACCGGTCGCAGAAGCCCGACGGACAGCCTCTACGATGAGACGGTCGTCACCTTCGAGGACGATGCAGGTGCCTACAATCAGGCGGACGCAGCCGGGTTCATCCGGCTCAATGCGTTGCGCCTGCGCACTGCCGCGGCCCGCGGCCGGAGCTGACGCCGGTTCGAGCGCCGACAACGGTTGGGGAGCTGACCATGTCCGGGCACTACGAGGTGATCTTCTCGGGAGAGATCTACGCCGCCGTCGACCCGGTCAAGGTCCGTACGGACATGGCGCGCATGTTCCGCCAGCCCGCGGAGAAGGTGCATCGACTCTTCGATGGCCGCACCTGGACTCTCAAGGACGGCCTGGACCGCGCCACGGCCGAGCGCTATCAGGTCGAACTCGCCAAGATCGGCGTGATCTCCGAGATCCGGGACAGGCAGCCGAAGTACGAGACGGCGAAGACCACGGACCCGATGTCGCGGAGCCAGAACTTCACGCTCGAGAAGGTCGCGATCACCAAGATGAAGTGCCCGGAGTGCGGGTACGAACAGCTCGAGGCCGACTACTGCGCCCGCTGCGGCGTGAGCATCGCGGTCGCCCGTGCGAAGGCGAAGGTCCGCGCCAAGGAAGACGAGGTGATCCAGGCCCGGATCCAGCAGCTGCGGGAGCGCCGCAAGGGCGACTCGACGGGCGGCGGGACGGGGGGCGGCAGCGAAGCCAGCCCGGCAAGCGCGACCGTGGTGCGCCGAGCCGGTCTCGTACAGGAATCGACGATGGAGTTCCGGGGGGTCTCCCCCAACCGGGGGCCGTCGCCGATCGTCTGGGTCGTGGCGATGCTCGTGCTGCTGGCCGCGGGTTTCGGCGTGCTGGTCCAGCAGGGCATAGTCGTGCTCAACCTCTGAGCGGCCCTCCGGGGCGCTTCCCGCTCAGGCGTACTCGGTCTTCTTCCGGTACTCGCACAGATCCTCGATCACGCAGCTCCCACAGCGCGGGCTGCGCGCCGTGCACACGTAGCGGCCGTGGAGGATCAGCCAGTGATGCGCGTCCTTCAGATAGGGTTCGGGAATCAGGCGCAGCAGCCGCTCCTCCACCTCGCGTACGGTCCTGCCCTTCGCGATGGGGATGCGGTTCGCGAGGCGGAAGATGTGCGTGTCGACGGCCATGGTGGGCTCGCCCCAGGCCGTGTTGAGCACCACGTTCGCGGTCTTCCGTCCCACGCCGGGCAGTGCCTGCAGGGCCTTGCGGTCTCTCGGCACCTCGCCGCCGTGGCGTTCCAGCAACAGGCGGCAGGTCTCCACGACGTTCTTCGCCTTGGCGTTGAACAGGCCGATGTGACGGATGTGCCGGCGCACGCCGTCGACGCCGAGCGCGTGCATGGCCGCCGGCGTCGGCGCCTCGGGAAAGAGCGTGCGCGTCGCCTTGTTCACGGACACGTCGGTCGCCTGGGCGGAGAGGATCACGGCGATCAGGAGCTGGAACGGGTTCTCGTACTCGAGTTCCGTTCTCGGCTCCGGATTCGCGGCCTTCAGACGCTCGAAGATGGCCTCGCGCTTGGCGCGGTTCATGTCCCTGCTGTTGCGGCCATCAGGCGATCTCGCCCGTGGTGCGCACCCGTCGTGAACTGACCTCTGCAGCGGTGACCGTCACGGCGCTGGCGCGCCGATCCTCCCACCAGGCCTTCGCGGCGATCAGAAGGCCCATGGCGAGAAAGGCGCCGGGTGGGAGCACGGCCAGCAGGAAGCCGCGATAGTCGGGGATCACCGTGATCTGCCAGTGCGCCGCGCCCGGGCCGAGGAGCAGGTCCATGTCCGCCAGCAGCGTGCCCTGGCCGACGACCTCGCGCAGGGCACCGAGCACGAGCAGGACCAGCGTGAAGCCGAGGCCCATCATGAAGCCGTCGAGGAGCGACGGCAGGAGCGGATTGCGCGAGGCGAAAGCGTCGGCGCGGCCGAGGATCGCGCAGTTGGTGACGATGATCTGCACGAACAGCGCCATGACCGTGTACAGCTCGAAGGCGTAGGCCTGCATGAGCAGCGTCACGACCGTCGTGAAGGACGCGATGATCATGACGAAGGCGGGCAGGCGGACGCTCTCCGGGACGAAGTTGCGGATCAGCGAGACGGAGAGGTTCGAGCCCACCAGCACGCCGATGGTCGCGAGGCCGAGACCGAGGGCATTCACGACCGTGCCGGTGACGGCGAGCAGCGGGCACAGGCCGAGGAGTTGCACCAGGGCCGGGTTGTTGTTCCAGAGCCCCTCGCGCGTGATCTCGAGCGCGCTCGGTGTCGTTTCGCTCACTGTCCGGTGCTCTCCATCGTCGTCGTCGGGCCGAAGAGTGCGTCGCGTCCGCCCCGTTCGAACCAGTCGAGCGCGCGGTAGATGCCGGCGACGACGGCCCGCGGCGTGATGGTGGCACCGGTGAAGGCGTCGAAGGCACCCCCGTCCTTGCGGACCGCCCAGTCCTCGCGCGGCGGATCGCCGAGGGAACGGCCCTCGAAGGCCAGGATCCAGTTCGACTTGCGCAGCTCGATCTTGTCGCCGAGGCCGGGCGTTTCGCGATGCTCGAGCGTGCGCACGCCGACGATGGAGCCGTCCGGGCGCAGGCCCAGGACGAGGCGGATCTCGCCACTGTAGCCGTCCGGGACCCGCACCGGGACCATGGCGGCGACCAGGTCGTCGCCGCGGCGGGCGACGAAGGCTTCCTCCGGCTCGTCCAGGCCGAGGGCTGTGTCGTCGACGAGCACGACGTCCTCGAGGAGCGCGTTGTCGAAGGTGTCCTCCGGCAGGATCTCGAGCAGGGCCCGCAGGCGCGCCGCGGCGCGCTGTTCCGCAATGGCTTCGGCCGTGCCCACCTGCGTGGCGGCGATGACGCCGACCGTCACGGCGGCGAAGAGCGCGAGGCCGACCGCGTTGCGGAGGATCGATTCCCAGAGCATCAGCTAGTGTCCCCGCTGCGTTGCGCCGCGTGGCCGTAGGTCCGGGTCTTCGTGTACTGGTCGATGAAGGGGGCCGCGAGATTCATCAGCAGTACGCCGAAGGCCACCGCGTCGGGGTAGTTGCCGAAGGCGCGGATGACGTACACCAGCACGCCCACGCCGGCGCCGAAGATCAGGCGGCCTCGCTGACTCGTGGCGGAGCTGACCGGGTCCGTGACGATGAAGAAGGCGCCGAACATGGTGGCGCCGGAGAAGAGGTGGTGGATCGGCGAGCCGTGCGAAGCGGAGCTGCCGCCGTCCCAGAACAGGAGCGAGAGGACCGCCAGCGAGGCGAGCATCGCCACGGGGGCGTGCCAGCTGAAGAGGCGCCGCTGCAGCATCCAAAGGCCACCGGCCAGGAACGCCAGATTCACCCATTCCCAGCCGACGCCGGCGAAATCGCCGCCGAGGCCGCTCTGCACGCGCCACTCCTCCGTCGTGAGCGCGCCGCGGTACTTGAAGTCGTCGAGCGGCGTCGCGCCCGTGAGGGCGTCCGGAACCGGGCCGCCGCCGAAGATCTGAACGAGCGCACTGCCGGGACCGACGGGGTCCCCGGCCGGGGCCCAGCTCGACATCTCGGCCGGAAAGGAGATCAGCAGCACCACGTAGCCGAGCATGGCCGGGTTGAAGGGGTTCTGGCCGATACCGCCGTAGAGCTGCTTGCCGAAGCTGATGGCGAAGGCGGCGCCGAGCACGGTCATCCACCAGGGCAGGAGCGGTGGCAGGGCGAGGCCGAGAAGTACGCCCGTGAGGATCGCGGAAGAGTCCTGCAGCACCGTTGCCACCGGGCGGGCTCGCAGGCGCAGGAAGACCGCTTCCGTGGCGACGGCGCCGGCGACGCAGAGCGCGGTGGTGACGACGACGCCCCAGCCGAAGAACCAGACGAGGGCCAGGAGGCCGGGCGCGCAGGCCAGGATCACGGTGCGCATGACGCGGCCCGTGGACAGCGGCCGATGCGCATGGGGCGAGCTGACGACGAGAGGAGTCATGGCGCCTTCGGCGCCGCCTCGTCGCCTGCCGTCGCGAGATCGACGAGGCGCTGCTCCATCTGCGCGAGTTTGCTCGCGAGGCGCGCCTTCGCCTCCTCGTCGCCCTCCGCAGCTGCCGCCTGCACGTCGGCACGTACGCGCTCGATGCGATCCTCGAGTCGCGCCTCGGCCTCGCTGCGCGTTTGGTCTGCGCGCGCCCCTGCCGCCTCGCGCAGGGCCTCGAGCTTGGTCTCCATGCCCCGGATCTTCGCCTCGAGCTTGCCGGCGCGGACGCCGTCGCCCTCGGCGCGAACCGTGTCGAGTTCGACGCGTGCCTGTTCGATGCGCGCCGCCAGAGCCTGCGCGTGCGCCGCCGGGTCCTTGCGGCGCTCCGCCGCCCCCGCGGCCCGCGGGGCTCTCACGCTCGGTCCTGTCTCCACCGTCGCCGACGTGGATGCGCCCGACAGCGCGCGCTGCGCGTCGAGCTTCGTCTCCATGCCGCGGATCTTCGCCTCGAGCTTGCCGGCCCGGACCCTGTCGTCCTCTGCGCGGGCGTCGTCGAGAAGCGCGCGCGTCTGCTCGATGCGTGCGGCGAGGGCCTCGGCCTTCTGCGCGGGATCGTTGCTTCGCGCCTTCGCGAGCGCGGGCGGTTCCTGCTGCTCGACGTCGTGCTCGGGACCGAGATAGGTGGTGGCGCGGTCCGCCGGCCCCTCGCCGATCCGGGGATCGCCTGCACGCGCGAGTGCGGCTTCGACCATGGCGGCGCGGGCCGCCTTCTTCGGATCCCGGGCCGTCGTCGACGCCGAGCCACCGTCGGCCGCGGCCGCGCGTGCGGCCGCGGCCTTCTTCCGCGCCGCCTCGGCCCGGGCCGCCTTCTTCGCTTCGCGCTCGGCCTTCTCGGCCTCGATGCGCGCCTGGTGATGCTCGAAGCGCTCCCGGGAGCGTTCCGCGCGGCGCGCATCGGCATCCTGGTGGCGGATCGCGCCCTTGGTGTGCCGGTAGTACTGCACGAGCGGGATCGCGCTCGGGCATACCCAGGCACAGGCGCCGCACTCGATACAGTCGGCGATGTCGTGCTCGCGGGCCGCATCCAGGTCCTGGGCCCGCGCGTACCAGTAGAGCTGCTGCGGCAGCAGGCCTGCGGGGCACGCGACCTCGCACATGCCGCAGCGGATACAGGGCTGTTCCGGCGCGGGCGGCGGGAACTCCGCTCGCGTGGCGGCGAGGATGCAGTTCGTGGTCTTCACGACGGGCACCGCCGCGTCGGCCATGGCGACGCCCATCATGGAGCCGCCCATGACCAGGCGTCCGAGGGCGGCCTCGTCGAGTTCGGCGAGGCGCAGGAGGTGCGAGAAGGGCGTCCCGAGGCGCACGTCGAAGTTGCCCGGGGCGCCTACCGCGCGGCCGGTCACGGTGGTGACGCGCGAGACCAGCGGCTCCCCGAGTTCGAGGGCGCGCTGGACGGCGACGGCCGTACCGACGTTCTGGCACAGGATCCCGAGGTCGGCCGGCAGGCCGCCGGTCCGCACCTCCCGGCCCGTGAGGATCTGGATGAGCTGCTTCTCGCCGCCGGAGGGATAGCGGGTCGGCACCACGACCACCTCGAGCCGCGCATTGCCCGCAGCGCGCACCGCATGCTCGAGCGCGGTGATGGCCTCCGGCTTGTTGTCCTCGACGGCGATGAGCCCCTCGCGCGTGCCGGCGACGTGCATCAGCATGCGGGCGCCGGTGACGATCTCGGCGGCGCGATGCCGCATGAGCACGTCGTCGGCCGTGATGTAGGGCTCGCACTCGATGCCGTTGAGGATCAGCGTCTGCAGGCGCCCGTCGTGGCCGCCGGCGAGCTTCACGGCGGTGGGGAAGCCGGCGCCACCGACACCGGCGATGCCCGCGTCGCGGATCCGTCCGACGAGTTCCGCCGGTGCGTGATCGATCCAGTCGGGGACGGGGTCGAGGTCGATCCAGCGATCGGCGCCGTCGGGTTCGAGAACGATGCACACATCCGGCAGACCCGAGGGGTGCGGGATCGGGCGTTCCTCGATGGCGCGCACCGTCCCCGAGGTGGGCGCATGCACGCCGGCGCTGACGAAGCCGTCGGGCTCGGCGAGCATCTGGCCGGCGAGCACCGCGGCGCCGACCTCGACGCAGGGCTGGGCCGCAGCGCCGGCGTGCTGGCGCAGGGGCAGCACGAGCACCTCGGGCAGGCCGGCGTCGCGGATCGGCGTGCCGTTCGAGAGGGCCTTCTCCTCCGGTGGGTGGATACCGCCGGGGAGCGTCCAGAGCTGGCGCGGACGCGGCGGCGCGGGCGCATCGACGGCGCGTTCGCGTGCCAGGGGCGCGGGGCGGACGGTGCTCATGCGGCTTCGACGCTGCGGTCGGCACTTCCGGGGCGGCGGTCCGTCGCGATGAGCTCCGGAGTCGGCAGTTCCCAGGTCCAGTCCGTGATGCCGGTCTTGCGCGGGATCATGTCGATGCAGTCCACGGGGCAGGGCTCCACGCACAGATCACAGCCCGTGCATTCGTCGGCGATGACCGTGTGCATGTGCTTCGCGGCGCCGAGAATCGCGTCCACGGGGCAGGCCTGGATGCACTTGGTGCAGCCGATGCATTCGTCCTCGCGGATGAAGGCGACCATGGGCTCGGCCGCCTCGCCGTCGAGGGGCTCGGGCTCGCGCCCGAGCAGGTCCGCGATCGCGGCGATGGTGCTGTCGCCGCCGGGGACGCAGAGGTTGATCGGGTCGACGCCGTTCGCGATGGCCTCCGCATAGGGCCGGCAGCCCGGGTGGCCACACTGACCACACTGGGTCTGCGGCAGCAGATCGTCGATCTGCTCTACCACCGGGTCTTCTTCCACCTTCAGCCTGACCGCGGCCCAGCCGAGCACCGCGCCGAAGGCGAGGGCGATGGCGCCGACGGAGCCGATGGCGGAGAGGGCTTCCGAGAGCAGGGCTTCGAGCATCAGACGAGCCCCGTGAAACCCATGAACGCGAGGCTCATGAGGCCGGCGGTGATCATGCCGATGGCCGGACCTCGGAACGGCGCCGGCACGTCTGCGGCAGCGAGGCGCTCGCGCAGCGCCGCGAACAGGACCAGCACGAGCGAGAAGCCGAGCGCGGCTCCGGCGCCGTAGAGCGCTGCCTCCACGAAACTGCGCGATGCCGTGATGTTCAGCAGCGCCACGCCCAGGACGGCGCAGTTCGTCGTGATCAGAGGCAGGAACACGCCGAGGACGCGATACAGGAGCGGACTCGTGCGCCGGACCAGCATCTCCGTGAATTGCACGAGGCCCGCGATCACGAGGATGAAGGCGATGATCTGCAGGTACTCCAGGCCGAAGGGCTCGAGCAGCAGGTGATAGGTGAGCCAGCTCGCCACGGAGGCGAGCGTGAGCACGAAGGTGGTGGCGAGGGACATGCTCATGGCCGTCTCGAGCTTGTTCGAGACGCCCATGAAGGGGCACAGCCCGAGGAACTGCACGAGCACGAAGTTGTTGACGAGGATCGCGCCCAGCAGGATGAGCATGAATTCGTTCAAGCGTCGCCACCACGTAGCTGCAGCGCCGGACGGCCCATTCCGGCAGGACGATGTTCCGCCAGCGGCGGATCGGCCGATTATCGGGGTCCTGACGGACCCCGCTCAAGTCGTGCCCTTGACGTGGGTCAGGCGCGGGTCGCGCCCGGCCCTCAGCGGACTTCCATGCCCGGCTCGGCGCCGTCGTCCGGGGACAGCAGGAAGATGTCCGTCCCGCCAGGCCCCGCAGCCAGCACCATGCCTTCGGACACGCCGAACTTCATCTTCCGCGGTGCGAGGTTCGCCACCAGCACGACCTTGCGGCCCTCGAGCTGCGCGGGCTCGTAGGCGGCGCGGATGCCCGCGAACACCGTACGGGTGCCCAGGGCGCCGACGTCCAGGCTCAGACGCAGCAGCTTGTCCGCGCCCTCCACGAGTTCTGCCTTCTCGACCCGCGCCACGCGCAGATCGACCTGCGCGAAGGCGTCGATGTCGATGGTCGCCGCAGCGCCGTGCTCGGCAGCGGCGGGCACCGCTGGCGCCTCCTCCCTGCCCGCTTCGATCATGCGGTCCACGGCCTTGCGGTCGACGCGGGTCTTCAGGGCGCTGAACTGCTCGATGCGGTGGGCGCCGAGCCAGTCGCCTCGGTTCGCCCAGGTCAGTGCCTCGCAGGCGAGGAAGGCCTCCGCGTCGGCGGCCATCTTCGGCAGGATCGGCTTGAGGTAGACCATGAGTACGCGGAAGAGGTTGAGGCCCAGGGTGCAGACGGCCTGCACCGCCTCCGCCTTGTCGGCCTCCTTCGCGAGCACCCATGGCTTGGCCGCGTCGATGTACTGATTCGCGCGGTCGGCGAGGGCCATGATCTCGCGCACGGCCTTCCCGGTCTCACCCTGCTCGAAGAGTTCGGCGATGGCGTCGCCGGCCGCGACCGTCTCGTTCCACAGCTCTTCGTCGGTGCACTGCTCCGCGAGCAGACCGCCCGAGCCCTTGTGCACGAAGCCGGCGCAGCGCGAGGCGATGTTCACGACCTTGCCGACGAGATCCGCGTTGACGCGGGCGACGAAGTCGTCGAGGGAGAGATCGATGTCGTCCGTGTTCGCGCGCAGTTTCGCCGCGAAGTAGTAGCGGAGATATTCCGGGTCGAGATGATCGAGATAGGTCCGCGCATTGACGAAGGTGCCGCGTGACTTGGACATCTTCGCGCCGTCCACGGTGAGGAAGCCGTGCGTGTGGATCCGCGTCGGCGTCCGGAAACCCGCGGCGTGCAGCATGGCCGGCCAGAACAGGGTGTGGAAATTGACGATGTCCTTGCCGATGAAGTGGTGCACCTCGGCGTCCGAATCGGGCGCCCAGAAGGCGTCGAAGTCGATGTCGTCGCGGTCCTGCGCGAGATGCCGGAGGGCGGCCATGTAGCCGATCGGTGCATCGAGCCAGACGTAGAAGAACTTGTCCTCCGTGCCGGGGATGCGGAAGCCGAAGTAGGGGGCGTCGCGGCTGACGTCCCAGGGCTGCAGTCCTGCGTCCAGCCATTCGCGGATCTTGTTGGCGACCTCCGGCTGCAGGGTCCCGCTGCCGGTCCAGTGTTCGAGGAAGCCCTGCAGTTTCGGCAGATCGAAGAAGTAGTGCTCGGATTCACGCAGTTCCGGCGTCGCGCCGGACAGCGTCGAGCGCGGGGCTCCGAGTTCCGTGGCGTCGTAGGTGGCGCCGCAGGCCTCGCAGTTGTCGCCGTACTGGTCCTCCGCCCCGCACTTCGGGCAGGCGCCCTTCACGAAGCGGTCCGCGAGGAACATGCGGCGCTCCGGGTCGTAGAGCTGCGAGATGCTCTCCGTGTAGACGTAGCCGGCGTCCTTCAGGCGCGTGTAGATCAGCTCCGAGAGTTCGCGATTCTCGTCCGAGTGCGTCGTGTGATAGGCGTCGTGGCTGATCAGGAAGTCCCGGAAATCCGCCTCGTGCGCCTTCTTGACCTCCGCGATCAGGTCCTCCGGCGAGACGCCGAGCTGCTCTGCCTTCAGCATCATGGGGGTGCCGTGCCCGTCGTCGGCACAGCAGTAGATGCACTGGTGGCCGCGCAGACGCTGGAAGCGCACCCAGATGTCGGTCTGGATGTGCTCGAGGAGATGTCCGAAGTGAATGTCCCCGTTGGCGTAGGGGAGGGCGCTGGTGACGAAGATGCGGCGCGACGGCGCGCTCATGGCGGTGCGATCCGGGCTGCGATGCAGGGCGCGAGAGGATACTCCTCGCGTACTGCCCCTGCATCCGGCCGTGCCGGGACGTGGCTCCGCGACGGTTCGGAGCGGTAAGATCGCCGCCCCGCTGCCGGACCGGAACGACCCCATGAGCCGCGACGCCGCGCCGAGCGCCGCCGAGATCGAGACCGCCCTCGGCGCTTTCCACGATCCCTATCGCGACGCGCCCTTCGCCGAGTGCGCCGTCGTCCACGTCGAGGCCATCGAGGCGGGCGAGGCCGGCGCCCGCGTGCGCGCCCGCGTGCGGCTCGGCTATCCCGCCGAAGGCGTGCGCGCGGACTGGGAGGCGCGGCTCGCGGCACTCGTCGAAGCACTG
>JAZBPO010000186.1:0-10123 GCA_036351675.1 Pseudomonadales bacterium
CCAGGGTGACATCGAGATCGTCGACAGTGGCGGCACCATCTTCACCGGCCCGGTCCAGGCGGGCACCGTGACACTGACGGGCACGGCGGGCACGATCGAGTTCGCGGGCGACACGTCGATCTCCACGGAGCTGGTGACGAGCGCGGCGGACTACGCGCTGGCGTTCACGGGCGCCGACAACACGATCGACGGCCCGGCGGTCACGCGCTTCCTGAACACGGGGCTCGTGACCATCGGCGACGATGCCGGCGACGCCGCGCAGTTCACCCAGGGCGTCGACACCCTGAGCGGCCCGGCCGGCACGGCCGTCGCGGGGCGGATCACCACGGGACGCGCCGCGGCACAGGCGATCGACCTGAATGCGACGACGCTGACGGCGAACACGACCCTCGTCGCCGGTGCCGGAAGCGTCGCGATCGCTTCGGTCACCGAGGGCGGCAACGGCTTCGGTCTCACGGTCCAGGATCCGGCGGCGACGGGTACCGTCTCCATCGGCGCCTTCCAGCTCGGCGCACTCACCACTGCGGGTGGGTCCTACGACGTCTCGCTGCTCGACGCCGGCAGCGTCTCCGGTGACACGAACTTCCTCAACACGGGCATCGTCACGCTCGGTGATCAGGGCGCCGGTGTGGACGTGCTGAACTTCGACGGCGGGCTCGACACGACGAACAACAGCGTGACCGACATCGCCGCCTCCGTGCGGACCGACGACACGCAGATGGACCTCGGCCCCGTCGCGCTCACCGGCGACAGCACGCTCCGGAGCGGTGCCGGCGCCCTCAACGTCGAGTCCGTCGCGGGGGCGGGCCGGACGCTCGTGTTGCAGGACACGCTGGCGACGGGCACGGTCTCCGTCGCGGGTGACCTCACGGTCGACAGCCTCGTCGTCAGTGCCGGTGCCTACGCCGTCCGGCTCCTCGGAGGCGCGACGGTCACGACGCCGACGTCGTTCCTGAGCTCCGGCACGGTGACGCTCGGTGCTGCAGCGGGTGCCGTGACGACCTTCGTCGGCGGCCTCGACACCACGGCGGCGGCGGGGACCGTCGCCGCCGGGACCGTCGCCACGGCTGACGCCCCCATGGTGCTGAGCCCGCTCACGCTCACGGACTCCACCACGCTCGTCGCGGACGCCGCGAGCATCACGGTGGCCTCGATTTCCGGGCCCGGACAGGCCCTGAGTCTGCAGCAGCCCGGTGCCACCGGGGCCGTGACGGTCGACGGCGAGATCACGGTCGGCAGGCTCGACACTTCCCCCGGCGCCTACGACGTCTCCCTGCTCGGTGGCGGCACCGTGGCGGCCTCGACGACGTTCCTGAACACGGGCGTGCTGACGCTCGGCGACGACGTCGGTGACGAGCTCACGTTCTCCGGTGGGCTCGACTCGACCGCCGTCGCCGGCGGGACCCGGATCGCCGGAGAGGTCGCGACGGACGACGCGCTGCTGAGCCTCGGCGCGACCACCGTACTCGTCGATGCGACCCTCGAGTCCGGCGCCGGCGCCCTGAACGTCGCTTCCGTCGCCGGCTCGGACCGGCGCCTCGCGGTCCAGTCGCTCACGGCGACGGGGGCCGTCACCTTCGCGGGCGACGTCGCGCTCGGTGCGCTCGACACCTTCAACGGCGCCTACGACGTGACCTTCGCCGGCGGCGGAACCATCGCGGGCGACACGATCTTCCGGAACCGCGGCGTCGTGACGCTCGGCGACGGCGCCGCCGACTTCATCGCCTTCGACGGTGGTCTGGACACGGTGGGGGCCGAGGCCACGCGCCTCGACGGTACCGTCGTGAGTGTCGATGCCGACATCGACTTCGGCACGACCGTGCTCACTGGAGCGGCGAGCGTGCGCGCCGGCAGCGGCACCATCGACTTCGGATCCGTGAGCGACGGTGGCGCGGGCCTGGCTCTCGCGGTGCAGGACGCGGCCGCCACGGGTGCGGTGCGTTTCCTCGGCGAGATCGGACTCGGCGCGCTCGAGACCTTCGCGGGCGCCTATGACGTCGCGCTGCTCGGCGGCGGCGACGTCGCAGCGGACACGACGTTCCTGAACACGACGCAGATCGTCATCGGTGATGACGGGGGCGACGCGACGGTCTTCGGGGGCGGGCTCGACACGCGCTCCGCGGCCACGACGAACCTGGCCGGCGTGCTCATGGCCACGGACGCACAGATCGATCTGGGTGTGACCACGCTCCTCGGTCCGACGACCGTCATCGGCGGCGCCGGCGCGGTGAACATCGCGACCGTGGCCGGCGGCGGCCAGGGTCTGAGTCTGCAGGACTCGGACAGCACCGGTGCGGTCACGATCCTGGACCGCTTCGACGACCTCGCCTCGCTGACGAGCGCCGACGGTGATTTCGCGATCACGTTGCGGGGAGGGGGTGAGGTGACGGGCGCCACCGCGCTGCGCAACAGGGGTCTGAAGGTACTCGGCGGCGACGCGGACGATGCGTTCCGTTTCGCCGGTGGCCTGGCAGCCGAGACCGGTATCACCCGGCTCCTGGGCAGCTTCACCAGCGTCGCCACGGATCTGAGCTTCGGCGCCATGGAGATCGCCGGCCCCACGACCCTCGCGACCGGTGACGGCGCGCTGCGCGCCGGGGCCGTCGACGGAGGCGGCGCCGCCCTGGCCATCGACGCCGGTGACGGCGCGGTCCTGCTGGGGAGCTTCGCGAACGGCGGTGCCGTGACGTTCACGGAGGCCGAGGCGACGACCGTCGCCGGCGACTTCACGGCCGCGTCGCTCGACCTCGAGGGCGGTTCGAGCTTCACGGTGGGCGGCGGGCTGGACATCGGCGAGTCCTTCTTCAACGCGGGTACGAGCAGGATCCGCATCGACGGGCCCACCACGCTCGGCTCGTTCACCTCGCAGGCGAGCGATGGTCGGATCGCCTTCCTCGGCGACGCGACCGTCGACGGCGAGCTGCTGATCATCGACGGGGCGCCGGCGGATACGTCCGGTGACGTAGCTGCCCTGACCGTAGGCGGTGCGCTCCGGGCGAACAGCGTCACGGTCGGCGCGCCGGACGTCGCCGTCGCACTCGAGGGCGCCGTCGACGTGGCGGGCGTCACGCGGCTGCTGACCACCGGCGGTGTGCGCCTCGGGACCGCCGGCGATCTCCAGGCCTTCCGCGGCGGTCTGTCGATCGCCGGCCCGGCCACCACCTTCGCCTCGATCAGCGTCGACTCCGGTCCCCTAGAGATCGCGGCCGTCACGCAGGCCGGAGCGACTTCCTTCGCCTCGGGCGGCCAGACCATCGGCACCGGGACGATCGCCTCCCGGGGCTTCGACCTGGCGATCGACGCCGGCAACGGCGACGTCCTGCTCGGCGGCGTCACGGGTGCCGGGAGACTCGAACTGCGCGCCGCCGATTCCGTCGCCACCGGCGATCTGTCCGCGGCGTTGCTCGACATCGACGACGTCTCCGTACTCACCACGGAGGGCGTCTTCGAGTTCGGCGCCATCGACAGCGCCGACATGAGCGGGTCCCTGCTGTTCCGCGGCGCCGGTGCGGTCACCGGCGAGCAGGCCACGGTGTTCGCCAATGCAGGTGGAGTGGTCTTCGAAGCGGCGCCGGTTCCGGGCCGGAACGTCACCTTCCGGGAGGGCGCTTCGCTCGATCTCGCGGCGGGCACCTTCGTGTTCGGTGGAGGGCTGGACACTCGCGCCGCGGCGGTGACGCTGAACGGCTCGCGGCTCGTGACGGAGAGTGCGCCGATCACGGCTGCGGGTCTGAACGTGGTCGGCACCAGCGCGCTCGACTCGACGCTGGGCCGGAGTCCGGAGACCGGTGCCGCGATCACGCTCGACGGTCTGGTCACCGGGGATGGCGCTTCGCTCGATCTCTTCGCCGGCAGCGGGAACGTCGACGTCCGGCAGACCGTGGCGCTGGGCTCCTTCGCGGTGCGCTCCGGCGAGACCCTGACGCTCAACGACGTCACGACGACCGGCAACTCGGTGCGCGTCGTGGTCTCCGGCGACATCTCCCTGAACGGGGACATCACCGCACAGCAGGGCGACGTGGTGATCCTCAGCACCGACGGAACCCTGCAGCAGCTGGTGGGGCTCATCGATCCGGACGTCGACGAATCCCAGAGCAACGGACAGGGCGCCATCGTCCGGGCGCTCGACGGGGACGCGATCCTCGCCGCGAAGGACGCCATGACCGTCAATCTCGTCGAGGCGCCGCAGGGGGACATCCTGCTCGCGCTGCTCGGACCCGCGGAAGCCGGAGTCGCGCGCGGCATCATCCGTGGCCAGAGCTTCGGTGCGATCAGCAACGAGGGCAGCGGCAGCGCCGATCTGATCGCCGGCGGCACGGTCGCCGTGGTGGCCGCGGAGCGGGCGGAATTCGGTGACGAGGACAACGGCTTCCTGATCGCCGGTGACGGACAGTTCATCACTCTCGACGGCGGCGATTCCTTCATCCAGGAGTCGAACGCTTCGACCCTCCAGACGCTGGACGGTGGTGTCGCGCAGGACTTCGACGACGCCTTCAATCCGCTCCTGGACGATCCCCTGCGGCCCTTCGAGACACAGGTCGACGGTGCGGTCTTCGACGCGCTCTCGGCCGCTCTGCTATCGC
Source organism: Pseudomonadales bacterium (assembly GCA_036351675.1). Lineage (GTDB taxonomy): Bacteria > Pseudomonadota > Gammaproteobacteria > Pseudomonadales > Azotimanducaceae > JAZBPO01. The sequence continues at coordinate 4,584 of JAZBPO010000186.1, forward strand.
GGGTCAGCGCCACCGCCCGCCGGACGAGCAACGTGGCCGACTCCGAAGACGCGCTCGCGCAGCAGGCCGACGAGGAGGAGCTCCTGACCAACCTCTCCGAGGACGTTTTCCAGGACATCAGGCTCGTGAGCCAGGATCAGCAGCCGCTGTGCCTGCCCGAGACGCTGCAGGGTTTCGATTCGGTCGGCTGTGCGGCCGGCGCGGAGGCGACCGCGGTCCGGGTCGACGCGGTGACGAGGCCGTTCCCGGATCGCGCGGCCGCAACGGCGCCCGACGCTTCCGAGCCTCGGCGCGTGGTGCCCGGATCGCGGCGTCTCGGCCCGCGCTCGATCGGCGGCGCCGGCGGCGCGGACTGAGCCAGGCGACCGCCGCCGGCGTGCCCGGCTGGCGCCCTGGTTGCCCTTCCGGTGCTGGAGCACCCGCGCAGGCACCGCCAGAATGCATCTGCGCCCCGAGGCCGGGTGCAGCCGAGCCGCAGTGAAGCGAGGTCCGCCGACGGGCCCGATACCGTGGCTGCGACATCGACCGAGCAGAGGGGGGGGAGGCTTCATGGCCATCAACGTCAATCCGGTGCCGACGCTGGACGCGGAGATCAACGACATCCGCATGCGCACGGCGGAGATCGTCAACGGGCACATCCTGCCGAACGAGCAGAAGCTCTGGGCCTGGCGCTCGGACTCCGCGAACGCGCCGGAGATCGTCCGCAGGGAAGCCACGGAGCTGCGCGCCGACATCCAGGAGACCGTGAAGCAGGCCGGCCTCTGGGCGCCGCACCTGCCGGAGGAGTACGGCGGCATGGGCCTGTCCTTCCTCCAGCACGCGTACATGAACGAGGTGCTCGCCTACTCGATCGGGGCTTCCTCGCTGTTCGGTGTCGTCGCGCCGAACTCGGGGAACCAGAAGATCCTCGTCAAGTACGGCACGGAGGAACAGAAGCGGAAGTGGCTGGATCCGCTCGTTGCCGGGACCATGCAGTCGGGCTTCTCCATGACCGAGCCGGACAACGCCGGGTCCGATCCCCGTTCCATCAGGACCACGGCCCGCAAGGACGGCGACCACTGGGTCATCAATGGTCACAAGTGGTTCACTTCCAACGGTCACCGCGCGGATTTCTACATCGTCATGTGCCGTACCGCGGACGGGGAGGATCCGGAGGGTCAGTCCGACGAGAACGGCAAGATGACGCAGATCATCGTCCCGAAGGACACGCCGGGCGTGAACGTGGTCCGAGGCGTGCCGGTCTGGGGGCGGGAGTCGGACCACTGCGAGATCCGCTACGAGAACGTGCGCGTGCCCCTCGACAATGCTCTCGGCCGCGAGGGTTCCGGGCACCAGGCGGCGCAGGACCGGCTGGGCGCCGGCCGAGTCTTCCACTGCATGAATTCCATCGGCCAGATGTGGCGCGCCTTCGACCTCATGAACGAGCGCGCCATGAGCCGGGAGGTGCACGGCGGCAAGCTCGAGGACAAGCAGTTCGTCCAGGGCTTCATCGCCGACTCCTACATGGACATCCAGTCCGCGCGGCTCATGACCATCCACTGCGCGGAGAAAATGGAGGCGGGCGGCGACCCGCGCGTCGACATCTCGGCGATCAAGGTGTTCGTGCCGGCCGCCATGCATCGTGTGGTCGATCGGGCGATCCAGGTCTGGGGCGCCGCCGGCGTGTCCGGAGATCTTCCCCTCGCAGGCTTCTACCAGGGCGCGCGCACGCTGCGCCTCGCCGACGGCCCGGACGAGGTCCACCGTGTGCTGATGGCGAAGCTGATCCTGCGTCGCTACCACGCCGGGGAGAGCTGGGACTTCGCCAACTGAGGCGCCGCGCGGCCGGACCGGGTGCCCGGAAGGGAGCCTGCGCGGGGTCGGTCGCGGAGCTGGACAGTTCAGTGAATCCTGACAGAATGTCTTTCCAAGTCAGGATATTACGGTCCGTTGCTGAGTCGCGCTCAAGGGGTTTCACGTGAGCGCGAGCAGCAACGGCGCAGGCACGCGCGACGGAGTGGCCGGGGCTTGGAGCTCGAACGCATCGACGACTACCAGAGCTGGCGGATCCGCTGCGGCGGCCAGCAGCTGCTCATCGACCCCTGGCTCGTCGACGACATCGAGATCGGTCAGGGTGGGCGCTGGCTGAGACGTCGCCACGAGGCGCCCGTCGCGCTGCGACCCCGCGACGTCGAGCCCGGCACCATCGTGGTCCTCACCTCCGCCTACGCGGACCACGCACACGCGCCCACCCTGGCCGCCCTGGACAAGGGCCTGCGGGTCATGGGTGCGCCGACGGCCATACGCCTCGCTCGGCGCATCGGTTTCCGCAGCACCATCGCCCTCGGCGCGGGCCGCCGAGTGGTGCTCGACGGCCGGCTCGCGATCACCGCCGTGCGACCGCGCTTTCCCTACGGCATGGGCAGCATCGGTCTGCTGATCGAATCCCTCGACGACGGCGTGCGCGTGTATGTCGAGACGCACGTCGCGCCCGAGCGTCATCCGGCCCTCGAGCCCGGCGTCGACGCGATCGTCGCGCCGGTCCAGAAGGTGCGTCTGGCCGGCGTTCAGCTCGCCATGGATCTCGACGAGGCCGTCGGGCTCGCGCGTCGCCTCAAGGCGCGCTGGTTGCTCGCCACGGGCACGTCGCCGGCGGCCGCAGAGGGCCTGCTGCCGGAACGGCTGCTCCGGGTCGACGGTGATCTCGAGACCTTCGAGGCCGTCACCGATCTGCATCTGGGGGAGGGGCGTGGTCGGCTCCTGAAGCCCGGCGAGACGCTGCGCGTACCGCCGCGCAAGCGCCGCAGGCGCGCCGCCTGAACGCAGGGATCGGAGTCGCGTTCAGCCTGATCCAGGTCACCTCCGTCGCCTTGCTGCCCGTGCGGGCGCGGCCCAGAATGCAGCTGCGCACGATGCGCCGCGAGAGACGCTCCATGGTCCCGACCGCTCTACCCCCCGAGTCGCTCGAACTCGATCGCGTTCAGCGAGCGGCCGACGTGCTCTCGAGGGAGGAGATCGCCGCCCTGCGGCGGAAATCGCCGCTCCGCACCTGGTGGATGATCGTGCACTGCTGGGGCACGATCTTCGCGACCTGGGCCATCTGCTGCGTCTGGACTCACCCGCTCACCATCGCGCTCGGCGTCATGATCGTCGGCTGCCGGCAGCTCGGCCTCGGCATCATCAACCACGAAGCCGCGCACTTTCTGCTCTTCGACGACAAGCGCCTCAACGACTGGGTCGCGCGCTGGCTCGTCAACCGTCCCATGTTCGGCCAGTCCGTCGACGGCTACCGTCGCTACCACCTCGAGCACCATCGTCACACGCAGCAGCCCGAGGACCCGGATCTGGTGCTGTCGGCGCCCTTCCCGGTGACGAGGGGCTCCTTCCGCCGCAAGGTCTGGCGTGATCTGAGCGGTCAGACCGGCTGGAAGCAGCGGAGCGCCCTGGTGCGCAGTCACTGGCAGCCCGAGGGGGCGCCCTGGCCGGTGAAGCTCGGCAACCTGCTGCAGCGCTTCGGCCCCAACCTCGCGATCAACGCTGCGTTCCTCGCCGCGCTCACGCTCGCCGGGCACTGGTACCTGTACTTCCTGCTCTGGGTGCTGCCGTCCTTCACCTGGGAGATGCTGATCACGCGCATCCGCAACATCGCGGAGCACGCCGTGGTCCCGGACGACGACGATCGTCTGCGCAACACGCGCACGACGCTTGCCGGCTGGCTCACCCGCGCCTTCGTCGCGCCCTACTGGGTGAACTACCACCTCGAGCATCATCTGCTGGTCTCCGTCCCCTGCTACAACCTGCCGCGCATGCATGCGCTGCTGCTGGAGAAGGGGCTCGGGCCGCGCATGGAGGTGCGCCGCTCCTATGCGGAGGTACTGGCCATGGCGACCGCGAAGGCGGAGCCGCTGCCGGCCTGAACACGGCCCGTCGGCGATGCACCCGCCCGGCGCCTGCAGGGGCGCCCCGGATTCGATGATCGTGGCGAGAGGGGATGAGCCGTGAAGTTCGGTGTCTTCGGAATCAACTTCGGCGTCTGCGCCGAGCCGGACGTGGCCGCCGAGGTGGCGGAACTCGCCGAGGAACTCGGTTTCGATTCGCTCTGGACCGGCGAGCACGTCGTGCTGCCGGATCCGCAGGCGCCACCTTCACCGGCACCGCCGCTCACGCCCATGCTGCATCCTTCGACCGCGCTCGCGTTCCTCGCCGGTCTCACGGACGAGATCCGTCTCGGCACGGGCATCACGCTGCTCGCCCAGCGCAACCCCGTGGTGCTCGCGAAGGAGATGGCGAGCCTCGACGTGATCGCCGGAGGGCGGCTCGTGCTCGGCGTCGGGGCGGGCTATCTGCAGGCGGAATTCGAGGCGCTCGGCGTCGACTTCGCGAGCCGGGGCCGACGCACGGACGAGGCGATCGCGCTGCTGCGCGAACTCTGGTCCAGCGAGGCGCCGGAGTTCGACGGCGAGTTCTCGTCCTTCTCGGGTATCCAGTCCCGGCCACGGCCGCCACGGCGCGAGCGCACGCCGATCCACGGCGGCGGCATGTCCATGGCGGCCTACGTCCGCGCCGTGTCGCTGTGCCAGGGCTGGTACGGCTTCGCCATGGATCTCGAGTCGACGGCCGAGTCCCTCGACGGTCTCGACGCCGCCGAGGATCGCGTCGGCCGTCCGGACTGGCTCGGGGATCTCGAGATCAGCATCACGCCCCGGGAGACGCCGGACGTGGAGGACGTGGAGGCCTACGAGGATCTCGGCGTCGAACGCCTCATCCTCATGGTGCCCCAGCGGGACGGGGCGGCCGTGACGGATTTCCTGGAGCAGGTGGCGGAAGAGCTCTTCGACGACACCGATGGCGGCGACCACGACGACGAGGACATCGACGCGGACCCGGACGACGATCCCTGAGGGCCGTGGATGCCCGGCATCGTGACCGTTCCGTGAATTCCGCCCGGGGTGTCTTGACGCGCCCGACCTACGGGCGCAATCTGCGCGCCCTCTCCGCAGGGCCCGCCCTGCGTGTACCGACCGGACCCGACGCATCGATGCGCATGTGGAACGACAAGCTGATCACCGTGACGAACGCGCACGCCTGCGCGATCGCCGGTGATGTCGTGTCGCAGCACGAGCGGCACGGGTCCACGGGAGACTCCATCCGGTAGGGAACGCGTCGGCGTTCGCGGAATCAGGAAGCCCCGATGGACCGAGTCCATCGGGGCTTCCGCGTTTTCGGGCCCCGGAAAAACGAACCAGACAGGGTCGCGAGGGATCGCGATCGCACAACGGAGCAGGGGCAGTGAACGGACACGGGTGGAACGAGCGGCGTCTCGCGCGCAATCTCCTGGTCATACGGGCCATGGCCTTCTTCCAGGTCTTCATGGTGATCGTCCCGGTCGCGGTGCCGCTGTTCGGCGACCGCGGCCTCGACATCACCGAGGTCCTGGAGCTGCAGGCGCTGTTCGGCCTGGTCGTGGTGGTCGGCGAGGTGCCCTCCGGCTACTTCGCGGACTACCTCGGACGCCGGCTCGCGCTGATCGTCGGAGCCGTGTTCCTCGGCATCGGGCACAC
>JAZBPO010000187.1:0-10578 GCA_036351675.1 Pseudomonadales bacterium
AACGGCGCCCGCAACGGGGAGGTGGGCAACTACGGCGACGAGAACTACACGGTCACGCTGGAGTTCACGCCCACCGACAACTTCTCCTGGCGCCTGCGCGGCAACGAGCGCAGCTACCGCCGCCGCATGGGTGCGGCCGGCCAGACCGCGGGCATCATCGCCCTGTCGGAGTTCGGCGGCCTCGACCGCGACACGCAGTCCGAGGTGTTCGGCTTCCGCGAGATCCTGTCGTCGAACACGAACCCGGCCGTGTCGAGCTTCGATCCGTCCCTCGGCTCCGACGCGCTCGCCGCGTCCGGACTCGCCGGGCTCAACCTGACGGATCCGACGCAGCCGAACTTCGTGAACACGAGCGCCAGCCCGCTCAACACGAACGGGCTCTCGGACCTGTTCTCGTTCACGAACCCCTACAACGGCGAGACGGTGCTGGCGCAGCGCCTGCGCCCGGGCGTCGACGTCGCCGCGGACGACGAACCCTCGCGCAACTTCGGCTGCGCGGGCGATGCGTCCTGCGTGCTGGCACCGGTCCGGGACCCGGACGGCCTGAGCGGAAGCGAACTCGACACGGCGACGAACAATCGCCAGGACGAGTTCTTCGACCATCAGGCCGCTTACTCGACCATGGAGCTCGACGTCAACGACATGCTGTCGGTGAAGTACGTCTTCGGCTACACGGACTACTTCTACGACCGCACCTCCGATCGTGACCTGACGAGCAACGTGAACTCCGGCGAGACCTTCTACGTCTCCCAGGAGAACGAGAACTTCCAGCACGAGTTCCAGTTCCTCTTCGACTTCGGCGAGCGCGCCACGCTGACGTCCGGCATCTACTTCTACGAGGCCCGGATCACCCAGCGCGGCGATTTCTTCTCCGAGCTGGGCGAGCGGCGCTACACGCAGCCCGCCGACTACGATCCGCTCACCGCGGCGGCGCTCGGCGCGCTCTTCCCGGGCGAGGCCAGCCTGTTCACGGCGAAGGGGAACTTCAACGCGCTGGATGCAGACGCCCAGGCCGCGCTCGTCAACAGCGAGGCCATCACCACCGGGGTCAGTCTCTGGCAGGGCGACACCGCAGCGAATCCCGGCGGCTGCACCAGCCTCACCAGCGGCCCGGTCACCTGCGGCTCCTTCGTCGAGTACCAGACCGAGAACCGCACGGAGGCCTTCGCCTTCTACAACCAGGCAGAGCTGTTCCTGACCGACCAGTTCAGCCTGACGCTCGGCATCCGCTACGCCGAAGACGAGCGTAGCGGGGAAGAGAACGTCTTCATCTACACCGAATCCGTTCCGACCTTCGCGGGCGTCGCGTCGGGCAACATCGGACTCGGTGAGGTGCTCGCACTCTCTGCGCTGGACAGTGGCGACGGCGCGACCTCGGCGCTCGGGCCGGGCGCGCTGCCCATCACCCCGACGGGCTCGCTGCTGCAGTACAACATCGCGACCGGCGCCATCGACCCGGACACCCTGCAGCAGACCGGTAACGCCATCACCCGCTACCGCGGCGTACCCTTCGGCGTTTCCTTCTACCGCCCGGTGGAAGAGACCTACGACGCCTGGACCTGGCGCGCGAATCTCGACTGGGAGCCGAACGAGACCACGCTCATCTATGCCGGCATCACCACCGGCTACCGGGCGGGCGGCTTCAACCTGGCGAACCTTTCGGCTCAGCCGGTCTACGATCAGGAGGAGATCACGGCCTACGAGATCGGCTGGAAGGACCAGCTCTTCGACCGCTCGCTGCAGGTCAACGCCTCCGTCTACTACTACGACTACGAGAACGTCCATCAGGCCTTCAGCGGCTTCTCCAACTCCCTCGGCGCCGTCGTCGACAACGTCGCCGCCGTGCCGTCGGCCGAGATCTTCGGCTTCGAGGCGGACCTGTTCTGGCTCGCGACCGATCGCATCACGCTCGGCGGCAACTTCAGCTTCACCGACTCCGAGTACACCTCGGAGCTGCTCGGGACGCTGGACACGGACTCCGACGGCGTCGGCGACACGGTCGGATCGGTCGTGACCGACGCCTTCAACTCCGCGGCACCCGACTCGCTCTTCGGCGGCGTCACCGAGCGCCCGGTGAGCATCGACGGCAACCAGATGCTGCTGATCCCGGAGATCAAGTGGACCGTGTTCGGGATGTACAACATCCCGCTCGGCAACCGCGGCAACGTGGAGCTCCGCACGAACGTGTCCTACACGGACGAGGTGTTCTTCTCCATCGAGAACAACCCGGTGGACAAGGCGCCCGAGTACTACCGTTGGGACGCGCGGGTGTCATGGACGAGCGCCAACGAGGCGTTCATCGTCTCGGGCTTCGTCAACAACATCCTCAACGACATCGGCATCCGTCAGATCGCCCGCTACGGGGAGAACCAGAACTATCTCCGCACGGCGACGCCGACCGATCCGCGCCTCATGGGTCTGGAGTTCACCTGGAACTTCGGCGCCTTCAACTGAGGCGAGTGTCGGATCGCGGCGACGCGATCAGCACGAGAAAGGGCGCCGTGAGGCGCCCTTTCTCGTTTCAGGAACACGCAATGGCCGCTTGACTCCGCCGCGCTCCCGGCGTTCGATCGGGCCAGGGAGTCATTGGGGAAGTCTCCCACCGTACCGTCCGGACACCATCGCCAAGCAGAGCACGAGACTCCCGGTGGGTCAGGCATCAGAGGCGGATCGGAGAAGGGAGGCACCAAGGGGAGAACAGAGTCATGACGCACACCCGCCTGCCAGGGCGGGCGCGCGCGTTCGGCGGAGTCCTGTACGCAGGAGCTCTGGTCGCGGCGTGGGCGCCCAGCATTCCGACCGCGAACGCTGAAGAGGCGAGAGTCTCGCAGCGTCGGATCGAGGAGGTGACCGTCACCGCCGAACGGAGAGAGTCGACCGTCTCCGACACCGCCATCTCGATCTCGGCCTTCGACGCCGACTTCCTGGACAACTTCAACATCCGCAACCAGGAAGACCTGCAGAACTACATTCCGGCGACCACGATCCAGCCCTACGACGCGGCCATCCGCGGCGTCGGCCGCACGGCGCGGACGCTCGGTGGTGACCCGGGCGTCGCCACCTACTTCAACGGCGTCTACTCCGAGGACTTCGGCATCGCCTCCACGGAGGGCGGTCTCCACGACCTGGAGCGCGTCGAGGTCCTGCGCGGCCCCCAGGGCACGCTCTACGGCCGCAATGCCGTCGGCGGCGCCATCAACTTCGTCTCCAAGCGTCCCGATCCCGAGGAGTACGAGTTCGAGGCCAAGGCGACGGTCGGCAACTACGGCACGCGCGAGATCTACTACCTGCTGTCCGGACCGCTCATCAAGGACAAGCTGGCCGCGCGCTTCGTCGGCTCGGACCGCGAGCGTGACGGCTACATCAACCAGACCACGCCCGGGCAGCCGGACATCAACGACTACGGCGACGAGAACTACGCGATCTCCTTCGAGTACACGCCCACCGATCGCATCACCCTCTTCGCCCGCGCCAACGAGCGCAGCTACCGGCGCCGCTTCAACGGCGGTGCCGGGACCATGCCGATCGTCGTCTCCGAGAACGGCATGAACGTCCGCGACAACACGAACCTCGTCTACGGCCGGCGCATCGTCGATCCGACCCAGACGAACGGCTTCGCGCGGGACTTCTTCACGCCGGGCGCCGCGACCCGGGACTACGTCAATCCGATCACCGGCGCGACGGTCACCACGCAGGCGCTGCGGCCGGGCTTCGACATCCGCACGCCCCTCAACGCGCCCGTCGATTCGGACGGCGACGGCGTACCCGAGTCCTACACCTTCGGCGACGCGAGTTCCTACGGGCTGGGACCGAACTACGCCTTCGGCCACCCGCAGGAGCGGCTCCACATCACGGACCGCGACAACCTGACGAGCGACGATCTGAACATCGACTCGAACGGCGACTTCGACGAGTTCTTCGATCATCAGGCCGTACAGTTCAACGCCGTCTACGACGCCGACAACTGGCAGCTGAAGTACATCTTCGGCTACACGGACTTCTTCTACGACCGCAACACGGACGAGGACAAGACCGGCAACGGCCGCTTCGGGTCCTCGGACTTCTACGTGCTGCAGGAGAACCACAACTGGCAGCACGAGATCCAGCTCACCTTCGACACGGAGAAGCTGTCGGTCACGACCGGCGCCTTCGTCTACGAGTCGGTGATCAATCAGCGCCTGGACCTCTACGACCCGATCGACACGCAGGGCCGCTACACGAACGACGCCAGCTACGCCGGTCTGACCGGTGGTATCGACGAATGGAACGACACCCTCCAGTTGCTCGGAGGCCACCCGGAACCGCTGCTGGACGTCTATCAGGCTCAGCGCGCGGCGCCCGCCGACATCGCGACCGGGACCCAATTCGTGCTCTTCGGCCCGATGTACGGAGACACGGGCAATGGCCTGCGCGGTGCCCGCAACGACGGCGTCTCGACGCCGGGGACCTTCTTCGCCTGGGACAACGACATCGAGACCCGCGCCTATGCCGCCTACTTCCAGGGCGAGTACGAGTTCACCGAGAAGTGGGCCGTCACCTTCGGCCTGCGCTACGCGAAGGACGAGAAGCAGGCGAAGGAGCGCCTCATCGGGCAGCAGGAAAGCGTCGGCCTGACGGCTTTCGCGCTGTTCGACACCGCGAGCATCCTCGCAGGGGCACCGACGCCGACGCCGAACACCGCGGCCTGGATCGCCGCCAACCCGGACGGGGCGGCGGCCTGCGGCACGAACCTGCTGTGCCTCTTCAACGCCGTGAACGGCGCCATAGATCCGGTCGCGCAGCTCGCCCAGGGCGGCTATCTGAACCCCGGCGACCTCGGCACCCGGCCCGGCGACGAGCCGATCCGCTTCACCGGCGTGCCCATCGCCTTCAACACCTATCGCCCGCTCCAGGACGACTGGGACGTCTACACCTATCGGCTGAATCTCGACTACGAGCCGAACCCGGACACGCTGCTCTACCTCTCCGTGACGTCGGGCTGGCGTTCGGGCGGCTACAACCTCGGTTTCGCCTCGGCCTTCACGCCGGTCTACGACGAGGAGAACGTCGTCGCCTACGAGCTCGGCTACAAGGGCACGCTCTACGACGGCCGTATCCAGCTCAACACGTCGGTCTACACGTACCAGTACGACGACATCCACACGATCATCAGCCAGGCCGGCGGCCTCTTCGGCACGACCACGAACATCACCAACGCCCCGGAGGCGGAGATCTTCGGCTGGGAAGGCGACATCACCTGGCTCGCCGGCGAACGCTTCACGCTCGGCGGCAACTGGAGCTGGACGCAGCCCGAGTTCACGCAGGAACTCCCGGCGATCGTCGACGTCACGAATCCTGAGCTGCCGCAGTCGATCTTCACGGCCGCCGAACGCAGCTTCCAGCAGGCCGAGGGCTCACGCCTGCCGAAGATCCCGGAATGGAAGGTCACCATGTTCGGCAACTACACCTGGCCCATGGGTGACAACGGCACGGTGGATCTCTTCAGCACGCTGTCGTGGACCGATTCGTTCTTCTTCAACGCCCCCTTCGAGCGGGCTCTGGAGGAAGCGCCCGCCTTCTGGCGCTGGGACGCCCGCGCGAGCTGGACGAGCGCGTCTCAGAAGTGGGAGGTCGCTGCCTTCGTCAACAACATCCTCGACGAACTCGGGGTCCGGGCCCTGGAAGTCATGCCGGAGAACGAGAACTACCGGCGCAACGTGACCACCACGGACCCGCGGGTCTTCGGTCTCTCGGTGAGCTATCGCATGAACCCCTGAGGGGGTCGGCGCCCGACCTCGCGTCGGGGCGAAGGGGGGCCCTCCGGGGCCCCGTTTCGTCATGGAATCCCCGACGGACGTCCGCCGAGGGCGCGCGTTCGGCGTCCCGGTTGCCTATCATCGGCGCCATGAACCTGATCCTCTACGCCGTGCCCTTCTTCCTGCTGGCCATCCTCCTGGAACTCGTCCTGGGGGCCCGCTTCGGCCGCAACACCTACCGCTTCGCGGACACGATCAACTCGCTGTCCCTGGGCATGCTCTCGCGCCTGCGCGGTTTCCTGTTTCTCGGCGTCGGCGGTGCGGCCTGGGCGGCCGCGGCCGAGGCGACCGCGGTCCCGCGCTGGCCCCTCGATGCCGCCTGGGCCTGGATCGTCGCCTTCGTCGTCTACGACCTCTGCTACTACTGGTCGCACCGGCTCGGCCACGAGGTGAACCTGCTCTGGGCCTCGCACGTCGCCCATCACCAGTCCGAGGAGTACAACCTGTCGACGGCGCTGCGCCAGACTTCGACGGGCCTCCTGACCTTCGTCTTCTACCTGCCCATGTTCCTCGTCGGCGTACCGGCGGAGATGGTGGTCACGGTCGGCAGCCTCAATCTCATCTACCAGTTCTGGGTGCACACGCGACACCTGCCGAAGCTCGGGCCGCTGGAGTGGGTCTTCGTCACGCCCTCCAATCATCGCGTGCACCACGCGCAGAACGACCGCTACCTCGACCGCAACTACGGCGGCGTGTTCATCGTCTGGGACCGGATCTTCGGGACCTGGCAGGAAGAGCTCGACGAGGAGCCGCCGGTCTACGGCATCCGCCATGCGCTCCACAGCTGGAATCCGCTGTGGGCGAATCTGCATGTCTATCGTGACTGCCTGATCGATTCGCTGCGGACGCGGTACTGGCGCGACAAGGTCGGGGTCTGGCTGCGCGGACCGGCCTGGCGCCCTGCCGACCTCGCGGCCGCGGAGCCGCGGCCGGCGTTCTCGCCGGCGACCTTCGAGCGCTTCGAGATCCAGCTGGAGCGGCCCGTGCGGGTCTACGTGCTGGTGCAGTTCCTGCTCGCGCTGATCGCCTCGCTGCCGCTGCTCGTGTACGCGGCGGCCCTGCCCGGCGCCGTGGCTGCGGCCCTCGCCGCGCTCGCCGTCGCCGGTTTCGTCGCCATCGGCTTCTGGCTGGAGGGTCGCGCCGTCGCCCTGCCCTTCGATCTCGCGCGCCTCGCGGGCTGGGCGGCCATGGCGCTGTGGCTGGCCTCGGCGGGCTTCCTCGACGCGACGCTCGCCGCCGGTGCCACCACCGCCATGGCTGCGAGCGCCGTCGCCGCGCTCTGGATCGGGCGCGGGCGGCGCAGCGCGGAGGGCGCCGCGGAACCGGCGACGCCGTGAGCGAACTCGTCGACGGCCCGGCCGGCGCCCTCGAGCTCCTCGTCGACGGCGCGGAGACGCGCAGCAGCGCGGTGGCAGTGCTCTGCCATCCTCACCCCCAGTACGGTGGTTCGGCCCACGACGCGGTCCTCGGCGCCGCCGTCGAGGCCCTGCGCGCACGGCAGGCCGTCTGCGTACGCTTCAACTTCCGCGGCGTCGGTCGCTCCGAGGGCCACTTCGACGACGGCCACGGAGAACGGGACGACGTGCTCGCCGTGGTCCGCCACGTCCGCGCACGCTTCGGACCGAAACCACTGCTGCTGCTCGGCTATTCCTTCGGCGCGCTGATGGCCTGGCGGGCCGCAGCAGAAGCGGCGCCGGATGCGCTGTTCCTCATCGCCCCACCGGTCGGGCACGCGCCCCTCGACGTCGCCGAAGCACCGCCCTGCACGGTGCACATCGTCGCCGGCGCGCTCGACGAGTACGCTCCGGAGGCGGCGCTGCGGGCGCTCCATGGGGCGCTCCCTGCGCCCGGCGTGCTCACCATCGTCCCCGGCGCGGACCACGTCTTCGGCGGCTGCGTGGACGAGGTCGGGCGCGCGCTGCTCGAGGCGAGTTAGGGAGGCTGCGCGCTCACGCGCCGGGCCGTGGCACGCCCATCCAGTCCAGCACCCGCGCACACTCCTCGCGCGCATGGCAGTGGGACAGATCCTCGAGTTCGACGTAGTCGACGCGTGCGCCCGCACCCTCCAGCGCCAGGACGCCTTCCCGCGCACGCTCCGGCGGGAACATCCAGTCGAGGGCGCCGTGCACCCAGCGGATCGGCAGGTCCCGGGCGCGCGCGATGCGCCCGTCGAGCATCACCTCGGGTGCGAGCACGCAGGAGAAGGGGGCCAGCGCCGTGAAGGGCGACGCCTCGCGCAGGCCGCTCATGAGCGCGTAGCTGCCGCCGTCGGACATGCCCGTGAGCAGCATGCGCGAGGCGTCGATGGGCAACAGTTCGCGCAGCCGCGTCACCAGCTCGAAGAGCCGATGCGCGTCCGTGTCGTCCACGCCCGGAGCGGCGAGCCCCGGGAAGCTCCAGGTGTGCTGTGGTGAGGTCGGCGCCACGAGGACACAGCCGCGCGTACGTGCCTCCCGGAGCCAGGCGAAGAGGAAATCGCGGCCGTGTCCGCTGCCGCCGTGCAGCGCCATCACCAGCGGCATCGGCTCGGCGTCCGCGACCCCCTCCGGTACGTAGGCGGACCAGCCACCACGCTGCGTCCGGTCGTTGTCCGTGTGGAAGAGGCCGCGCCCCGGTCGCGGCGCCGCCGCCTCCAGCTCGAGGCGTCCGAGCAGCTCGGCGGCGGCAGCCTCGTGGAGGGCGCGTTCGAGAAAGAAGCGCGAGACCGGCGGCAGCACCGCGGCGAGGGGCCAGAGCGCCTCCTGGGCGTGCGTGGCACGGCGCAGGGCACGATAGGCACGCGGCACGTCCTCCGGCGTCGCGTCCTCGAGACCCGCGCAGGCACCGCTCGCCAGCGTCGCCGCCTCGAGGACGCGGTCGCGCAGCGACTGCAGCGGCGCCGGCCAGGAGGGCGCCGTGAAGCGCGTCACCGCTTCGGAGAGTTCGGCGGCGAGGGGCGCGAGCTGCGAGGCGAGCGCGGGCAGTACGGGGGGATGCAGGTACCGCTGCGCGAACTCGAGCATGGACAGCAGATGCAGCACGCGCGGCAGCAGATCGCCGAGCGCCTCGAGGCAGGGGTCTTCCGGGTCGGTCACGACGTGCTCCGCTGCTGCACGGGCGCCCATCATACGGCGCCGATCCGCTACCATCCGATCTCCGACGCCACGGGCAGGAGGCCCGTGCATCCGTGCAGGTCACGCTCTTCTCGCTGCCGAGTCTCGGCGCCCTCCTGTTCGCGCTCGTTCTGCTGCCGCGCGTCTGGCGCCAGCGTGCGGCGCCGGGGGGCTGGCACCTGACGGTGCTCCTGGCCGCCATCGCCTGGTGGGCCGGCGGCCAGGCTCTGGGGACTCTCTCGACCAGCCTCGACGGCAAGTTCCTCGCAGCGAAGCTGCAGTACCCGGGCATCGTCGTGGTCCCGACGGCCTGGTTCCTGTTCTGCCTGCGCTACACGGGCGAGTTGCGCACGCTCTACGCGAACTGGCCCCTGCTGCTGCCGATCCCCGCCGTGACCCTCGCGATCGCGCTCAGCAACGAGTTCCACGGCTGGCTCTGGGCCGGCGCCGAGCTGGTGCGCGTGGGCAGCTTCGTCGCCTGGGAGATCGACTACGGCCCCTGGTTCGCCGTTCATCGCTGGTGGAGCTATCTGCTCATCGCCATCGGCACGCTCGCGCTGCTGCGCAGCCTCCTCGCATCGCCCTGGCACCGGCGGCGCGCCCTGCTCGTGATCGCCGCGCCCGTGCTGGCCCTGGCCGCCAACCTCGTCTACCTCGCCCCGGACTCACCCGTCGCCTGGCTCGACCTGACGCCGGCCGGCTTCGTGGCCGCCGGCGCGGCGTTCACGCTCGCGCTGCGCGGCGACCTGCTGGACCTCGTTCCACTGTCGCGGGAACGCGTGGTCCTCGACATGGCCGACGCAGTATTCGTGCTCGGCGCCGACGGCCGCGTGATCGACATGAACCCGGCCGGTGCACGGCTCGCCGGCCGGCACGGCGCCGCGAGGCCCGGACGCGCGCTGTGGGAGTTGCTGCCGATCCCGCGCGCTACGCTGGAAGAGGAACTCGGCGACGCGGCGACCGTGGATCTGCTCATGACCCTGGAGGGCGAGGCGACGGCCTGGCGTGTGAGCGCCTCGGCGCTCACGGACCCCCGCGGCGAACACTCGGGCCGCGTCCTGATCTTCCACGAGACCACGGAGCACTGGCGCACCGAGCAGGAACTGCGCGCGGCCACGGAAGCGCTGGGCGCCGCGAATCGCGAACTGACCCGTCTCGTCACGCTGGACCCACTGACCCGCGCCCTCCAGCGCGGTGCCTTCCTGCGCCAGACCCGGGAGGAATGTGCCCGGGCCCGTCGCAGCGGCCGCGAGTTGCGGCTGCTGACCCTGCGCCTCGAGAACCTCGCGCAGCTGAATGCGACCGCGGGGTCGGAAGTCGCCGATCAGGTGCTGCGCGCGATCGCTCGATTGCTGGAGTCCATGCGCCGGGACGGCGACCTGCTCGGACGCACCGGCGCGGCGGAATTCGCACTGCTCATGAGCGAGGCGAGCGCGGCGCAGGTCCAGCGCACCGTCGAGGAACTGCAGCGCGGCCTGCAGCGCTCGCGTTTCCGCGATGCGAACGGGCGCACGCTGCCGGTCTGCATTCGCCACGGCGTCGCGGCGCTCGACGAGGCGGACACGGACGCGGACACGCTCCTCTCGCGGAGCGCGGGCGCCCTCGAGGCCGAGCCGGAGCCCCTGCTGGATGCATCCTGACGCTCGTCGAACGAAGACGTATCATCGCTCGGACGGGACGGAAGCGCCGAG
>JAZBPO010000188.1:0-2460 GCA_036351675.1 Pseudomonadales bacterium
CCCGACCGGTGTACCGACCCGACCGGTGTACCGACCCGACCGGTGTACCGACCCGACCGGCGTTCCCGACCGGTGCACCGGCCTGACCACGGCGACGGACGTCAGTAGGGCGCTCGCCCCGGCCCGCCCAGCAAGTCCTCGAAACATCCCGCCGCGCACAGCACGTCCACGTCGCAGCGCTGCCGGCCGATCACCTGCAGGCCGACGGGCAGGCCGCCCGAGTCGCAGCCGGCATGCACCGTCGCGACGGGACTGCGCGTCATGTTGAAGGCGAAGGTCATCTCGACCCAGGCGGCGGTCTCGCGGCCGTTGATGATGCCGGGCTCGCCGGTCCGCGGCGTGCGTCCGGCGCAGGTCGGCGACAGCACGAGCGGCGCCTCCGGGAAGACCACCTCCTCGAAGGCTGCCTCGAGCTGCATGTTGTAGTCGTGGCAGGCGTCGACGGCGCGCGCGTAGTCGGCCGCGGTGAGCGTCAGGCCGTGCTCGATCATGCCCTGCAGGGGCGGGTCGATGCGCTCGAAGTCCGGCGTGCCCACCCAATCACCGAGCTTGCGCGCCATGGCCGCGGTCCAGAGCGTCCACCAGGCCTCCAGCGGGTGCGGCGCGAGCAGCGCCTCGCGCTCGACGATCTCCACGCCGGCGTCCGCCAGCCTGTTCACGGCCGCCTCGCAGACCGACCGCACCTCGTCGTCCACCTCCGCGAAGCCGAGGGTCGGCGCCCAGATGGCCTTCATGGGCAGGCGCCGCTCGTCGTAGGCCTCGAGCCAGGAGAAGTCGTCGTCCGGGAGCCCGAACACGTCTCGCGGATCGTCGCCGCGGAGCGCGTCCAGGGCGAGCACCGTGTCGCGCATGCAGAGCGCCATGGGGCCGCGCACCGCCAGCAGCCCCGTCGTCGGCCCCGACGGATCCGCGAGGGGGAGCCTGCCCTGCGTGGCCTTGAAGCCCGAGTGGCCGCAGACCGCCGCCGGAATGCGGATCGAACCGCCGCCGTCGGAGCCCGTCGTGAGCGGCACGAGACCGGCCGCGAGCGCGGCAGAGGAGCCCCCGGAGGAGCCGCCCGGTGAGTGTGCGAGGCTCCATGGATTGGCCGTGGCGCCGAAGGCCGGGTTGTCCGTGGCGCCCTTGCAGCCGAACTCCGGGGTGTTCGTCTTGCCGACGATCACGGCGCCGGCGGCGCGCATGCGCGCGACGAGGAGCGAGTCGCGCTGCGCCGGCGGCGCGTCGGCCCAGAGCGCCGACCCGTAGGTCGTGCGGAGACCGCGCACGTCCTCGAGATCCTTCACCCCCACGGGCACGCCCGCGAGCGGGCCCGGATCCTCGCCGCGGGCCACGGCCGCGTCCACGGCGCGCGCCTCGTCGAGCACGACTGCCTCGGCCTGCAACGCCACGAAGGCATTCAGGCGCCCGTTCTCCGCACCGATGCGCGCGAGCGCACCGCGGGCGATCGCCTCCGCACTCGACTCGCCCCTGCGGACGGCATCCGCGAGCTCGGCGATCGTCGTGTCCCTGAAGTCCATGCGCGTCCTCCCCCCTCACTCGGACCGCTTCTGCTAGCAGCAACGGAGCGTTCAGTACAGCTTGACATGCATCCGGACCGATCGTTTTCTCACGCCGGGGAGTCAATAGAAACGATCCGTCCGTAGCCGTCCGAGGTGCACTGGTACTCGAGACGACTCCCGATATGCGCGCAGGAAAAGAGGCCAGTCCGAAAGCAGACGGCCAGAGGGCGAGATCGAGGGGAGAAACACAGATGCCGCAGTCCCGCCGTTCGGCGCGGGGTGCGAGCACCGGTGCGCTGCTGACCAGCGCCGCGGTGTTCGTGCTTTCACCGCTGTCCGCAGCCGTTCACGCAGAGCAAGAGCAACCGTCACGCCGCCAGATCGAGGAAGTACTGGTCACCGCCGAGAAGCGCCAGGCCAGCGTGCAGGACACCTCGATCTCGATCACGGCCTTCGAAGGGGAATTCCTCGCGGACTTCGGTATCCGCAACCAGGAAGACCTCGCGAACTTCATCCCGGCCACCACGATCCAGCCCTACGACATGGCGGTTCGCGGCATCGGACGCTCCTTCCGGGCACTGGGCGGTGACCCGGGCATCGCGACCTACTTCGACGGCGTGTACTCCGAGGACTTCGGCATCGCCTCCACCGAGGGTGGTCTCTTCGACATCGAACGCATCGAGGTGCTGCGCGGGCCGCAGGGCACGCTCTACGGCCGCAATGCCGTCGGCGGCGCCATCAACTTCATCTCCAACTCGCCGACCGACGAGTTCGAGGGCCAGTTCAAGGCGAACGTCGGCAGCTTCGGCCTGTTCGAGACCTACGGCATGCTGTCCGGTCCGCTCATCGACGGGATCCTCAAGGCGCGCGCCACCATGGTGTCTTCGTCGTTGTATTCGCGCCCGTCAATCGGGTCGGTGACGAAGCCGTCGCGCTGGTCGGTCAGCACGCTCAGCCCCAG
>JAZBPO010000189.1:0-7431 GCA_036351675.1 Pseudomonadales bacterium
GCCTCGTCCAGGAGTTCGACGCGTTCGATGCGCTGGTGCGTGCGGATCTCGAGGTTCGGCCGGTGACGCACCGGCGCCAGCCAGGCGCGATAGCTGCTCGCGCGCAGGCCCGCGTCGACATTCATGTCGAGGGGGCCGAAGGCCTCCTGGCGCGGCCCGTTGAGATCGTCCACGACCGCATAGCCACAGGCCGCCGCTGCCTCGAGGAAGGCGCCGTAGAGCGGATTGCGGCGCGCGCCCTGACGCACGCCGACGGGTCCGGCGCGACCTCGCCGCGGATCGGCCTGGGCGCCCTCGCCCGCCGTGAAGCGTTCGACGCGGCGAAAGTAGGGCGCGACACCGGCCCAGTCCCAGCCCGTGGCGCCGAGTTCGGCCCAGCGCTCGTAGTCACGCGGATGACCGCGCACCCAGACCATGCCATTGATGGAAGAGGAACCGCCAAGGACGCGGCCGCGCGGGCAGTGCAGGCGCCGGCCGTCCATGTGCGGTTCCGGGTCCGTGTGGAAGCCCCAGTCGTAGCGCGCGGAATTCATGGGAATGGAGAAGGCGCTCGGCATGCGCACGAAGGGGCTGGCGTCGCTGCCGCCGGCCTCGAGGAGCAGCACTGAGACTTCAGGATCCTCGCTCAGGCGTGCCGCGAGCACGCAGCCCGCGGAGCCGGCGCCGACGATGACGTAGTCGACGACGGGTTCGCGCGCGGCCGGGCTCACGCCTCGTCGAACACCACGTTGATGCGCCGGTTCAGGCGGCTCTTCTTCTCGATCTTGCTGACGCGCACGCGGCCGATCTCGCCGATGTTCGCGACGTGCGTGCCGCCGCAGGGCTGCAGGTCGACGTCGCCGATGCGCAGCAGGCGCACGGTCCCGGCGCCCGTGGGCGGCTGCACGGACATGGTCTTCACGAGCGAGGGATTCGCGGCGAGCTCCTCGTCCGTGATCGACTCGATCTTCGTGTCGATGGCGCGCTCGATCAGTTCATTGAGCGCGTCCGTGAGCGTCGCCTTGTCGACGGTCGACTCGGGCAGATCGAAATCGAGGCGCCCCTTCTCGTCGTTCAGGTTGCCGCCGGTCACCGGCGCGTCGACGACGGCACAGAGCAGGTGCAGGCAGGTGTGCATGCGCATGTGGCGATGGCGCCGGTCCCAGTCGATGCGCGCCGTCACGGTCTCGCCGACTTCCGGAAGCGCCGCGCCGGGCTCGAGCTGATGAAGTATCTCCGCCCCCTCGCCCTTCACCGTGTCGACGACGCGGAGCGCCACTCCCGACGGCAGCAGCAACTCGCCGCTGTCGCCCGGCTGCCCGCCTCCACGGGCGTAGAAGATCGTACGGTCGAGGACCACGCCGGCTTCCGAGACCGCGACCACGCGCGCGTCGGCCTCCTTCAGGTAGGCGTCCTGCTCGTAGAGTCGTTCGGTCATGGGGCCTCCTGCTGCGCATCGCCCGACAGCTTACCCGCGCCCGCGTCGGCGCGCGCCGCGCGCCCGCTCAGCGCCACCACGAGCACGGACATGACCGTCGCCAGCGCACAGGTGCCATGCCAGCCGCCGAGTTCATAGGCCAGCGTGCCGGCCCAGCTCGCGGCGCCGGCGCCCGTGAACATCAGGATGATGTAGACGGTGAGCAGGCGCGTACGGATCGCGGCCGTCTGCTGCAGCGCGGTCATGCGGCCCGTGATGTCGACGAGGGGGCCGGAGACGTTCATGAGCGTGATCGGCAGCAGCAGCCACCAGTAGGTCGCGTCCATGAAGTAGAGGCACAGCACCCCCGCGAACTGCCCGAGACTGACCACGAAGCGCGCCCGCAGCGGCCCCACGCGATCGGCCCAGCGTCCGAGGCGCGGCGTGGTGAAGAGATTCACCACCGCGAACACGGCGAGGAAGCCCACGGCGTCCGTGCCGTAGCCGAGGGCGGGGCTCGTCAGGTGCAGGCCGATGCCGAGCCAGACGCTGAGGAAGATGCCGAAGTTCAGCGCCTGGATCGCGCCGGAGACGAGGATCGCCGGATGGGCACGGACCAGAGGCAGGAGCGAGGCGAGCAGTTCACCGTAGGGCAGCGGCTCGGCGTCGGCAGCCGCGTTCGGATCGACCTCGTCATCCATGAGCAGCGGCAGGACCAGGGTGGCCAGCGCCATGAGTCCGGCGGCGAGGAAGTAGATCGTCCGCCAGCCGAAGTACTCGCCGACCGCACCAGAGACGGTGCGCGAGAGCAGCACGCCGGCGATGACGCCGGTGGTGAGCATGGCGGTGGCGTGGCCGAGGCGCGTCGGCCCGACGCGCTTCGAGACGTACGCCGGCAGCAGATAGGGCGTGATGGTGAAGAAGCCCAGCACCGTCGAGGCGATCACGAAAGGCACGAAGGTGCCGGCCAGCGCCATGACCGCGAGGGCGAGGGTCTGCGCGCCGAGGAACAGGGGCACGAGGCGGCGACTGCTCAACCGGTCGCCGAGGGGCAGCAACAGGCAGATGCCGAGCGCGAGGCCGATCTGGTTCAGCGCCGGCACCGCGCCCACGAGGCCCGCGCCGACGCCGAGATCCTCGGCGATGGGACCGATGATCGGGTGCACGTAGTAGGCGTTGGCGGTGACGATCGCCGAGGCGATCGCGAGCAGCATGAGGCTGCGATCGGGCAGTTCGGGGGCAGACATGATCCGTTCCGTGAGGGCGGGCGACCGACCGTGCGCCGCCGCGCGGCGCGGAGTTCATCACGATGGCGACCAGGTTGCGAACGCGGGCTGCCTGCGGGGCGGCTTCCGATTAGGCTTGCGGCCTTTCGAAGCGGACCCGGAGCGACCGTGCGCGTACTGCTGCTGACTCTCCTGATGATCACGCTGCCCCTCGAGGCAGCCGAACTGCGCACGACGCGCGCCGCGAAGCAGGGCATGTCGGCCGAGCGCCTGGAGCGCATCGACGCCCTGATCGAGCGCTACGTCGAGGCCAGCCAGCTCGCGGGCGTGCACGTGCAGGTGAACCGCGGCGGTCGCATCGTCCACGACGCCCGCGCCGGAACCATGGGCGCGGACGATCCGCGTCCGCTCCCGGAGGACGCGATCTGGCGCATCTACTCCATGAGCAAGCCGATCACGGCCGTGGCCGCGCTCATGCTCTACGAGGAAGGCGCCTTCCAGCTCACGGACCCGATCACGCGCTTCCTGCCGGAGATGGCGGAGCTCCAGGTGCACACGCCGGAGGGCCTGGTGCCCGTCACCGCTCCGCCGACGATCCAGCAGCTCATGACGCACACGGCGGGCTTCGGCTACGTGTTCACGGACCACCCGTCCGACGCGGCGATCCGCGACGCCGCGGTCTGGGGAGGCGATCTCGACAATTTCGTCGAGCGCATCGCCGCCATTCCGCTCATCGACCAGCCGGGCGAGCGCTGGTCCTACAGCGTCGCCAGCGACCTCCTGGGGGCCCTGGTGGAGCGGGCCTCGGGCATGCCCTTCGACGCCTTCCTGCGCACGCGCATCTTCGGACCGCTCGACATGCGTGACACCTTCTTCTCCGTCCCGGAGGGGAAACGCGATCGGCTCGTGACCAATCACGACTACGACCGGGAAGCGGAGCGCCTGATTCCGCGCCGCGGCGAGACCGAGGATCTCGGACCGGAGGGCATGTCCTTCCCGTCCGGGGGCGGCGGTCTGTTCTCCACCATGCGCGACTACATGCGCTTCGCGGAGATGCTGCGCGCCGGCGGGACGCTCGACGGCGTGCGCCTCCTGTCACCGAAGACCATCGAGTTCATGGCGAGCAATCACCTCGTGGTGCCCGCCAGCGGCTCGGGGGAAGCGCCGCAGCTACGCCTCGGAAACCTCTATCCCGGCGGCTTCGGCTTCGGCCTGGGCGTCGGCGTCGTCGACAGCCCGCAGGCCCTCGGCGTACTCGCCTCCGAAGGCGAGTTCAGCTGGGGCGGCGCCGCAGGGACGATCTTCTGGGTGGACCCGGTAGAGGACATCGCCCTGGTCGGCATGATCCAGCTCATGCGTTCGCCCTGGCCGCTCCGCAGCCAGCTGCGCGTGCTCACCAACGGTGCGCTAGTCGAGACCGCCGCGAGCAGCCGCTGAACCGTGGACGAGGCGCCCCGGAACAAGAGCCGCGATCTGCTGACGATCGTCGCAGGCTACGTCGTGGCCCTGGTCGCGGCGGGCGCCTCCCTGGCCCTCGTCGACGCCGAGCCCCTGATCGACGTGCTCGTCGCCGACGTCGTCGCCACCATGGTGATCTTCGTCTGCAGCCTGCTCTGGAAGAACTCGTCCTGGTACGACGCCTACTGGAGCGTCGCACCACCAGCCATCGCCGGCTGGTTCCTGTACCTCGGCATGGCCTCGGGCGCGGACGCGAGCGCGCTGCGCCAGGCGCTGGTGACGATCGTGGTGTGGTTCTGGGCCGTGCGGCTGACCGCGAACTGGGCCTGGGGCTGGACCGGCATGGACCACGAGGACTGGCGCTACGAGAACCTGCAGCAGCAGGCCGGCGTGCTCTGGTGGCCCCTGTCCTTCGCGGGCATCCATCTGTTCCCGACGCTGTGCGTGTTCGCCGGCTGCATCGCGCTCTATCCGGCGCTCGCCCTGCCGGCCCGGGAGGCGAACGCCCTCGACGCGCTCGCCTTCCTGCTCGGCGTCGGCGCGACCTGGCTGCAGTTCCGCTCCGACGCGGACCTGCACCGTTTCCGCGCCGAACGCGCGAGCCGCGCCGAGGTGCTCACCACCGGCATCTGGGCCTGGTGCCGGCACCCGAACTACCTCGGCGAGATCCTCTTCTGGGTGAGCCTGTTCCTGTTCGGCGTGGCCGCCGCGGGCGGGGTCTATCCCTGGTCCTGGCTCGGGCCGGCGGTGATGATCGCGCTGTTCCTGATCGTCTCGATCCCGATGATCGAGAAGAAGCTCCTGGCCGACAAACCGGGCTATGCCGACTATCGGGCGCGCACGCCGATGATCCTGCCCTGGCCGCCGAAGGGCGCGAGGGGCTGAGCCGCGTCAGTCGGCGGTCGACCCCGTCGCGGCGTCGGCATCGCCGGGACGCAGGCGCGCGGCGAGATCGAGGCGATAGGTGTGGCCGCGCCACTCCACCTCCGGCTTCACGAGCATGGTCACGGCGATCACGGCCGCGAGCGGCTGCGGCACCCACAGCATCCACGCGAGGCGCGCCGGCACCGGCGCGCCGCCGACGAGCCGGTTGAGGCGCAGGTAGTGCCAACCCTCGGCGCCCAGCAGGGCGAGGGGCGCCAGCGCGAGGCCCGCCGCGCCCTGCAGCAGGCAGGCGACGAGCAGACCGAGGGCGACGAACACGCTCACACCGCGCCAGGCCAGCGGCAGCATGAAGGTGAAGGGAATGCCGCCGCGGCCGAAGAAGAGCCAGCGCCGCCAGAGGCGATAGAAGTCGCCGAAGGCCATGCCGTGGCTGATCACGGACACGCGCGCTCGACCGAGCAGATTTCGGAAGCCCGCCGCATGCACCTGGGCGCCGAGGAACATGTCGTCCACGAGCTGGCCTTCCGCGCATGCGATGCCGCCGATGGCGTCGAGGGCCTCGCGCCGGAAGAGCATGGTCTGTCCCATGAGGAAGGGCAGCGCGCGCCCCTCACCCGCAACGGCAATCATCTGCGCGCCGAGATAGGCGTTCAGGATCACGGCGTAGCCGACGTCACCGGGCGCCCGCGCCGCCGACGTCGCCACGGGCAGCGCGAAGATCGCACCGGCGTCGCGCTCGGCCAGCAGCTCGGCCACCAGCTCCGCGAACAGCGTCGGCGCCGGCCGCGTATCGGAGTCGCCGAAGGCGATCAGCTCGCCCTGCGCGGCAGCCGTACCGACGATCATGTTGTTGATCTTGCCCGTCCGCCCCGACGGCGGCGGGCCGGCGAGCACGATGCGCGCCTCACCGTGGCCGCCACCTTCCTCGTGCTCGGCGATGGCCTGCACGGCGAGGCCGTGCGCAGGGTCGCCGGCATCCTCGAACACGAAGATCGTCTCCAGGGGCCCCGGATAGTCGAGGGCGAGCGCGGCGCGGAAGTTCTCCAGCTGCTCGACGTCGGCGCCCTTCGTCGGGCGCACGATGGACAGCGCCGGCAGGGGACCGGACACGACACGTTGCGCCGTGACGGCACCCTCGACGGCACGTGCGAGCCGGCGCTGGTCCCAGGCGAGCTGGAGTCCGAGCGCGAGACAGGCGAGCAGGAGAAGCGTCGGGCTCATGGCGCGATGGTACCCGCGCCGAGGGCAGGCGGGGCGGCTAGAATCCGACGCATCGGGACGGAGAGGGGCCAGATGAGCCGCGCGCGGAACGGCCAGCGCGAACCCGGGATCGCGTACCGGTGACGCCGGTGTCCGGAACGCACACCCCGACGCGCCTCGAGGGGGCCCTCGGCGCCTGCGCCGGCGCCTGCGAGCGTCACGCTCGAACCGTGCTGATCGCCATCGCCCTGCTCACGCTCGCAGCCGGCGTCGCGTCCGCGCTGTTCATGCGCATCGACTCCGATCTGTCGAAGCTGATCCGGCCCTCGGACGAACTGCGCTGGTATCGGGACGATCAGGCCTACAACGCCGCCTTCCCACACCTGCTGCAGACGGCCGTGGTCGTGATCTCGGGCCCGCGCTACGCGCCGGTGGTCGCGCACGCCGAACGCCTGCGCGACGCGTTCGCTGCGGATCCGGCGTTCTCCCACGTGTTCGCGCCGTCCATCGATCCCTTCCTCGCCGACCGGCGCCTCTACTTCCTGGCGCCGGAGCAGCTCGTGGACTGGGGTAGCGGCGTCGAACAGGACTACGGCGTGCTCCTTCGCCTCGCGGATTCGGCCGGACTCGCGAACGGCGCCCTCACCTTCGCGGACCAGGTCAGCGCCCGGCCCGGCATGCCGCTGCCGCGACCGCTCGCCACCCTCGCCGCGAGCTTCGAGCAGCCACCGCCCCGGACGATCGAACTGCACGGCTACCCGCACCTCGAGCCCGAGGTCGACGGCGTCCATCACGAACTGATCGTCCTGAAGGGCGAGCAACGCCTCGATGCGAGCCTGCCGAACGCCGAGCTCGTCGCGCACATCGAACGGACGATCGCGGCGCGAGCGGCGCCGCCGGGAGTGAGCGTGCGGCTCACCGGCGAGGTGAAGCTCGCCGACGAGGAGATCGGCGCAGCCCTCGAAGGCATCGGCCTCGCCGGCACGCTGTCCGTGTTCCTGCTCGCCCTGGTCCTCGGCGTCGGCGTGCGCTCGGCACGCATCGTCGCTGCGACCTTCGTGCTGCTCGGCAGCGGGATCCTGCTGACGCTCGGCTGGGCCGTGCTCGCCGTCGGCAGCTTCAACACGCTCGCGCTCATCTTCGTGGTGATGTTCTTCGGCCTCGGTGTCGACTTCGTGGTGCACTACGCGCTGCGCCTGCGCGAGTCCGTCAGCGAGCCCGATGGCGACGGCGGCGCGGCGAGCGCGGCAGTGATCGCCGCACGCA
>JAZBPO010000190.1:0-2177 GCA_036351675.1 Pseudomonadales bacterium
GCCCTGGCCATGCTCGTCCTCGGGACGATCTTCGCCCGCAGCGGCGCCCGCAGCATGTTCCTCCACGTCTGCCTCGCCCTCGTGCTCGCCGGCGCTCTCGGCAACCTGTACGACCGCATCGTCTACGGCGCCGTGCGCGACCTGTTGCTGCTCTTCCCCGGCGTGTCGCTCCCGTTCGGCTGGTCCTGGCCGGACGGCAGCACGGGCCTCTATCCGTGGATCTTCAACTTCGCCGACGTTTGCCTCGTCGTCGGGCTGCTCCTGCTCATGGCGCTCTCGTTCCGCCACGATGCGGCCGAACGGCGGGCCGAGCGCGAGGCCAGGGCCGACCGCGCCGCCAATCCCGCCTCTCCAGCGCCGTCCGCCGCCTCGTCCGACGACGCCTCAACCAGGCAATCTCCGCTCCAATGACCCGCACCGGAACTTGATCATGAACACCGACTTCGTCCCCGCCGACCTCGACGCCACCAAGTGGGAGAACCTCGAGCCCTACTACCAGCAGTTGCTCGATCGCACCCTCAAGTGCGAGAACTGCCTCGAGTCCCTCATCCTCGACCGCTCCGAGCTCGACGCCGCCGCCGGCGAGGCCCAGTCCATCCTCTACATCAACATGACCTGCCACACGGATGACGAGCAGGCCCGCCAGGCGTACCTCGACTTCGTCGAGAACGTCCAGCCGAAGCTCCACCAGGTCGGCTTCGACCTCGACCGGAAGATCGTCGAGTCCGAGCACGCGGACAAGCTCGACCAGGACCGCTACGGCGTCATGCTCCGCGACCTCGAGGCCGACGTGAAGATCTTCCGCCCCGAGAATATCCCGCTCCACACGAACGACACCAAGCTCGCCCAGCGCTTCTCCGAGGTGTCCGGCGCCATGACCGTCGAGTTCCGCGGCGAGGAGCGCACGCTGCCCATGATGGCCCGCTTCCTCGAGGAGACCGACCGCGCCACCCGCGAGGAGGCGTGGCGCCTCGTCGCCGAGCGCCGCCATCAGGACCACGAGACGCTGCACGAGATCTTCGAGCAGATGATCCCGCTGCGCCACGCCATCGCGGCCAACGCCGGTTTCGACAACTTCCGCGACTACATGTTCACCGCCAAGCATCGCTTCGACTACACGCCGGAGGATTGCGAAGCGTTCCATGCCGCCGTTGAGGAGACCTGCGTCCCCGTGTATCGCGAGCTGAACAACGAGCGAAGATCGCTGCTCGGCGTCGACACGTTGCGCCCGTGGGACCTCGCCGTGGACGTCAAGGGCCGCGACCCGCTCCGCCCGTTCGAGAAGGCCGACGAGATGGTGGAGAAGACCTCGCGCCTCTTCCACCGGCTGGACCCGTCGCTCGGCTCGATGTTCGACAGTCTGCGCGACGGCACGAGCCTCGACCTCGACTCGCGCAAGGGCAAGTCGCCCGGCGGCTACCAGGCTTCGCTCGATCGGCAGCGCAGGCCGTTCATCTTCATGAACGCGGCCGGGCTGCACCACGACCTGCAGACCATGGTCCACGAGGCCGGCCACGCCTTCCACGCCATGCTCTGCCGCGAGGATCCCCTCCTGCACTACCGCTCCTCGCCACTCGAATTCGCCGAGGTCGCGTCGATGAGCATGGAGCTCCTCGCCCACCCCTACCTCGATGAGTTCTACGAGGCGGAGCAGCGCGACCGCGCCCGCCGCGACCACCTCGAAGGCCTCGCCCGCATCCTCCCGTGGATCGCGACGATCGACGCCTTCCAGCACTGGATCTACACCAACCCCGATCACACCCGGGCCGACCGCACCGCGAAGTGGCTCGAGCTCGATGAGCGCTTCGGCGCCGCCGTCGACTGGACCGGCCTCGAGGACTTCCGCTCCGTCGGCTGGCAGCGCCAGCTCCACCTCTTCGAGGTGCCGTTCTATTACATCGAGTACGGCATCGCGCAGCTCGGCGCCCTGCAGCTCTGGCTCAAGTCCCGCGAGAACGAGGCCGACGCCCTCGAGCACTACCGCCGCGCGCTCTCCCTCGGCGGCTCGCGCCCATTGCCCGAGCTCTTCCAGACCGCCGGACTCGAGTTCACCTTCAACGCCCCGACCGTCAAGCGCCTCATGGACGCCGTCCAGGATGAGCTCGCCACGCTGCCGGCCTGACGACTCGGAACGATATCACACGCGAACGAGCGATCGCGCTGCCCCATCCGGCAGC
>JAZBPO010000191.1:0-3955 GCA_036351675.1 Pseudomonadales bacterium
CATCGGCACCAACTGCTACAAGTGGGACAAGCAGATCGAGCGCTTCGGTGAGGAGCACTTCCGCATCGGCCTCGGCATCGCCGACATGGACTTCCGCTGCGCGCCCTGCATCACCGATGCGCTCCATGCCCGCGTCGAGCACGAGAACTGGGGCTACATGCACAACCAGGACTCGCTGAAGGAAGCGATCGTCGCCTGGAACCGCGAGCGCCACGGTCTCGACGTGCATCCGGACTCCATCGACATCGCCGCCGGCGTGCACCCCGGTCTCATCGCCGCGCTCCACGCGCTGGCGCCGCCCGGCACCAAGGTACTCATGAACACGCCGACCTACTCGGGCTTCTACTCCGACCTGACCTGGACGCGCACGCTCGAGAACGACAGCGAGATGTGGATCGACGATGACGGCCGCTACCAGATCGACTGGGACGACTTCGAAGCACGCATGACGCCGGACACCCACGTCATGATCCTGTGCAACCCGCAGAATCCGACGGGCAACTGCTGGTCCGAGGCGGACCTGATGCGCATCGGCCAGCTGTGCCTGAAGCACGACATCGTCGTGCTCGCCGACGAGATCCACTGCGACTTCGTCATGCGCGGCGAGACCTACACGCCCTTCGCGAGCCTGCCCGACCCGGAGGTCGTCGCGAACAGCCTGACCTTCAAGGCGATCAGCAAGACCTTCAGCCTCGCGGGCATGAAGAACGCGTACTTCTATTCCACGAACCCCGTGCTGCTCGAGCGGGTGAAGACCTGGCACCGGGCCGACATCAACACGCTCGGCGTGGTCGCCAACGAAGCCGCCTATCGTGAGGGGGCGCCCTGGTTCGAGGACGTGCTCGCCTACATCGACGCCAATCACGACTTCGTCGAGGACTTCGTCGGCAGCCGGCTCGACGGCATCCGCTACCGCAAGGCTCAGGGCACCTATCTGGCCTGGCTGGACACCTCGGAGCTGCAGGGTGGCATCGGCGCAGCGCGCCACGCGCAGGAGCACGAGCTGGAGAGCGCCGAGCACTACTGCGAGCAGTGGTTCGTGGAGCAGGCAGGCGTGCAGCTGAATCCGGGCGCCAACTACGGCAGTGGAGGACCGGGCCACATGCGCATGAACCTCGCCTCGCCGCGGGCCCTGATCGCCGAGGCTCTGGAGCGGATCGAGGAGGCCGTCAGGCGCGCCTGAGACGAATCGTCAGGAGCGGTAGCGGTCGTTGAGGCCGCTGCCGGCCCTGATGATCGGCAGGATCCTCTCGATGCGCGTCTGCACGGTGGCCGCGCGCCTGGCAGCTGCGACGTACGCCGCATACTCGCGCTGGCGCCACGGCGTCAGCGCGTGGAAGGCTTCGCGCGCACCGGCGTCTCGCTCCAGCGCCGCCGCCAGCGCTGCCGGAAGCTCGGCCTCGACCTCGATCGCGCGCCGTGGACGGACCTCGCGCCCTGCTTCGCGATCGCCTCGTCGACGTAGGCGCGCACGCGAGCGACGTCGATCTCCTGCGCTGTGCCGAAGCGCCACTGCCGGAGCCGGCGGGTCCTGCCTTCCTGCGCGTTGATCAGGACCCCGTCCGGATCGGCGAGGCAGGGCCCTGGTGGAACCAGAGACCGCAGTAGCCCTTGAAGGCGGCGATGCCGACGACGTGCCTGCCGCCCAGACAGTGGCAGGGCGCCCCCCAGTTCACGGTTTCCTCCAGCTCTGTCGCGGCGAGGATGCCGCGTAGCGTGACCAGGGCGTCTGCCCACTCGGGGTGTGCCGAGAGGTAGGCATCGACGTTCGTGATCCGTGCCATGGCCGTACTCTCCCCTCGGCAAGGGCGTTGCCGATTCGCCCGGATGCGCCAATCATGATGCCTTCGCGGAGAGGGGAGGGCACATGAGCACACAGACGACGGACCGCGCCGTGCGGTACATGGACCGCACCCGCGCCTACTACGAGGCCCAGGGCTTCGAGCGCGCCTACCAGTACGCGCATCACGAGACCGCGCCCTTCACGCCGCTGCCCAGACCTCTGGCGGAGTGCACGGTGGCGCTGATCACCACGGCCAGCCTGGTACCGCGCGCACCGCTCGAGCCGCGCAAGGTCGACTCCGGGAACGCCTTCGACCCGCCGGATCGTCTGCATGCGGACGACCTGTCCTGGGACAAGGAAGCGACGCATCTCGAGGATCGTGAGTCCTTCTGCCCGATCGGGCATCTGCGGGCGCTCGCCGGCGAAGGGGTGATCGGCGCGCTCGCGCCGCGCTTCCACTGTGCGCCGACGGAGTACAGCCAGCGCGCCACGCGCGAGCAGGACGCGCCGGAACTGCTGAAGCGCCTGCGCGAGGACGGTGCCGACGTCGCGGTGCTCTGTCCGCTCTGACCCGTCTGTCACCAGACCGTGAGTCTGGTTGCACGGTATCTGGAAGACCACGGCATCCCGACCGTGGTGATCGGCTCGGCGCGCGACATCGTCGAGCACTGCGGAGTTCCGCGCTTCCTGTTCGTGGACTTCCCGCTCGGCAATCCCTGCGGAAGACCCCGGGATTCGGCCATGCAGCGGCGCATCGTCACGCAGGGCCTGCGTCTGCTGGAAACGGCGACGGAAGCGCAGTCGACGGAGCTCTGCGCGGAGCGCTGGGGGAACGACGTGTGGCGTGACCGCTACATGGCCGTCACGGACGAGAATCGCGCGGAACTCGCACGAAGAGGAGAACAGCTTCGGAAGGATCGGGCCGTGCGGGAACGTCGGCCGGAGGAATAGTGCAGGGGCGTGGCGCGGAACCGCGGCGGCAGTGATGCCGCCGCGGGGTCGTGCAGCGTCAGACGATCAGATCGTGACGACGCCTTCGGCCGCGGGGCCCTTCTGGCCCTGGACCACGTCGAACTCGACCTGTGCACCTTCGGCCAGGGTCTTGAAACCCTGAGCGTTGATGCCGCTGTGATGGACGAACAGATCCTTGCCGCCGTCTTCAGGCGTGATGAATCCGAAGCCCTTCTGATCGTTGAACCACTTCACGGTGCCTTTGCTGCGCATGGTGCGCTCCCAGACTTGGAGCAGGGGTGCTGCGTACTGCCGTACGTTGCAACGCTGCCTTTGCGCGGAAACCGCCGCGCGACGTACGGGAAACGAAGAAGGGGCGGGGTCTCCGCGTAGAGACCACCGCCCCTTCTCTGGATTCCGTCGCGACCAACCCTGATCGCGGTCTTCACCATCCTCCTTCGCCGGGGCCCTGTCAATGGAAACCTCGGTTCCCGGTGCTGCGGCGTGCCCCGGGCGACGGACGGCGCGAGGGGGCTTCAGGCCGGGCGCAGCCAGCGCATGGGCAGGAGCGCATCGGCCCGGGCGCAGAGCGCCGGATCGCCCAGGACGTCGGCGACGCTCCGGTCCGAGAGTTCGCCGAGCCGGGCCTCGACCTCCGGCAGCAGGCGCCGGACGGCGGCGCCGAGCTCCGCCTCCAGGGGTTCGACGATCGCGAGGATCCGGTCGGGGCCCTTCGGCAGGCTGAGGTGGTCGAAGCCCATGACGCGCGAGACGACCCGGCCGAGGCGCGTGCGCGCACGCATGTGGCCGATGCCGAAATGGTTCAGGCGGGCCATGAGCGGCAGGCGCGCCGGGTCGATGCGGCCGGTGGAGAAGCAGTGGCGGAAGCGGCGCTCGACGAACTCCCGGGCGAAGAGGCGGGCCGGCTGACCGTTGTCGACGTGGCCCACGTAGTCGAGGTGCGGGCAGAGCACGAAATCGACGGGCGTCAGGAAGGCGTCGAGGAAGGGATAGTCGAGAGCGGTCAGGTTCGCGCGGATGCCCGGGTCGAGGACCGCGCCGGGCCGCTCCACGCCGGTGAGACCGAGGGCCGCGAAGAACTGCTGGGTGACGGAGGTACAACAGACGTAGCGGTCGTCGTCGTCGGTGGTGTCGAAGTTGTAGCCGCGGGCACGACCCGCGGCGTCGAGCAGGACCGCCGACGCGCGCTCGGCCTTCTCC
>JAZBPO010000192.1:0-7783 GCA_036351675.1 Pseudomonadales bacterium
CGCATCCCGGAGGAATTCTCCTTCGGCCCCTTCCAGTCCGCGCGCCGGGACTTCGTCGACGTGGACACGATCGAGCGCGTGGAGATCGCGCGCGGTCCGGTCTCCACG
Source organism: Pseudomonadales bacterium (assembly GCA_036351675.1). Taxonomy (GTDB): domain Bacteria; phylum Pseudomonadota; class Gammaproteobacteria; order Pseudomonadales; family Azotimanducaceae; genus JAZBPO01. The sequence goes on from JAZBPO010000192.1 coordinate 109, forward strand.
CTCTACGGCAGCGACGCCCTCGGCGGCGTGGTGGCCGTCACGACCCGGGCCCCGAACGACTACGTCTCCGCGGACGACCCCATGCACTTGGACGTGAAGACCGGCTACTCGAGCGAGGACGACAGCGTGATCGGCGCGCTCAACGTCGCGATCGGCAACGATCGCGTCGCCGGCCTGCTCACCTACACGCGGCGCGCAGGCAGCGAGACGGAGACGAATGGCGGCGTCGGCGGCTTCGGCGAAGCGCGCTCGCAGGCGGACCCCCAGGACATCCTCACGGAGACGATCGGCGGCAAGTTCTCCTTCCGCGTTGCCGAGCGCCACAACCTCGTGCTCGCCTTGGAACGGTTCGACTCGGAGGTGGAGACGAACCTCCTCTCGGACTACGGCACGCTCTCGCGCGGCACGCTCGTGAACACGCGCGACGCCGAGGATGTCCGGGAGCGCCTGCGTTACAGCGCCTCCTGGCGCTACCAGGGCGGCGAGGGCCTCGTTCAGGACGCGACCGTGTCGCTCTACCGTCAGCAATCCGAGACCGAGCAGTTCACCTTCGAGACCCGGACTTCGCAGGGCGCCGACCAGCGGCGGGAGCGCAACTCGATCTTCGACCAGGAGATCGAGGGTCTGTTCGCGCAGGGCACGAGCCTCTTCGACATCGGCTTCACCGAGCACTCCCTGACCTACGGCATCGACGTCTACCGGACGGACAACCAGAACCTCCGTGAGGGCGGCACCACGGACGTCGCCAGCGGCCTCCCCGTTCGCGAGTTCCTGCCCCTGCCGACGCGTGACTTCCCGTCCACGCGGGTCGAGAACCGCGCCTTCTTCCTGCAGGACGAGATCGTGCTCGCCGGCGGCCGTCTGCGCATCACGCCAGGACTGCGCTACGACGACTTCAGCGCCGACGTCTCCGCCGATGCACTCTACTTCGAGGGCAACCCGGGCGTGGTCCCGCCGGAGGACTACGACGACGACGCCCTGACCCTCAAGCTCGGCGGCCTCTACCAGCTCACGGAGGACGTCGCGGTCTGGGCTCGCTACAGCGAAGGCTTCCGCGCGCCGCCCTACGACGACGTCAACGTCGGCTTCTCGAACTTCATCGGCGGCTACAAGTCGATCCCGGCGCCGAACCTCGAGGCGGAGACGAGCGAGGGCTTCGAGATCGGTCTGCGCACGGAAGGCACCTGGGGCCGCGCCCAGCTCGCGGTGTTCACCACCGAGTACGACAACTTCATCGAGTCGAACGTCCCTGCGCCGATCTTCGCGGCCAGCGGCGGTATCGACCCGGCCGATGGTCTGCTCACCTTCCAGTCCGTGAACCGCGACGGCGTGACCATCGAGGGCATCGAGGCACGCGGCCAGCTCGCGCTCGGGGCGCTGACCCCGCGCCTGTCCAGCTTCTTCCTCGAAGGCGCCGCCGCCTGGGCTGAGGGCGAAGGGGACGGGGGCCGGCCGGTCAACACCGTCGATCCCCTCAACACCGTCGTCGGCCTGCGCTGGGCACCACCGCGGGCCCGCTACGAAGGCGAGCTGGTCTGGACCTGGGCCGACGCCAAGGACGAAGGCGACATCGACCCGACCATCCCGCGTATCGCCTCCGACAGCTTCCATCTCCTGGACCTGCTCGCGCACGTACGCGTGACCGAACGTGTGCGCCTCGACGTCGGCGTCTTCAACCTCTTCGACGAGCACTACATCCGCTGGGCAGACACGGCCGGCATCGGCATGGACGCGCCGGACCGCTTCACGCGCCCCGGTCGGAACTTCAGCGCGACGCTGCGGGCATCGCTGTGATGCGGAGTCTCGTCCGTCTCGTACTGCTCGGTACCCTCGCGCCGACCGCCGGCGCGGGGATGCTCACCTGCGGTGACGCGGCGCCGGATCCGTCCCGCATCGCCGTCGCCGGCGGTTCCCTGACGGAGATCCTCTACGATCTCGGTGAGGCGGAGCGCGTCATCGCCGTGGACCGCACCTCCAACTATCCGCAGGCGGCCCTCGAGCTGCCGCAGATCGGCTACGTCCGCAACCTCTCCGCGGAGGGCCTCCTGTCCCTTTCGCCCACCCTCGTGCTCGGCGAGCACGACATGGGGCCACCGGCGGTCATCGAGCAGCTGGAGGCCCTCGGCGTGGACGTCCTGCGCGTTCCCGAGGAGTTCGACGGTGAGGGCATCGCCCGCAAGATCCGCTGCGTCGCAGCTGCCGTCGGCGCCGACGCCTTCGGCGAGGATCTCGTCGCCGCCCTCGACGCGAGCGACGCCGGGGTGGAGCCGCCGGCCGGCGACGCGCCCCGGGGGGTCGTCATCCTGACCTTCGATTCCGGCGCCCCGCTCGCAGCGGGTCGCGACACGTCCGGGGACGGACTGCTGCGCCTGGCCGGGGCCCGCAACCAGCTCGCGGACGTGGAGGGCTGGAAGCCGGTGTCCGTGGAAGCCATGGCGGCCGCCGCGCCGGAATTCATCGTGATCACGGAACGGGGCCTGGCGGCGGCTGGCGGCATGGATGCGCTACGCGCGCACCCGGCTCTACGCCTGACGCCGGCGGCGCAGAAGGGTAATGTCATCGCCATGGACGGTATGGCCATGCTCGGCTTCGGCCCGCGCACCCTCGGCGCGGCCGCTGACCTGCGCGAGAAGCTCGGAGAGTCGTCCCGGTGACGAGCGTCGCCTCACCCGCCCCCCTCGCCGCGGCCCGGCCGGGCGCGGGGACGACGCGCACCCAGCGTGTCCTGTCCGTGCTGGCCGTCGGGCTCGTCGCGACGCTCATCCTAGGCTGCGCCGTCGGCGCCGTGCCCGTCCCGCTCCTGTCCGTACTCGTCGGCCGCGCGGAACTGTCCGAACTGCACGCCATGGTGCTCACGGAGCTGCGCATTCCCCGCGTGATGCTCGCGGCGGCAGTGGGCGCGGCGCTGGCCACCGCCGGCGCGGCGATGCAGGGCCTGTTCCGCAATCCGCTGGCGGAGCCGCAGCTCATCGGCGTCTCCGCTGGTGCGGCGCTCGGCGCCATCGCCATGATCGTCGTCGGCGAGGGCGTGGGCCTGCCCGACTGGGTCGAGCCCTATGCGCTGCCGCTCGCCGCCATCGCCGGCGCAGCACTGGTCACCACCGGACTCTACTTCTTCGCTGCCAGGCGCCGCGATCCGGGCATGACCACCATGCTCCTCGTGGGCATCGCCGTGAACGCCATGGCCGGCGTCGGCATCGGGCTGTTCACCTGGGTCGCCAACGACGGCCAGCTCCGCTCGCTCACCTTCTGGTCAATGGGCAGCTTCGGCAGCGCCCGGTGGGAGACGGCGCTCCCGGCCATGGTCCTCATCGGCTGCGCCATCGCCGTGCTCGTCCCGGGTGCGCGCCAGCTCGACCTGCTTCAGCTCGGCGAAACGGAGGCCCGACGCCTCGGCGTCTCCGTCCCGCGCCTGAAGCGCCGCCTCGTCTTCGGCTCCGCCGCCGCCGTCGGTGCGGGCGTCGCCGTGTCGGGCGTCATCGGCTTCGTGGGCCTCGTGGTTCCGCACATCGCGCGCATGCTCGGCGGCGTGCACCACGCCTACCTGCTGCCGGCCTCGGCGCTCCTCGGCGCGTCCCTCGCCGTCGCCGCGGACCTGGGCGCCCGCACGCTCGTCACGCCCGCGGAGATGCCCGTGGGCCTGATCACCAGCGCCATCGGCGCCCCCTTCTTCCTCTGGCTCATCGCCCGGCTGCGCGCCCGATGAGCCTGGTCGCGGAAAGGATCGACGTCCGCGTCGGAGACGCCCGACTCCTCGGGGACGTCAGTGTCGAGATCGCCCCGGGCGAACTCGTGGTCGTCCTCGGCCCGAACGGCGCCGGCAAGTCGACGCTGCTCTCGGCCCTCGCCGGCGACCGCAGCCCGGACGGAGGCATCGTCCGCCTCGGCGAGACGCCCCTCGATGACATCGCCCCGGAGCGCCAGGCGGAACTGCGCGCCGTGGTCGCGGCGCCGCCGCAGCTCGCCTTCGATTTCACCGTCGCCGACGTGGTCGCCATGGGCTGGCTCCACGGCGAGCGCCACGGGCCAGACGCACACGCCCATGCGCTCGTGGACATCCTCGACGCCTGCGAGCTCGCCGACCTCGCCGACCGCGTCTTCATGACCCTCTCCTCCGGCGAGCGCCAGCGGGCCCAGTTCGCCCGCGGCCTCATGCAGATCTGGCGGCCGCCGCAGGACACCTCCCCGCGCTGGCTGCTCCTCGACGAACCCACGGCGAACCTCGACATCGCCCATGCCATCGGCCTCCTCGAGGCCCTGCGCGGCCAGGCGACGCGCGGCATCGGCGTGCTGGCCATCGTTCACGATCTCGACCTCGGTGCCCGCTTCGCCGACCGCATCGTGCTGCTGGAGGCCGGCCGCATCGCCGCGGCCGGCCGGCCGGAAGAGGTGATGACGAGCGAGACGCTCTCGCGCGTCTACGGCACACCGGTGCACGTCGAATACAATGCCAGCCTCGACCGCCTGGTCGTGCTCGCCTGACACCCATCGCCAGTACAGACAGGAGACGAGCCGATGTTCCTCGCCATGAACCGCTTCCAGATCGCCAAGGGCTACGAGGAGGGCTTCGAGAAGATCTGGCGCGAGCGTGACTCGTACCTGAAGGACGTCCCGGGCTTCCGCTCCTTCGCCCTGCTCAAGGGCCCGGAGCACGACGACCATGTGCTCTACTCCTCGCACACGGTCTGGGAATCGAAGGACGCCTTCACGGCCTGGACCGAGTCCGACCACTTCCGCAAGGCCCACGCCCAGGCGAGCGCGCCGAAGGGCACCTATCTGAGCCACCCGCAACTCGAGACCTTCGAGGCCGTGCTCCAGGAGTAGGCGCGCGACGCACACGCACGACGGCACGGGCTGACAACGAAAGGATGCGATCCATGACGCGCATGCTCATCGGGACCCTGATGCTGTCGGCGCTCGCGAGCGCCGGCCCGGCGCTCTCTGCGGACGCCGAGGGGCGCACGGAGACGCGACGGCAGTTCACCTTCAGCTGGATGTTCAGCGAGGACGACGCCATGGCGCCCCGCGGCGGCACCAGCACCGGCGCGGACGTGACGCTCGTCGAGGAACCGACCGCGGCCTGGCAGGCCCTGCGCGCGGAGGGCCTCTCGAAGCAGGAGCGCGACCGCCGCGCCATCCTCGCCATGGCGGGCCCCTGGCGCGCGAGCTTCGACTTCATCGAGACCGCCGGCTTCGTTCCCGGCTACGAGCCGCCGGTGCCCTATCGCTCCTGGGGTACGGAGTTCGTCGAGGTCGTCGAGGACCGGCCCGACTTCGTCAGCCTCCAGCACATCATCGTCATGTTCATGCAGGACGAGGAGGGCGCGGTACAGGGCCCCTTCGTGGTCAAGCACTGGCGCCAGGACTGGGCCTACGAGGCCAACAGCTTCCACGAGTTCCAGGGCCACGGCCGCTGGTCACGGACGACGCTCTCGGACGAGGAAGCCGAGGGTGCGTGGGTCCAGACCGTCTGGCAGGTGGACGACTCACCGCGCTATGCGAGCGTCGGCCGCTGGGAGCATTCGGCGAACGTCTCCCTGTGGGAAGGCTCGCGCACCCTGCGCCCCCTGCCCCGGCGCGAGTTCAGCGTCCGCGACGACTACGACGCCCTGCGCGCCGTGAACCGCCACATCATCACGCCCACGGGCTGGGTCCACGAGGAACAGAACGAGAAACTCGTCGTCGACGAGGACCCGCACGTGATCGCCCGCGAGGCCGGGCTCAACCGCTACGAGTGGATCACCGATCACGACTTTTCCGCGGGCGAGGCCTACTGGGAGAAGACAGGCCCCTTCTGGGGCGTCGTCCGCGAGGCCTAGACCGAACTCTGGGCCGAGCAGGACAGCTTCGTGTTCGAGGCCGACGCCGAGGGCGGCATCCTGTTCATGAAGCTGTTCCAGTACGCGGAGGCGCAGGACGCCGACGCGCCCTTCGACGCGGACGCCGCACGCGGCTTCGTCGACGAGACGCTGGCCGCGCATCTCTCGGAGCTGACCGCGGAGGAACTCGCGGCACGCTGATGCCGGGCCGTCGTCCCCTCGCAATGAGCAGCTCGGAACACGCCGACGCACGAGCCGTTCGCAGCTTCCGGACCCCGCTGATCGCCGGCTCGGTCGCTGCGGCGGCCGTCGCGCTGCTCCTGCTCGGCGACGCCGCGCCGGGAAGGGACGCGCAGCTGCTGCTCGTGCTCCAGGCCATGGCGCTGATCAAGGCCGCGCTCCTCACCGGCATCGGCTGGGCGCTCTGACTGCGCGCGCGCTGGCAGCTGCCGCGCCGTAGGGCGCGGGCAGAAGTGTCCGCGCCCGGTCAGTTCTCCCCCTGGCCAGAACGCTGCGCGGCCTCGCTCACGGCCGTGCGCACGCGGAAGGTGACGCTGCGCCCGCCCGGGGTGCGTCGCGTGGCGGGGGTCGCCGGCTGGCTCTGCGCGAGCGCCTGGCCGGCGGCCGAGAAGCTCGCGAGCGGCGAGCGGGCGACGTTGATGGGCCGGGGTCGTGCGGCGCCGCCACCGGCGGTGGGTGCACCGGCGGCCGGGGCCGCAGCCGGGGTCGCGGCGACCACCCGCGTGCCCGTGCTCGCACGGCGCTCGGACCGCTGCTGGTTCTCCTGGCGCTGCTCCGGGCGCGTCTGATTGCTGTAGGTCTGCCGGTTCCGCGGTGCGCGGCTGGCCGGGCGCTGGCGCGTCGCCGAGTTGGCCGTGGTCGCCGGTTTCTTCTGCGCCGGCGCCGGCCGCGGCGCGGGCCCGGCCTCGCTGATCGTCGGCGCGAGGAGCGCCGTGCCGGCGAGCAGGGTCAAGAGGCTCGCGAGCAGTGTCTTCTGCAGCTGTTTCATGGTGCGCATCTCCCGTGCTGGATCCGGACCGTCACTCGACGGTGTCCACGTAGCGGAGCTGTTCCGCGGTGAAGTCGCTCACGACGGAGAGCGCCTCGAGCATGGGATGCTCTCCGGCGACCACGTCCTCGAAGGCGAAGCGTGCGAGCGCCTCCCGGGGCACCACCTCGTGCCAGATGCGCAGCCCCGCGATGGCGCCCGTGAAGGGATTCGCGCCGCCGTCGAGGGAGCCCACCACGAGCACCGAATCCGCCGCCTCCCCGAGCATGAGCGCCGAGGTGCCGGCCACCCGGCCGTCGATGATCACCACGAGTCCGTCCTCGAGCTGGCTCACGGCCACGTGATGGAGCTGGCCGTCCGTGAAGTCGAAGGCGACCACGTCCTCCTCCTCGCCGGCGACGATGGCGAGACCGTCGCGGTCGCGAAGCAGGGCGATGGCCCAGGCGTAGCCCTCCGGCCCGAGGTTCGAGAGCAGCACCGGGTCGTAGCCCGGATCGGCCGTCCAGTCCGGCGCGAGCCAGCACTCGAGGGTGCCGCCCCCCGCGAGGGACACGGCGGGCCCGCCCTCGAAGAGCAGCGAGCGGGCGCCGTCGAGCTCGATGAGGTCCGGGCTGTAGGCCTCGGCGGAGGCGAGCGCGCTCGCGAGCAGCCCCGCGGCGAGCGTCGCCGCGATCAGTGTTGCCTTCATGGTCTGTCTCCCTTTCTGCATGGTCGGATTCCCTTTCACTGCGCGCGGTAGAAACGGAGCACGAGGTGGTAGTCGGGGAAGGCCCCCTCCTGCACGATCCAGGTTTCGTCGTGCCACTTGCGCACCGCGACCTTGTCCGCGAAGCCGCCCATGGCGACG
>JAZBPO010000193.1:0-5946 GCA_036351675.1 Pseudomonadales bacterium
GGTCTCGCGGTGCAGCACGAACACGAACCCCATCTTCGTCGCCTGGATCAGGGCCGGGACCGGCCCGGCGCCGAAGTCGAGATCCGCGAGCACGGGCTGGCTCGGTACGTCGAAGTCCCAGAAGTCGTCGTGCACGGTGCGGAACTGCCAGACCAGCTCTCCCGTCGACGCCCGCAGCGCGAGTACGGAAGAGCCGTAGTAGTCCATGTCCGCGGGCCCGTCCCGGAAGTAGTCCGGCGCGGGATTGCCCGTCGGCAGGAACACGAGATCGCGTTCCGGGTCGGCCACCATGGGGGCCCAGACGTTGGGCGTACCGAGCGCCCAGCCGGCGTCGCTCACGGGCATGGTCGTGTGCTCGAAGTCCGGCGGGGCGAGGTCGAAGGCCCAGCGCAGGGTGCCGGAGCGCACGTCGAAGGCGCGCACGACGCCGGAGGGGGCGTCCGTGCGGCCATTGTCGCTGACCGAGGAGCCCACCACGGCCAGATCGCCGGCGATCGTCGGCGGTGAAGTCACCTGGTACTCGCCGTCCCAGGCGATGCGGCCGACGCCGAGGGCGAGATCGACCTCGCCGTTCACGCCGAACTCGTCGCAGCGCGCGCCGCTGCGGGCGTCGAGGGCGAAGAGGCGCGCGTCGTTGGTCGCCATGAGGATGCGCTCGCCACAGGGTGCCTCCGGCGCCTTTCCGTCGCGCCAGCTGGCGACGCCGCGGCAGTTGCCTTCGTTCGCGTAGCGATCGTGGCGCGCCACGGCCGGGTCGAAGCGCCAGCGCTCGCCGCCCGTCAGCGGATCGAGCGCGACGACCTGATTGTGCGGCGTACACAGCACCAGCTGGCCGGCGGAGAGGAGCGGCGTGCCCTGGAAGACCGTGCTCTCATCGCCCGTGCGGTGGATCCAGGCGATGTCCAGCTCGGCGACGTTGGCCTTCGTGAGCACGTCCAGATCCACGAAGTGCCGGCCGCCGGCGCCGCCGTAGTTCGGCCAGGCGCTCGTCTGGCGGGGCAGGGCCTCGCTGGCGGGGGTCGGATCGAAGGACTCGGAGCAGCCGCCGATTCCGAGGCCGATTCCGAGGGTCAGCAGCGGGCCGATACGGTGGAGCACGCTCATGCGGGTCTCTCCCCGGAACTCGCGGTCGCGTCATGATGCGCCGCCGTGCCCGACGCGACGAGCACCGTCCTGGCGAGGCGAGTCCGAGCTGCGACGGTCCGGGCGCCGTGAGCGGAACGTCATCAGCAGGCACCGACACCCGGCGAGAGCCCTGGCGACGGCCGTCGTGGTGGCGCCCGCCGCCCGCACACCGCGAGCCAGGTCTGCTGCAGCGCGGGCGAAGGCGTCGACGGTCACCGCATCTCCATCCGGACCGATGCGTTCCGGAACGGCGGTTGCCGCCGAACTCGTCGACGTGCCGCGCGGCGTCAGTCGGCGGTGATCGGTGAGACGAAGGAAGGGGGTTTCACGGAAAGCAGGCCGCAGTCGACGCTGTTCAGTACGTCCTCGGCGGTGTTGCCGATGACGAGGCCCGGCACGCCGGTGCGGGCGGTCGTACCCATGATCAGCACCTCGGCACCGAGACTGCGGGTGAGTTCCGGCAGGCGCTGGCGCGGCGAACCCTGGAGGAAGTGAGCACGGACGCGGAGGCCCGACTGCGCGGAATCCGCACCGTCCCCCCGCAGCCGCGCCTCGATCCGCGCGAAGGCCTCGCGGCGCCGCGCCTCGACCTGCGCCGTGTAGTCCCGGGCGGACGCATCGGCATCCGCCGGCGCCGCCCATCGACGGACGAGCGCCGCCCCGGGCGCATCCCAGACGTGCACGAGATGCAGCTCGGCGTCCTGCGCGGCGGCGAGGGCGCGCGCGCAGACGACGAGGCGGTCGTTCAGGGCCGCGACCGTGTCGGGTTCGGTCGCGGTGCCGTCGTCGACGTCGACGCACAGGACGATGGTCCGCGGCATGCCGCGCGGCGCGGCGTCGCTCAGCCAGACCACACCGGGGCACTTGCGCAGCAGATGCTGGTCCGTGCTGGTGAGCACGTGGCCGAGCTGCGCACCGCGTGCATCGGGCGCCTTGATGAGCATGTCGACGTCGTGTTCGACGACGTGGCGGATGATCTCGACGAAGGCGGTGCCGGTCCGCACCGTGATCTCCGGAGGCGCTGCCGCAGTCATGGTGTCGATGGTCGTCTCGAAGGCGGCGAGCTGCGCCGCCTCGGCGCGCGCGGCGAGCACGCTGGCGTCCGTGCCGGTGGCTTCGGCGATGCGGTCGAGATCCGGGATGGGCTCGGCGACGAGGAGCACGGAGAGCCTTGCGCCGTTGGCCGCGGCGAACTCCCTCGCGAGCGCCATCATGGAGCTCGCGGACTCGTGCTCCGTGACGGCGAGCAGAAGGTGGCCGATCACGCCTGCCTCCGGGTCAGCTGCAGTTGGGGCGAGCACCACGTGCGCGGCGCGGCCTGTTGCGCGCCGGCGCCGGTCCGCGTGCCTGCGGGTCGGAAGACCGGATTCTCGGCTACCGCGCCGACGCTGAACAGCGCGATTGCCGAGCTTTCGCTTCGGTCCACCCGAACTCCACGTGGCCGCTCCCCGCGACCGGCGCGCCGCGGGCCGGCGGAACGTGAGTTGCCCTTCCCCGGGGCCGCGGCGTGTCGTACGACTGCCGACCTTGTGTCTAGACAAAAGGTGGACAAACCGGGTCGCGTCGATCATCCTCTCGTCATCGATCGATCGAGGCCGCGAACCGGCGTCCTCGCAGCCAGCGAGACCACCATGAGCATGCTCTCGATCCTACTCGCCACGTCCATCGTTCCCCCTGCGGTGATCGCCCTGTTTCTCGTCGGCCTGCTGTGCAGCGTCGGCCTCGATCACTGGCAGCAGGCCCGCCCGCGCTTCGCGCCGATCTTCGTGCGCCCAGGGCGGCCGCCTCACGGTCGCGACCAGGCGCGTCGTCGCGACCGCCGCTGACCACTTCCGGATCGAGCGTCCTGGCGGGGCGCTGATCCGGCGCCTCCACGCGCGCTCCTCGCTCGGATCCCCCTTCCAGCGCTTCCGGTTCGGCCGGGCCCCGGGTCTGCACCCGCCCTCGCTACTGGACACATCGTCCAGTGGCTCCCTAAGCTCTCGCTCCCCGTCGCCACAGCCGGGCGGACACGGCGGCCGAACCAGCGCGGGATCCGCTCGCGGATCCTCGCGTGACCGGAGTGACAGAGCATGAGCGAAGCAGTTGACCTGACCGACTTCCGCGCGGAAGTCCGCCAGTGGGCAGAGGCGAACTTTCCCGCTTCCCTCAAGGGAGTGTCGCCGGCCATGGAGGGCGGACAGGACCCGGCCCATGTCGATGCCCTCGAGCAGTGGCGCAAGGCCCTCGCCGAGCGCGGCTACGGCGCGCCGACCTGGCCGAAGGAGTACGGCGGTGCGGGCCTCGATCAGCCCCACGCCCGTGCGGTCGCCCAGGAGATCGCCCGTGCCGGCGGCTTCAATCACATTCCGCTGATCACCGGCATGGGCATCACCATGGTCGGGCCGACGATCCTCGACTTCGGCACCGACGAGCAGAAGGCCAGGCACCTGCCGGGCATCGCATCCGGCGAGATCCGCTGGTGCCTGGGCCTGTCCGAGCCGAACGCCGGTTCCGACCTCGCCTCCCTCGCCACCAAGTGCGAGGACAAGGGGGACGAGTGGGTCATCAACGGCCAGAAGATCTGGACCTCCGGGGCCGACATCTCCCAGTGGTGCGGCGCCCTCGTGCGCACCGACTCCTCGGGCACCAAGCACGAGGGCATCAGCTTCGTGATGCTGCCCATGGACCAGCCCGGGGTGGAAACGCGCCCGATCCGCCTCATCTCCGGGGCCTCGCCCTTCTGCGAGACCTTCTTCAATGACGCGAAGGCGGTGAAGGACGACCTGCTCTCCGATCCTGGCAACGGCTGGAACGTCATCAAGCGCCTGCTCCAGCACGAGCGCGCTTCGCAGACCGGCGCCGGTGGCCCGCGCGGCGAGGCCGGGCGCAAACTGCAGGACCTGGCGAAGGAATACGTCGGTACCGATTCCGATGGTCGCCTCGCCGATCAGGACCTGCGCGGTCGCCTCACGCGTCATCTCATGGACGCCGAGGCGCACAAGCTCACCACTGATCGCATCACCGCCGAGGCGAAGGGCAACGTGAACGTCTCCGCCGCGGCCTCGATCATGAAGAACTCCGCCACCGACGTGACCCAGGCCAAGGCCGAGCTGATGCTCGAGCTCATGGGGTATCAGGGCCTCGGCTGGGAGGGCGACGCGTTCACGCCGGAAGAGATCGGCGCGGTGCGCGACTGGCTCTGGGGCAAGGCCATCTCGATCTACGGCGGCTCGAAGGAAGTCCAGAAGAACATCATCTCCAAGAACATCCTCGGGCTCCCCGAGATGACCCAGAAAGGCTGAGGAACGCGGGCGAACGATGGCAGCACTGACGGAAGAACAGTCCCTGATCCGTGACCAGGCGAAGTCCTGGGCCACGAGCGAGTCGCCGGTCACGAAGTTCCGCAAGATGCGGGACGAGAAGATCGCGAACGCGTTCTGGCCGGAACAGTGGCAGTCCATGATCGAGATGGGCTGGACGGGCATCCTCGTGCCGGAAGAGCACGGCGGCTCCGACCTCGGCTATCTCACCTTCGGACTCATCCTCGAGGAACTCGGACGTCAGCTCACGGCTTCGCCGTTGCTGGCATCGGGTCTCATCGGTGCCTCGGCGCTGCGCCTCGGCGGTAGCGCCGATCAGCAGGGCGAGTACCTGCCGAAGATCGTCGACGGCTCGGCCGTGTTCGCGCTCGCCGTCGACGAGGGGCCCCGGCACGATCCGGAGAAGATCTCCCTCGAGGCGGCGAAGGACGGCAACGGCTTCAAGCTCTCAGGGCGCAAGGGCTTCGTGCTCGAGGGCGGCGCGGCGACGCACCTGATCGTCGCGGCACGCACCGGCGGCAGCGCCGGTGAGCAGGCAGGCCTGACGCTGTTCGTCGTGCCGGCCGATGCGGCAGGCGTCTCGCGCACTCAGCTCGTCACCGCCGACAGCCGTGGCTACGCGCACGTCGACTTCGACGCCGTGGCCGTGGGCGGCGACGCCGTCCTCGGCACGGTCGATGACGGCTTCGGGCTCCTCGAGGGCATCCTCGACCGTGGCCGTGCCGGTCTCGGCGCGGAGATGCTCGGCACGGCGTCCGCCGCCTTCGACATGACCGTCGAGTACCTCAAGACCCGCAAGCAGTTCGGCAAACCCATCGGTGCCTTCCAGGCCCTCGGGCACCGGGCCGCGGAGATGTTCACCAGCACCGAGCACGCGCGATCCTGCGCCGAGGCGGCGCTCGCGGCCATCGACGCGGGTGCGGACGACATCCCGGCGAAGGTCTCGCTGTCGAAGGCGATGGTGGGTGAGCACCTCCATCGCGTCTCGCGCGAACTGATCCAGATGCACGGCGGCATCGGCATGACCGACGAGTACGACGCCGGTTTCTATCTCAAGCGCGCGCAGGCGCTCGAGACCATCTTCGGCAACCAGTCCTACCACCGTGAGCGCTTCGCGCGCCTCATGGGCTACTGACACCGCCGAGCGGCCCGGGGCCTGGCCCCGGGCCGCATACCACCGCCCGAGCCCCCCTCGCCGGGACGCGGCGGAGCAACGCGCCTCCCTTGGCGGCACACTAGCGTCCCCGCGTCCCACTTCCGGTAACTCAGCCGTGTCGCCCCTCTGCCGCAATTGGATCCTCCTGCTCGCTCTGCTGCTACCGATCGCCGCCCTCGCCCGGGCGCCGGACGTCGTCGAGGCCGGCGCGGGCGACGAAGAACTCGACGCGGCCATCGCCCTGCTCGAGGACGACGCCCGTCGCGATGCGCTGCTCGAGGAGCTGCGTCTGCTGCGCGCGGCGCGGGCCTCGATCACCGAGGAGGCGCCGCTCGAGCCGACCCTCGGCGCGCTCCTGCTGGA
>JAZBPO010000194.1:0-8951 GCA_036351675.1 Pseudomonadales bacterium
AGCCCCTGCTGCTGCGGCTCGGGCCCGATCTCGTGCCCGACGTGATCGCGGGGTTGGAGGCGGGCGACATCGTCTGTCGTGACGCGGACGACGACTGGCTGCCGGCGCGCAGCTTCGATCGTGTGACCGTCGACGACGTCGTGCGCGCGCTGCCCGGCTACTGGCTCGAGGAGCTGTCGGTCGATGTGCGCTCGGACTGGCATGCACGCCTCGCCGAACGTGTGCGGCAGGTCCAGCGTGCGCGCGAGGAGGCGCTGGCGCTCAGTCTCTCGGAATTGTTCGCGGGCGAAGACACCCGCACGGAGGAAGGCTCCCATGATCGTATCTCGAACCTGTCGACCGCCGAGCAGGGCAGGCGCAATGCGCGCGGCTGAGCGTCTCGGGACCTGCGTCCTCGCGGCTGCCCTGCTGGCGGCCTGTGCGGAGGAGTCCGGGCATCTCGACGAGCCGCTGGCGGCCGAGTCCGACGTCGCCGAGGCCCCTGCGGCACCTTCGGTCGAGCTGCTCTCCGGCGAACGGCGTGCGCTCGCGGAGTTTCGCGGAAGCTGGCTGTTCGTGAACTACTGGGCGGAGTGGTGCGCGCCCTGCCTCGAGGAGATCCCCGAACTCAACGCCCTGCACGCCGAGGACGGCGTCTACGTGCTCGGCATCAACTTCGATCAGCTCGACGCCGGCACCATGCGACCGCAGGTCGCGGCGCTCGGTATCCGCTTCCCGGTGGCGGCCGTGGACCCCACGGAGCTCCTCGGGCTCGAGCTGCCGGAGGTTCTGCCCTCCACCTTCGTCTTCGATCCGTCCGGCGAGACCGTCGCCGTGCTGCGCGGCCCGCAGACGCTGGACGCGTTGCACGGAGCCATGACGTCGATGCACGCAGCGCCCGGGGCTTCGGACTAGTCCGGATCGCAGGTCTTCAGGCGCGCCGCATAGCAGGCGGCCATGAGCGCGGGTACCTCGCCCCGCACGGAAGTGCGGAAGTACCGGTTCCAGGCGCGGTAGACGCGTTCCGGATAGGACAGGTCCCTGCGGTTGCCGTGATAGCGGGTGAGCGCGCGCACTGCATCGCCCTTCTCGCGGTCCAGGTAGTGGGCGAGGATCGTCATGCCGTAGCGCACGTTCGTGCGTGGATCGGTCAGGTTGTCGTCCATGCGCCCGAGCTCGCGCTTCCAGAAGGGCATGACCTGCATGAGCCCCTGGGCGCCCGCGCTCGACACTGCGAAACGATCGAAGGTGCTCTCCACGGCGATGAGCGCCAGGGCGAATTCCGGGTCGATGTCGTGGCGCTTCGCCTCGTCCCAGACCACGCTGAGCAGCGCGAGGCGCTCGTCGGCGTCCGCGAGGAAGGGTTCCAGGGCGCGATCGGCCGCGTGCAGCCAGACCTCGGCGTCGAAGCGGTCGTGCCCCGGGGCCGTGTCGGCGAGAACGGCGGCGAGCTGGCTACGCAGGGCCGCGAGTTCGTCCTCGGCGAGGCTGGCACGCTCGGCAGCGCGCGCCGGCGTCGTCGAGGCCAGCAGCAGCGCGAGCAGCAGCCCTCGCAGCGTCGATGCCCTGACCACCGACCCCTCCTCCGACGTCATCCGAGGCCGCGTTCAGCGAGGAAGGCAGGCAGCGCGTCGAGCTTCACGCGCTGCGACTCCGCGTCGCGTCGGCCCCGGTACTCGATCTCGCCGTCGGCGAGAGCGCGCTCGCCGACGACGATGCGATGGGGTATGCCGATCAGCTCCATGTCCGCGAACTTCACGCCCGGGCGCTCGTCCCGGTCGTCCAGCAGCGGATCGAGACCCCGCGCGCGCAGTTCCGCGTAGAGCCGGTCCGCCGTCTCGCGGACCGTCGCGTTCTTGTGTGCGTTGAGTGGCACGATCACGAGGCGCCAGGGCGCGATCGCATCGGGCCAGATGATGCCGGCATCGTCGTGGCTCTGTTCGATGGCGGCGCCGACCACGCGCGTGATGCCGAAGCCGTAGGTGCCCATGACGAGCGTCCGGGCATCGCCGGCCTCGTCCTGCACCGTCGCCTTCATGGGTTCCGAGTACTTCAGGCCGAGCTTGAAGATATGGCCCACCTCGATGCCGCGGCGCAGACGCAGCGTGCCCTGACCGTCGGGGCTCGGGTCCCCGTCCACCACGTCGCGGACGTCCGCCACGCGCACGCGCTCGCCGTCGATGGCGACGTCACGGTCCCAGTTCACGCCCGTGAGGTGGAAGTCGTCCTCGTTCGCACCGCAGGTGAAGTCGGCGAGATGTGCCGCGGCGCGATCGACGATGATCGGCATCTCCAGCGCGACGGGGCCGAGCGAGCCCGGCCCGGCGCCGGCCGCCGCGCGGATGTCCGCTTCCGCCGCGAACTCCACCGGGTCGGCGACGCCGTCCAGCTTCGCGGCCTTGATGACGTTGAGTTCGTGGTCACCGCGGAGCACGAGGGCCACGAGCGCGGCTTCGGGCCGGTCGCCGCGGACGATCAGCGTCTTCACGCCCGCTTCCGGCCGCGTACCGAGGAA
Source organism: Pseudomonadales bacterium (assembly GCA_036351675.1). Lineage (GTDB taxonomy): Bacteria > Pseudomonadota > Gammaproteobacteria > Pseudomonadales > Azotimanducaceae > JAZBPO01. Next base: position 2,495 of record JAZBPO010000194.1, read on the forward strand.
CTCGGCCAGGTCCGCGATGGTCTTCACGTTCGGCGTGGCGACCTTTTCCATCGCCTGCGCGGGGGCCGGGCGATCGCCCGCCGGCGCGAGCGCTTCCGCCATCTCGACGTTCGCCGCGTAGTCCGAACCGTCGGAGAAGGCGATCACGTCCTCGCCGGCGTCGGCGAGCACCTGGAACTCGTGGGACTCCGCGCCGCCGATGTTGCCGGTGTCGGCCACCACGGGCCGGAACTCGAGGCCGATGCGCTCGAGCACGCGCGAGTAGCAGGCGTGCATCGCGCGATAGGCCTCGTCGAGGCTCGCTTCGTCGAGATGGAAGGAGTACCCGTCCTTCATCACGAATTCGCGGGCACGCATGACGCCGAAGCGCGGGCGGATCTCGTCCCGGAACTTCGTCTGGATCTGATAGAGGTTCATGGGCAGCTGCTTGTAGCTGCGCACCTCGCGGCGCACGAGATCGGTGATCACTTCCTCGTGCGTCGGACCGAAGCAGAACTGCCGCTCGTGGCGGTCACCGAGGCGCAGCAGCTCCGGTCCATACAGGTCCCAGCGACCGCTCTCCTGCCAGAGCTCCGCGGGCTGCACGGCCGGCATGAGCAGTTCCTGGGCGCCGGCACGGTCCAGTTCCTCGCGCACGATGGCCTCGACCCGTCTTACCACGCGCAGACCCAGCGGCATCCAGGTGTAGATGCCTGCGGCGAGGCGGCGAATCAGGCCCGCGCGCAGCATGAGGCGATGGCTCGGGATCTCCGCGTCGGCGGGATCCTCCTTGAGGGTGGAGAGGAGGAGGGCGGACGTTCTCATGGTGCTTCCGATCGGCGAGGCGCGAAGGTCGGCGATTCTACCGGAAGCGGTGCGGGAGGAAGGTAGAAGACCGCCCGGCAAAGGCGTGCCGGGCGGGCAGGACGAAGGGCCCTACTGGGCCATCTCCTTGAGCTTCTTCAGCGGCGTGATGCGCACGCGCACCGATGCCGGCTTGGCGGCGACGTCCATGGTCTCGCCGGGCCGGAAGGGATTGGGTACGCCCTTCTTGGCCTTCTGTGCCGGCTTCTTGATCGTCTTGATCTTGAGCAGCCCCGGGAGCGTGAACTCGCCGATGGCGCGCTTCTTCACATGACGCTCGATCACCGCCTCGAGCTCGCCCATGACGTCGGCCACCTGCTTGCGCGTCAGGCCGGTGTTCTCGGCGATCTCGTTGAGGATGCCCGTCTTGGTCATCTTCTCCGAGACGGCGGTGGTCTTCTTCGCCGGCGCCTTGGCGGCCGGTGCCTTCTTGGCAGCGGGCTTCTTGGCCGGCGCCTTCTTCGCAGCGGGTTTCTTGGCAGCGGGTTTCTTCGCCGCCGGCTTCTTGGCAGGTGCCTTCTTTCTAGCAGCCATGCATCGATCCCTTTGTGGACACGGACAGTCGCTGTGCTCGTGGACCGGCGCTGCTCCGCGACCCCGGGAATCGAAGGGTGAACAAGGTCGGAAGGCGAGAAACGGGGCGTTTCGTGCAGGGTCGTCGACCCGGCACGCTGACTCCGAGTTCTGACCTGCGCTCCCCTGGACGCTCGACGATGCCCGACGCCGGCGGCGAACGCGCCGACCCCGAACTCCGGCAGCCCCGGGCCCCCTGACCCCGGAAGCATGGTGCTGCCGGGCGATTTATAGCCCAGTGGGGGCTTCAGCGGCAAGCTGAAAGGCCGGAAAACACTGAAAAATGCGCGTATTTCTGCATCGAAGGAACGTTCGCGCTGCCGAACGGTGCCGTTTCCCCCTGCAAAGGTGCTCGCGCCGTTCGTCCGGCGCTCTTGAAATGACCGTGCGGCGGCCCTAAACAGCGCGCTGGACAGGGCACTTCGGGCATCGCGTCGGCCCGGAATTCACGGAGAACGGACGTCATGCCGATCTACGAATATCAGTGCGACAACTGCGGCGGCACCTTCGAGGCGATCCAGAAGTTCAGCGACGCGCCGCTGACCGAATGTCGCCTCTGTGGCCACGCCTCGGTGAAGAAGCTGCTTTCCGCGCCGGCGTTCCGGCTCAAGGGCAGTGGTTGGTACGAGACCGACTTCAAGAAGGACAAGCAGAAGAACGTCGTGAAGACCGATGGTGACGGCGGTGCGGCCAAGTCCGATGCCAAGAGCGAGAAGAAGTCCTCCGGTGACAACTCGTCGCCGTCCTCCAGTTCGTCGGGCGGCAAGAGCTCGGACGCGGCCTGAACCGGACCCCGCGGGGCACTCGGCCACGCGGGCCGCTATCTGCTAGCATCCGCGCCGCTCCGGGAGGGGCGGCGCCGCACACCCACCGACGTTCTTCCGTCCGCCAGTTCCCGTAGCTCGCCCCGCAGCCAGCGAACCGAAGGCTCCACGCGAGAGGACATCCAATGCGTTCCCACTACTGCGGCGACGTCACTGCGACGCTCGTCGGCGAGACCGTCGAACTCTGCGGATGGGTACAGCGCCGCCGCGACCATGGCGGCGTCATCTTCCTCGACATGCGTGATCGCGAGGGCATCGTCCAGGTGGTCTTCGATCCGGATACGGAGGAGAGCTTCGCCCTCGCCGATCGCGTCCGCAGCGAGTACGTGCTGCGCATCGTCGGGCGCGTCCGGCCGCGACCCGAAGGCACGGTCAACCCGGAGATGAAGACCGGCGAGATCGAGGTGCTCGGCAAGGCGCTCGAGATCCTCAACGCGGCGGCGACGCCGCCCTTCCAGCTCGACGAGTACTCGGACGCCGGTGAGGACGTTCGCCTCCGCTACCGCTACCTCGATCTGCGTCGCCCGGAGATGGCCGAGCATCTGAAGCTGCGGGCTCGAGTGGTGTCGGTCGTGCGCCGCGAACTCGAGGCCGCCGGGTTCATCGACGTGGAGACGCCGGTGCTGACGCGGGCGACACCCGAGGGCGCGCGCGACTATCTGGTGCCCTCGCGCACCCATCCGGGGCAGTTCTTCGCCCTCCCGCAGTCGCCTCAGCTCTTCAAGCAGCTGCTCATGGTCGCGGGCGTCGACCGCTACTACCAGATCGCCAAGTGCTTCCGGGACGAGGACCTGCGCGCGGACCGGCAGCCAGAGTTCACGCAGATCGACGTCGAGCTCTCCTTCACGGACGAGGAGGAGGTCATGGGGATCACCGAGGGCATGCTGCGCAGCGTCTTTGCCGAGGTGCTCGGCGTCGATCTCGGCGCGTTCCCGCGCATGAGCTGGCACGACGCCATGGCGAAGTACGGCTCGGACAAGCCTGACCTCCGCAATCCGCTCGTGCTCACGGACGTCGCGGACCTCATGACAGACGTCGAGTTCAAGGTCTTCGCGGGCCCCGCGAAGGATCCGGAGGGGCGGGTCGCCGCGCTGCGCGCGCCCGGCGCAGCTTCGCTGTCGCGCAAGGTCATCGACGACTACACGAAGTTCGTCGGCGTCTACGGTGCGCGCGGCCTCGCCTACATCAAGGTGAACGATCTCGCCGCCGGCATGGACGGACTGCAGTCGCCGATCATCAAGTTCCTGCCTCCGCACACCGTGTCCGCGGTGCTCGAGCGGGTCGGCGCGGAGAACGGCGACGTCGTGTTCTTCGGCGCCGACAGCTTCACCGTCGTCAGCGAGTCGCTCGGCGCACTCCGCAACAGGGTCGCCGAGGACCTCGGACTCCTCGACGAGGGCTACGCGCCCTGCTGGGTCGAGCGCTTCCCCATGTTCGAGAAGGACAAAGGCGGCTCGCTCTCGCCCCTGCATCACCCGTTCACCGCGCCCTCCTGCACGCCCGAGGCGCTGCGGGAGGATCCGGCCGGGGCACTCTCCCGCGCCTACGACGTGGTCCTGAATGGCTACGAGCTCGGCGGCGGCAGCATCCGTATCCACGATGGCGAGATGCAGCGCGCCGTGTTCGACGTGCTGGACATCGGTCAGGAGGCGGAGGTGAAGTTCGGATTCCTGCTGGACGCGCTGAAGTACGGTTGCCCGCCGCACGGCGGCATCGCGCTCGGTCTCGACCGCATGGTCATGCTCATGGCCGGTGCCCACGCGATCCGCGACGTCATCGCCTTCCCCAAGACGCAGACCGCTGCCTGTCCCATGACCGCAGCGCCCGGTCCGGTCGACGAGCACCAGCTACGCGAGCTCGGGATCGCCCTGCGCGCCCGCGCGCGAGAGGAGACCGGCGCCGCCGGCGGTGAGGCGCCCGCGGACGCGGCCGAAGAGGCGAAGAAGTAGCAGGAGGGGACCATGGCCGGTCACAGCAAATGGGCCAACATCAAGCACAAGAAGGCCGCGGTGGATGCGAAGCGCGGCAAGATCTGGACCAAGCTGATCCGCGAGATCACGGTCGCCGCGAAGGTCGGTGGCGGTGAGATCAACGACAACCCTCGCCTGCGCCTCGCCGTGGACAAGGCGACGGGCGCGAACATGCCGAAGGACACGATCGAGCGTGCGATCAAGCGCGGCGCCGGCGGGGGCGAATCGGACAACGTCGAGGAACTCACCTACGAGGGTTACGGTCCGTCCGGGGTGGCGATCCTCGTCGAGGCCATGACCGACAACCGCAATCGCACCGTCGCCGAGGTGCGCCACGCCTTCAGCAAGCACGGTGGCAACCTCGGCACGGACGGTTCCGTCGCCTACCTGTTCGAGAAGAAGGGCGTGATCGCCTTCGCGCCGGGCGCCGACGAGGACGCCATCATCGAGGCCTGTCTCGAGGCCGGCGCCGACGACGTCGAGGCCCAGGAAGACGGCTCCGTGCAGGTCACCACGACGCCGGAGGCCTTCCAGCAGGTGAAGGAAGCCCTCGAAGCGGCGGGCCTCGAGCCCGACGACGCGGAAGTCACCATGATCCCGGACACCTACTCGGAGCTGGATGCGGAGACCTCGGAGACGGTGATGAAGCTCGTCGAGCGTCTCGAGGATCTCGAGGACGTGCAGAACGTCTACTCGAACGCGAGCTACGACGACTCGGTCTACGGCTGAGCTCGTACGGTGTCTCGCCGGTCGGGTCGGAGTCGACTTCCGCTTGCGGAAATCGACTCCGTCCCTGCGACGTCCTGCCGGCGTCAAGTTCGCACGAAGCGTGGCCGTCGCGACGAGTGGGGATGGACCGATGCTGCGCCGAAGGGCGCCGCGCTGCTCCGTCCCCCGTACGGAGGAGCGGCAGCGTCCGAAGCCTCCCACCTGTCCGAAGCAAGCCGTCCCCGCATCTCCCACCCGGCCGAAGGAAGTCACGCTAGACTCCTGCGATGACCATCGTCCTCGGAATCGACCCCGGCAGTCGGGTGACCGGCTACGGCCTCGTCAATGCCGTGGGCAATCGTCAGGAGTACGTGGCGTCCGGCTGCATCCGCACCGGCGGGGGTGAACTGCCGGCGCGCCTCGGCAGGATCCAGGCGGGGCTCGACGAGGTCATCCGCAGCTACTGTCCGGAGCAGGTCGCGATCGAGAAGGTGTTCGTCTACCGCAGCGCCGAGTCGGCACTGAAGCTCGGTCAGGCGCGCGGCGCTGCGATCGTCACCGCGACCATGGCCGGCCTCGAGGTCGCCGAGTACGCGGCACCGAAGATCAAGCAGGCCCTCACGGGGACCGGCGCGGCGGACAAGGCCCAGGTCTCGCACATGGTGCAGGTCATGCTGGGCATTCGCGGTGAGCTCCAGGCCGACGCCGCTGACGCGCTCGCCATCGCCATCTGTCATGTCCACAGTCAGCGCGGCCTGGTCCGTCTGGCCGGTGCGCGCGGGTTCCGGCGCTCGAGACTGCAGCGGTGATCGGACTGCTCCGGGGCACGGTGGTCGAGAAGCGGCCACCACAGCTCGTGCTCGACGTCGCAGGTGTCGGCTATGAGATCGAAGCGCCGCTGTCGGCCTTCTTCGACCTGCCCGAAGGCGAACTCGTGCTGCACACGCATCTCGTCGTGCGCGAGGACGCGCAGCTGCTGTTCGGGTTCCGCAGCCGCGGTGAACGCGATCTGTTCCGGGCGCTGATCCGCGTCAACGGCGTGGGCCCGAAGCTCGCGCTCACGCTGCTGTCGGGCATCGACGCCGCCGAGTTCGTGCGGTGTGTCCAGGATGGCGACGTCACGACGCTCACGCGTCTGCCCGGCGTCGGCAAGAAGACCGCCGAGCGCCTCATCGTCGAGATGCGTGATCGCATCGTCGCCACCTTCGGCGAGCATCTGCCGGCGGAGCTGGGCACCGCACCGAGACCCGTCGCGGGACAGGACGCCGCGAGCCGGGCCGTCGAGGAGGCCGAGGGCGCCCTCATCGCGCTCGGCTACAAGCCCACGGAGGCGGCGAAGGCGGTGAACGCGGCCTACGAGGACGGGGTGGCTACGGAGGAGCTGATCCGGCGCGCCTTGAAGGGAATGGTGGCGTAGGCCCTTCTCCTCCGGGGCAGGTGGGAGCATTCGGGCGCTGCCGCCGCGCCTTGTCGCCATACGAAGCAGCGGCAGCGCCGGATGCCTCCCACCTGTCCCCGACGACAGCGCGCCACCGGTCG